>NZ_JASSVN010000016.1:0-98353 GCF_030540945.1 Marinobacter sp. SS8-8 | reverse complement strand
GGTGACGCAGGCCTGCAAACTGCGATGCAGTCGGCATAAAGTCGGCGAAAATAGACAAATTGACTCACCTGGCTGGGTGGGTCACCTTGAAAACACGCCGTTTATGGACGGAAACTAGCTACATCGAAGGCGGCGACGAGAGCATTCAATATGCTGAGCTGGATGATGAGGTCATCACCGACGACATCAAGGACGATGCCATTAAGACCAAGGGCTACTTTATTTACCCCAGCCAACTATTCTCCAATATCGCTAAGGGCGCTAATACAAATGACAGCCTAAACACCGATCTGGCCAAAATTTTTGCCGATATCGAACAATCCGCTAGCGGTTACCCTTCTGAAGGCGACATCAAAGGACTGTTCGCCGATTTCGATACTACCAGCAATCGTCTGGGCAGCACCGTAAAAGACTCAGGAGCCTGACTGCAAGTGGCATGAGGTCTCACAAATTGACCTCGACGAATTCAAACGTCGTTCCGCCTATTACGAAGAGCTTCGTCGCGTAACGAAGAAAAACGGTGTCGGTGGCGTCAAAATCCGCAAGGCCGTAATTTCGCGCGTATCCCGCGAACTTGGGGACACCAATCCACCATCTCCGGCAACTCTGGCCCGCTGGGCCCAGCGTTCAAATCACCACTCAAAGGGTATTGCCTCAACCCTCTTGTCACCGAAGCGCAGGCGCTCGTCTTCGTTCTCCCAGGATGTGCAGGACTATGCGCTAGCGAAGATTGACGATTATTACCTTCAGCTTGGGAAGCCAACGGTGCAGTACGCCTATGATTGTTTTACCGAGGACTTCAAGGCAGATTTCGATGCCTCAGTGAACCGACCTTGTCGCGAGACTTTCCGCAAATGGATTAAGCAGCTTGATCAGGTTGATGTGATTCATTGTCGGGAGGGTCGCAGGGCTGCAAAGGCGGCTGACCGGAATGCGACGCGGAAAGTTCGCGTAGACCGGATTCTTGAGCGCGTTGAGGCGAATCTGGCGATTGGTTTGCTCGACAGCGAAGGTCGGTACATTGGCACTGTGACTCTCTTTGCCGTTCTCGACTGCTTCTCACGCTCCGTCCTCGGTCTTTTCATCAAAGTCGGACGTGGTGAGGATTCGGCATCAGTCATTGAAAGCTACAAACACGCCATCTGTCCAAAACTGCCGGAGGATCTTCCGGAAGAGGTTGAGAGCGACTGGCCCATGTATGGGGTGTTCGAAAAGATCACCATCGATGGCGGTCCTGGCTACGTCGCTGATCGGTCGATGGCATTCGTCATCAATGCGGGTTCTCAGTACGAGATTGTTGAAACCTACGCGGGATGGAGAAAGCCGTTCGTGGAGCGTTTTTTCCAGACACTGCGGAATTCCTTCGCAAAGAGCCTGCGTGGGTACTGTGGCAAGTACACGGATAACTCGAACCTTGATGCAACAATCAAGGAGAAAGCCGTGATGACTCTCCCTGAATTCCGCTCAGCCTTGTTCAGGTGGGTGGCGGATGAATACCACCACATGCCTCATCGGGGGCTCAACGGGGACACTCCATACAGTGTCTGGCAAAGTCAGGCGCAAACCTTCCCGCCGTTCGTGCCTGCCGATATGGAGGAGATGAAGCTCATTAAAGGTGAGGTGAAATTCTGCACGATCTCAGGTAGCCAAGGTATTCAGCACAATGGCCGCCGCTACAACGATACGCCAAAGCGGCTCACAAGTATTGGTAATCGCTTGCGGGCGCTTGATAAGGAGCCTGTCGTTCGAGTCGAGTACACGCACAGCAATATCCAATCCGTGAATGTGGTGGACCCTTTTACTGATGAGATTTTCGAGGTCTGCGTGAATGACTGGAGGATTCCAGTCGGTATGACTGAGGCTGAATTCCGGGTAAAGCACAAACCCCACTACAAAGACAAAGGAGCCACTGGCCCCCGTGCCACCAAGTCCAGTAGGACGGTCAAAGACGCCAATCAGGCTCACGATACTCGGATGAAGGAAGTCGGGCCGAGGAGCGCCAATCGGATCGAGCCTGACAAGTTATTCGATGAAGTCCAGCGTTTGAAGAAGGAGGGATTGCAAGGCCGAGAAGACTCGAAGACCCAACTGGGTTCGGTAAACATCCGGACCTATCAACCGACTGATACCAGCTATGACAACGATGAGGTATACGAAGATGACTGAGGAAACCATGACGATTGCCCCTGATGCCAGTTCTGCTAGTGAAGCTCTTGCCGATTGGCGTACCCGGCATGAGCGTTTCGAGAATGCCGTGTTGGAAATCGGTCGAACCCACGCGATGCATGGAACCGAGGGGGCAGGAATGCTGCTCATGGGAATGCCCGGGCTGGGGAAGACATCGATCCTGGCTTCCTATATCAAGCACCATCTCAGGGGCCGAAGAGATTTGGAGAATGAGGAGGGTTCCAAAGAGCCGATTATTCACTTGTCGGTTCCACCTAACCCAACCCTGAAGAGCATGCTTCAGGAGATCATCTTGGCTTCCGGATATGAAGGCTCTATCAAAGGTTCGATTAGTGATCTAAAAATGGAGCTTAACGAATTGATCGTGCAACGCGGCGTGGAAATGCTGGTGGTGGACGAGTTCCAGCACTTCCTCAGAGAGCAAGCCGCATCGAACACCCGAGGGGTTGTTAATCAAATCAAGCTCTTGATGGATAAACACAAGCTTGCAGTGATCATGGCAGGCACACCTGAAGGGTACAGGTCCATTGCCAAATTCGAGGAACTGTACCAGAGATTTGCACACAGGCAGGTTCGTCTCAAGCCGTTTCGTATCGACTCTCCTGAGGAACTTCGGATCTATGGGAACTATGTCAATGCCTGTACAACGTTCCTGCGCAAGCAAGGGGTGGAGATCATTCAGCTTGCCAATGACGAAATGCTTTTCCGCCTCCAGCTTGCAACGAGGGGGATCCCAAGGCTGATCACGTTCCTTCTTAGGATGGCGATTGAGGAGACTGAAAATGGGCAAAGAATTACCAAAAGCGACTTATCACGAGCTTTTGCAAAAAGTTCGTTGAACCCTGAACTGGAGAGCTTTGATCCTTTCAAAGCACCTATCGAAAAGGTCGCTGAGCGGGTGACGAGGGCCCAGAGGAAGGCTATCAAGGACGATTCCGAGCATTGGAAGATTAGCTTATGAAAAGACTTGCCGTTCGTCCCTTGCCTGTTAAAGGTGAATCCCTGACCGGATATCTGTTGCGCCTCGGCAAGTTGAACAGCATTTTTCAGCCTTCCGAGATCATGGATGTTCTAGGTGTCGGGAAGTCGAGCCATGTAGTCAAAGGCTGGTGTCAACCTGCCTTTGACGACCTATTTGATGCCCTTGAAACTCGGCTCGAACGTCCTGTGCGGCACGACCTGATGCAATTTGAGAGACTGGATGACCTGCCGTGGCAAAGAGATTGGAGTCGTCTGATTCAGGACGTCCGCATGGGATATCCAAGAATCTGCACCCAGTGTGTCGCGGAGACCGGAGTTCTGGACTGGAGGTGGAGTTTGGCATTCACCTCTACCTGCCCTAAGCACTCGTCACTGCTGACGGCTGAATGCCCCAATTGCAAAAAAGCGCTGAAGTGGTCGGGGAGCCTACTGGTGGGTTGCGACAGATGTGAAATCAACTGGGCTGAATCAGGAGCGCCGGTTACCTCCGACATTTCTGACCTCGAGTCCCATCTATGGGCGCAGCTGGGGCAGAATCCATCAAACGTTGATCGTACAGTGATTCACGATTTATGCAGGGCAATCTTGTACATGATGCGGCCGTTCGATTCACTTCACGACACTCTGGAAGCCGCTCCCCGCTTGATTGAGCATTCCGAATATGTTGCCCGCGCCTACCGAACTCTTAAGGAGCCCGGTTTTTTCGCGCAGTGGCGTATGCAGTGCCATGAAAAGCGGAAAGACCTACTTCCTCTGGGAGAAGAGTTTATTGAAGCGCCCTGCAAATTGTTCAGTGACGGTCTTCTCAATGACTGGAATGGCCCGAAGCATGGTCTGAATATTCCACTCGGTGGCGTGTCTGTCGAGGAGGTTATTCCCGAGAACACTCGATATATCGCGCAACCCAGGCGTGAAGCTGGGTTCGAACTGGAAGACGGGATTGGATATCGTTATCAGCTCGATATTGCGTCGATTGCAAGCACCATGGCTTGGAATGAAGAGGACGTCGAGGATCTTGTATCCAATGGAATTTTCCCAACTTTCAAAAACGTTAAGCAGTCGAAAAAGCGGCGTTTCGATGCCAAACAAATCATCGGCAGGTTACGTCAATTCCCGGTACAGACTACTGATGGTTTTATTGAGATCGAAGCGGATTCACCGATTTTTCGGAGAAACTTCGCTAATCCCGGAATGCTGGTAAACGATATTCTGAAAAAAGTGATTCCAGGCGGGTTTGGCGAGGGCAATTTCCTTTCCAAGATTTTTGTTGATGAATCCAGGTTTGAAAAATGGCTCTTGCAGCAGCGCAAGTCTGCAACTCGGAGATCAGTTTCATTGAACAAAGTAACTTTCGCTCTGGATTGTACCGAGCAGGATGTTCGAAGATTGGTCGAAGAAAAGAAAGTGAAATGGGCCACGCACCAGGAATGGGAGAAGTGGATCGATGGTCCATCCCTGTTTGAATACATGATACGTCTCGACTGACGGCTCATGCTCCCTACCAGATTATCTCACCGTTTTGGACAAATCCGTTTCACTGTAAAGCGAATCTTACCGAAAAACTCCTGCCCCTTTCGATCTAGTAAGCGCCGATGATCTCCCCGTCAATAGACTCGACTTGGTGATTTTTCATCCAGGTTTTCCTTTGCTTTACTCCGGTGTTTCAGCTATACCTGTCAGTACATCCGCCGAGAAACTGTTTTCTCTGATTTTCCGCTGTAAAAAAATCAACTTACAGATGGAAAGGTATGACAAATATCAGCTTACGCTGGTCACTCGAACTTTCTTAGTTTGCACCCACCTCTGAAACCCCCTAATTCTCTACATCCGGGATCTCATCTTTCCTTTGGACTGACAAGCAAGCAGGCTATCTGCGAAGCGCCGCCAAATCGCTGTACCGGAAACAAGTGCCGAACAACACCACTGAGGCGCTGGCCGCGCTGGTTAAGGGGCATTCGGCCAGTCGCGCCGCGGCCATTAGCCAGGCACAACTGGAGCAACTCAACAGCCTGCTCGAACTGGTGGAAAAACGCCAGCGGGTGGGTTGGTGACAGCCAGGTTTTTAACGCTGGCTGTATTGCTGGTGTTTGTTTGCCTGGTTTTCAAAAGACAGGTCAAAGGACATGGAATAAACCTTTGTGCCTGCTGTTGTCATAACCAGGAGTCCGCGCGTAATAAACCGTGGGGCGCCACCAGCGAAGAACACCACCGGTTACGCCCCTGGAGTTTCATAAAACCACATCTTAGGTCGGGACACGATGGGAGTCAGGTCTCTCCCGGCCACTCAAATCGATTCAACAACCTTTGAAAGCATGTCCCTGACTTTCCCGGCAACCTGCTTGAGCCCGTCATTATCAATTGCGGTCATGGAAGCCACGGGGTCTATCGCGCTGACCTCAATACCCTCCGCAACTTCGCGAAGAATGACGTTACAAGGCAGCATCGCGCCGACACGAGGCTCCAGGCCAATGGCCTCCCAGGCCATACCGGGATTACAGGCCCCGAGAATGCGGTACGCGGACATATCCTTGTCGAGCTTTTTCTTCATTGTGGCCTTGACGTCAATTTCCGTCAGCACCCCGAAGCCGTGATCGGCGAGCGCCTGACGCGTTCTCTTGTCCACATCCTCGAAACCCGCATTCCCGATAAGTCGGTTGATCGTGTACGACATAGCTATCTCCCATGATTCAGAAGTGCAGTGGGGCAACAGGCATACTGATGTTCAACTATTTTGACCGCCCCCTCTGTCTGCTGGCCAATCCGCAAACGCGATGAAATAGAGCAGAATAAGGTTGACGATGGGGATCAGTATCAGGATGCCCATCCAGCCCGGATAACCCGTGCGCTGGCATATACGCCAGGCCGGGACGACGACTACGATAGCAATCACCAGCATCCACAGCCAGTGCCCGGCCCACATGGTGTTACCAAACATGTCATTTGCCATCACGGCAGGCCCTCCATGTCGAATGCTGGTTATTGGCAGTATAAGTGAATTTAACGTACATCAAAGTGTAAACGAAAAGCTGTCTTCCGTGCCACCACTCCCACAGAGGGTGAGAACACGTGGTCAATCAGGCCATAACTCAACCCGAGGCCGGTTTCAGTGGATACCAGGCCGCGAAACCGGTAGATACCCGCCTGCCGGATGGAAAACCGGCAGGTAAAGGTTTCTCCCGGCTTGATGCCAGGGAAACTGATACCAGGCACGCCGCTGTGATCGAAGGGGAAGAGAGAGGGTCAGTTGAAATTCACTTCGCCATACATACCGGACTGATAGTGCCCGGGAACGTTGCAAGCAAACTCAATTTCGCCTTTTCCGGAAAACTTCCAGACCACTTCCCTGCTCTGCCCCGGCTCCAGCAGTACGCTGTTCGGATCGTTGTGTTTCATGGCCTGGCCATTCCCCATATCCATTTCCATCTTGTCACGATTGAGCTTGCCGCCCTGGATCACGCCGCGCTCAACCATCATCATCATTTCCTTCTGGTGGGCTTCATGCATGGCGGGCGTGCCAATATTGAATTCGTGAACCAGACTGCCCTTGTTCTGCACCACAAAGCGCACGGTTTCGCCAGGCTTCACATCAATCGAGTCCGGCTCGTAGTAGTTGTCATACATTTCCACGGTGATTGTCCGGGTGGCTTCCGACGCCTTTCCGGGCTCACCAGTTGCCACGCCGTGCCCGCCGCGTCCGCTGCCATGCCCTTCGCCGTGCCCGTCGCCGTGAGCACCCGCTGCAAATGCCGTTGCGGACATCGAGATCGCGGCTGCCGCCACCAAGAACTTTGATGCATTCATCCCATCTTCTCCTGCAATAATTTATAGTAAGCGCTGGTCACACTTGCCCAGAAAATTGAGCAATGTCCAGAATCGGCTGATACCATCGCTCACTAACCTGAATTCTTGCTGAAAATACCAAAATAATTATTATTCAGGATGGATTCAGGCGGTTCAGCGAGACTGCGCCGATCATATTGCCACGGAAAAGGAACCACTATGCGATTACTATTAGTTGAGGATGATCGTTTACTTTCACACAGTCTGATAAGGCAACTGGAGAAATCAGGGTTCAGCGTTGATACCGCCCACACGGCAAAAGAAGCCACCGCTCTTGGTGAGCAGGAGGACTATCGTGTAAGTATATTGGATCTGGGCCTACCCGATGGGAACGGCCTGGATGTTCTGAAAAAGTGGCGGGCGAACCGCGTCAGCTTTCCTGTATTGATCCTGACCGCCAGAGACGACTGGCACGATAAGGTAAATGGTCTGAAGGCCGGGGCAGACGACTACCTGGCCAAGCCCTTCCAGACCGAAGAACTGATCGCCCGCCTTAACGCCATAGTGCGCCGAAGCGAAGGAAGAGTCCATTCTCTGGTAAAGGCCGGCCGCTTTGAGCTGGACGAGAATCGCCAGAGCCTGAAACTGGAGGGAGGCGCGGAACACCCTCTGACAGGCACCGAGTTCCGGCTGTTGCGCTGCCTGATGAGCCGGCCCGGCCAGGTTTTCTCGAAGGAGCAGTTGATGGAACAACTTTATAGCCTTAATGACAACCCCAGTGAAAACGTCATCGAGGCCTATATCCGGAGGTTAAGGAAACTGGTGGGCCCCAAGACCATCTCAACACGTCGCGGCCAGGGGTACCTGTTCAACGATGTTGTTTAGAAAACCAGCCTCAGTCAAGGGAACCCTGCTCGTCCTGTTATTGCCGGCCGGCATTTGCCTGATGGTTCTCGCCTGGCTGGTGCACGGCCTGTTGCTGGAACGGATGTCCAGGGAATTCGTTGAAAGCAGGCTCAAGGACGAGGTTGCATTCCTGGTGCACCAGATTCGCAACTCGAATGGCCGCGTGGATACGCTCCAGACCGGTGATTATTTCCAGGACGTGTTCCATCACGCCTTTGCCATACGGTCGCCCTCCGGAACAATCATCTCGCCCGAGGCCTGGACGCCTCTTTTAATGCCCTTGATTGAGTCCGGAAAAGACGGAACCCTTCGGGTGCACGACACGGAAACAGCTGGCGCACCCTCGGACATCCTGGCCTACCGAGAGACGTTTCAGGCAGACGAAACGCCTGTCACGGTGATCGTCTCCGAGGATCTCGGCGCATTGAAACGCAGCCAGGCAGAACTCCATGCCTGGACGGCCATCGTCTCCGTTTTGCTGATGCTGCTCCTGGTCGCCGTGATCTGGTTCGGCATTACCTTATCCATGCGCCCTGTTGTAACGCTCAAGGCTGCATTAAAAAGGCTCCAGGATGGCGAAATATCGCGTATTAACGTCCAGTCCCCCGAGGAGTTCCAGCCCCTTGTAAAGCAGCTCAACCAGCTGCTCGACTCTTTGGATCAGAGATTGGAGCGCTCACGAGAGGCCCTGGCAAACCTGTCCCACAGCGTCAAAACACCCATCGCAGCCGTCCGGCAGATTCTGGAGGACAAAAGCCGCCCCCTGAACAACGACCTGAGGCAGCAGATGGCAGTCCGGCTGAATAGCATCGACAAACAGCTTGAAGCGGAAATGCGGCGCAGTCGTTTCGCCGGCCCGCAGGTTGGAAAAAGTGCGTACCCATTGAAGCAGGCCCGGGATCTTCTCTGGATGCTTGGCCGTTTGTACCCGGAAAAATCCTTTGAGCTGTCCAGCGATCTTCCCGAGGAAAGCCGCTGGCCGGTTGAGGAACATGATTTGAACGAGATCCTGGGAAATCTGCTGGATAACGCGGGAAAATGGTCGAACGGTTACGTTGAGCTTTCCCTGTCACAAAACAACGGCCTGGCTCGCATGGTCGTGACCGATGATGGCCCGGGGGTCAACGAAAACGAAATGACCAGCCTGGGCCAGCGCGGGCTGCGTCTGGATGAGCAAACACCGGGGCACGGCCTTGGACTCGCCATAGCGAGGGAAATCGTTGAGCGTTATGGCGGACATGTTACCTTCTCAGCAGCTTCTGGAGGCGGCTTGCAAGTGACGGTCGAGATTCCTCATTGACCCTTTATCTGGCGCTTTTGCAGGGTCAACGGCGTACACAGCAACCGCGCCAATACCATTATTCAAAGAGAGAAATACGAAGATCTTGCGCGATTGCTCCGAAGGTAAAATCCCCAGGAGTCTGCACGGCAGAAATCGCGCAGACTCCTAGTACAGGCAACTTCCCCCCTGGCTGCCAATCTCCACATTCCACAGGCCTGAAAACCGTCACCTGACCTGTGTTTGACGGGGACCAATGCCGGCACTATAGTCCAGACCGCCAGAGATAACCGACACCCGTTTCCACAAGCCGAACAACCCACCTCAGCCACGGGCGCCAGATGCAAGACTCGACCCACAGTTACCAACCAACGGCCAATACCCGCGCAGACCAACTCAACCGGCAGTGCTACTGCGTCACTCTCGACCGCAAAGCCCTCGACGACAGCCTGCTGATGCAATTGTCGGGCGCCGGAACCGAACCATCAACGGTCTCCGAACTCCACCGTCTCTTTTCAAACACACCGGTTTTCGTCCCCCGGGAAGAGATAGCTACGATGGAGCGGATCGTTCAGGCGATCGAATCAGCCACCGAACTTCCGTCTTACCGTGAGCGCGTACTGTCCTGGGCGCCGGAAATCGCACGCTTCGATCCCGGCCCCATGGGGGCATTCATGGGCTATGACTTTCATCTGGGCCCCGGTGGCCCCCGACTGATCGAGATCAACACCAATGCCGGCGGCGCGTTTCTCAACGTTGTGCTGGCGCGGGCCCAGCACCGTTGCTGTGACCCATCCCAGCAGACCGCCGCAACCCATCGAGCGCTCGATGGGTTCGAGGACGCGGTGCTCACAATGTTCAAACGGGAGTGGCAAAGACAGCGTGGCAATTCCGTGCCCAGTCGCCTGGCCATTGTGGATGATGCCCCGGAGACCCAGTTTATGTTCCCCGAGTTCCGGTTGGCCCAACGGCTTCTCCAGGCGAAAGGAATTGAGACGCTGATACTCGATCCCTCGGAACTTGAGCATGCCAGCGGCACGCTGACAGCCCGCGGCAAGCCCATTGACATGGTGTACAACCGGCTGGTGGATTTCGCACTGGACACCCCGCCCCATGCGACGCTCAGGCATGCGTATCAGGACGGCGCGGCGGTGGTAACGCCCAACCCCCATGTGCACGCCATGCTGGCCGACAAGCGAAACCTGACCCTGCTATCCGCTCCCCAGTCGCTACGGGACTGGGGGCTGAATGAGGCGGATGCAGGCTATCTGGAGAGGGCCGTGCCGGGAACCAGGCAGGTTTCAAGGAATGACGCGGCTGAGTTGTGGAGTGCCAGGCGCCAACTGTTCTTCAAGCCGGTTGCGGGCCATGGCAGCAAGGGCGTCTACCGGGGCGACAAAATGACCCGGCGCGTTTTCGAACACATTCTGAGTGGCGGTTATATCGCACAGGACCTGGTTCCCGCCGGAGAACGAACCCTGAGAATCGACGATGCCGTGGTCACCCGAAAAGTCGATATTCGCCTGTACACTTACGCTGGCAAAAGTCTGCTTGCCGCTGCGCGTATATATCAGGGCCAGACAACCAACTTTCGCACGCCCGGAGGTGGGTTCGCGCCGGTCTTTCAGGTGTGAATGGTTACCTCTCAGTCAGTCTTCACCCAGTAAGAACGAGCATGGCCAGGGGGCTTCCCCCCTGGCCATGCTCGTTCTTACTGGGCATCGGCCCGGTTTCTATTTGCTTACCCGCTCCGCCCCTAGATTTTCTCGCGACGCAAACGCAGGGAGTTCATCACCACGGACAAAGAGGACGCACTCATCGCGAAGGCGGCAAAGATAGGTCCTATCAGTATGCCAAGGAATGGATAGAGCACGCCCGCCGCTATCGGCACGCCCGCGCCGTTATAGATCAGCGCGAAAAACAGGTTCTGTTTGATGTTACGCATTGTCGCCCGGGACAGCCGCCTGGCGCGGACAATGCCGCCGAGGTTGCCCTTGACCAGGGTAAAGCCCGCGCTCTCGATGGCGACATCCGCGCCGGTTCCCATCGCAATCCCAACATCGGCCTGGGCCAAGGCGGGTGCGTCATTGACCCCGTCCCCTGCCATTGCCACCTTGCGCCCCTGGCTTTGAAGCTCACGAATGATGCGGGCCTTATCTTCTGGCAGCACATCGGCGCGGATCTCATCAATTCCGAGTTTGCCCGCCACGGCCTTCGCGGTGCGCTCATTGTCACCCGTTGCCATAATAACGCGGAATCCCGCGGCATGCAGCGCCTTCAGCGCGGCGGGCGTTGTTTCCTTGACGGGGTCGGCAACGCTGACAAGGCCCGCAACGGCGCCGTCAAGCACCACAAACATAACGGTTTCACCCTCGTCGCGTCTGGCGTTGGCAACCTCCATCAGATGGCCGCCGTCCAGCCCCAGTTCCTCCAGAAGCCTGGCATTGCCCAGCGCCACCGGCTTGCCATCAACAACGCCCTTAACCCCTTTGCCCGTGACCGCCTCAAAATCATCCGCCTTGCCAAGTGCCACGTTGCGCGCCTCGGCGCCGGAAACAATGGCTTCGGCAAGCGGGTGCTCCGACCCCTTCTCCAGCGTGGCCGCCAGCCTCAGGACCTCGGTCTCGTCATGAGGCGATTCCGGCAGCACGGCCACCAGCTTTGGCTTGCCTTCCGTCAGGGTGCCGGTTTTATCGACAATCAGGGTATCCACCTTGGCAAAACGCTCCAGGGCTTCGGCGTTCTTGATCAGCACTCCCACCTGGGCGCCTCGCCCCGTCGCTGTCATGATCGACATGGGCGTGGCCAGCCCCAGTGCGCAGGGACACGCGATGATGAGCACCGCAACGGCGGACACAAGCGCATAGGACAGAGCGGGATCCGGCCCCCAGATAGCCCAGGCTGCAAAGGACAGGGCCGCCACAACAATAACCGCCGGTACGAACTTGCCGGCCACCATATCGGCAAACTTCTGGATAGGCGCACGACTGCGCTGGGCATTGGCGACCATTTCGACGATCTGGCTGAGCATGGTATCCGCCCCGACCCGGGTCGCCTCCATCACCAGGCTTCCGGTACCGTTGATGGTGGCTCCGGTTACCTTATCACCTTCGGTCTTCTCCACCGGAACCGGCTCCCCGGAAATCATTGATTCATCGATGGAAGATCGGCCCTCAATAACCACACCATCCACCGGCACCTTGTCACCGGGGCGTACCCGCAGATGATCACCGACCTTCACATCCTCCAGAGCGACCTCTTCCTCGGTGCCGTCGGGCCGGATCACACGCGCCGTTTTCGCGGCCATATCCAGCAACGCACGAATGGCTTTGCCGGTGCCCTCACGAGCCCTCAGCTCCATTACCTGGCCCAGCAGGACCAGCGTGACAATAACGGCTGCCGCCTCAAAATAAACGCCAACGTTGCCTTCGGAGTCCCGGAAGCCTGCCGGAAAGATCCCCGGCAGGAGCACCGCCACGATGCTGAAGATGTAGGCCGCCCCGACCCCCATGCCAATAAGACTGAACATGTTCAGGTTCATTGTGCGAAACGAATTGTACCCCCGGACAAAGAAGGGCCAGCCGGACCAGAGGATCACTGGCGTGGCGATCACGAGTTCAATCCAGAGCGAGGCACGCTCACCGAAGAATTCGCGAACGGCCATGATACCGACATAGGGGGTCATGGTCAGAACCAGCAAGGGGGCCGTAAAGACCAGGGCAACCCAGAAACGGCGGGAGAAGTCCACCAGCTCGGGGTTAGGGCCCTCATCGTCAACGGCGGCAGACTCCGTCTCCAGCCCCATGCCACAGATAGGACAGGCGCCGGGCTTGGTCTGGCGCACCTGCGGGTGCATGGGACAGGTGTAGACCACACCCGAATACCCAGGCGGCACGCGATCATACTTCCGCTCATCGCCTGACGGTTTTTCCTGCTCTGCGGAACAATGGTGGGAGTGATGAGAATGGGAACCTGTTCCGGCCTGCTCCAGAGGCACAAGGTGCATTCCGCATTTGGGGCAATCCCCCGGCTCGTCGGATATGACCTCCGGATGCATCGGGCAGGTGAATTTCCCCCCTGCTCCTCCGGCGACCGTATTCTCTTCATGAGCGTTGCTGTGTTTCGCAGACATCATCCGTTCATCCTTTCGACAGTTTTGTTCCGGGCCAATCCTGTAATGTTCGATCTGGCTCCAGGCAATGGAATTGCCGCGTGTTGGCTTATCATCCCACTACACCAGACTGAACTGAACCTGAAAAGCACTTTACCACTGTTTATTGGTTTGATCGGCATCAACTTTTCGGATTGCCATTGCCCAGAGGTGTATATTTATCAGGACGTTCAGTTGAAATTCAGCTTTTGTCTGTAATCTTTATCCTGGAAGCGCTGTAAGCTCGTTCACTCTTTTGAGAAAACCGGGGGGGCAAAACATGGCCGTTCAGAGAATTATTCGGGTTGCCATCAATGGCTACGGCGTTATTGGCAAACGGGTAGCCGAGGCCGTTGCCGTACAGCAAGACATGGCCCTGGCGGGCGTGGCCGACATTGCCACGGACTGGCGGCCACGGGCCGCTCTGCACAAGGGGTACGCGCTTTACGGTGCCACTTCGGAGCATGCCGCCAGCATGAGGGCAGCAGGGCTTGATGTTTCCGGCACGCTTGATGACCTGCTTGAAGCCGCGGATATCGTGGTGGACTGCACGCCGAAACACCAGGCCAGCAAGAATATCGAAACCTACCGGCGGCTCGGCATCAAGTACATTGTCCATGGCGGCGAGAAACATGAAAGCACGGGCCATTCATTCGTGGCCGAGGCCAGCTACGCCAGCGCTGTCGGCCGTGACTGCACGCGCGTGGTCTCATGTAACACGACGTCGATCATTCGCACCCTGTCAGCGCTCAAACGCCACGGGTTGCTGGACCGGGCACGGGGAACCCTTCTGCGCCGGGCCACCGACCCCTGGGAGAGCCATCAGGGCGGGATCATGAATACCCTCTTGCCAGAGGCCGAGATTCCCAGTCACCAGGGCCCGGATGCGCAAAGTGTCGACCCCGACCTGGATGTGGTAACCATGGCGGTCAAGGTTCCGGAGACACTGGCCCACCTGCACTACTGGTCGGTACAACTGACACGTGACGCGAGCAAGGACGAAGTGCTCGATGCGTTTCGCACTTCCTCCCGCATCGCCCTTATCCGGATCAGCGACGGGCTCAGCGCGATCAACAGTGTCAAGGAGTTGATGGCCGACCTTGGCCGGCCTCACGACAGCCTGTATGAAGTCGCGCTTTGGGAAGACATGCTCAAGGTGCAGGGCAGTGAGCTGTTCTATGCCTATATGGTCGACAACCAGGCAATTGTTGTTCCGGAAACCATCGACGCCATACGCGCACTTACCGGAGCCGAACGCGATGCAAAAACCTCGATCAGAAACACCAATGACAGCCTGGGTATCGGCTCGTTTGGCTTATAGCGATGCGCGGCAACCCCGGCGACGCGGCAGGTAAACCCGAGAGCGGGGCCATGAAGGATGTGTTCAGGCTGTTCGGTGAGGGAGACGAACTCTATGCGGAGATGGTCCACTCGATCCGTACTGCCACCCGGCGTATCTTTCTTGCCTCCTATATCCTGGCGGCGGACGAGGTGGGGGCCGATCTGCTTGATGAACTGATGAAGCAGTCCCGCCAAGGCCTCGACGTGCGCATTCACGTCGATGCGCTGGGCTCAAGCGGCGTCCTTACGCGGCAGCACCGCCGCCAGCTCAGGGCCGCCGGCGTCCGTCTGCAGCGCTTTCACCGCTGGAGCTGGCGGCAACCGCTGCGCTATAACCGTCGCGATCACCGTAAACTGCTGGTGGTTGACGGTGAAACGGCGTATGTCGGCGGGTTCAACATTCATCGCGAGGGCTCAAGGCGCTTTTACGGCCCCCAGCGGTGGCGCGACATGCATGTCTGCATCAACGGGCCCCTGGCCACAGAGGCTGACGCCCTGTTCGACGCCTTCTGGTGCGGCGACACGCAATGGAACCCAGGCAGTCACCCAGTCGGCGACAGCCGGATCATTCCCAATACAACACGCACCTGTCGTGTCCAGTTGCGGTGTGCCATCAAAGAGCAACTGGCCGGAGCGTCGGACAAAATCTGGCTGGCGACGCCCTATTTCGTACCGGATCGTGGATTGCGCAAACAACTTGTTCTCGCGGCTCGCCGGGGGGTCGATGTGCGGATTCTGACCACCGAAAAGACCGACTCGACCCCCGCACAATGGGCTGCCCGCGCCTTTTACCGAGAACTACTGGAACACGGCGTTCGGGTATTCGAGTACACGCCCCGGCTATTGCATTCCAAAGTGCTGCTGGTTGACGATGCCTGGGGGAGCATAGGGACAGCAAACTTCGACTACAGAAGTTTGTTTATTAACTATGAACTGACACTGATCTCCGAAAACGAAGCCCTGAATGGCCAGTTAAGAAACGAGTTCATAACGGACTTGCGCGATGCCCGTGAAATTACTGGCATCGCCTGGAAACACCGCGGATTCATAAAAGGCGTGTATGACACGCTTGGACTGTTGCTACGCAAGTGGCTTTAAGCGAGTCCACTCAGACCGGGGCGGTGATCCTTTCAACGACATAAAGTCGCAGCAACGAGAAGACATGATGCCGATAAAACTGCTTTCGATTTTTTTGATGCGCCTTGTCCGTCAGGGGAACCTGGTCGTCGTCTACCCTGACGGACAGTCAATAGGATACGGTGACGGGTCGACGCCCGCTGTCACCATGCGTTTGCACGCGCGCGCCCTGCCACGCAAACTCCTGATCAACCCGGACCTTGTACTGGGCGAGGCCTATATGGACGGCACACTCACGGTCGACCAGGATGATCTCTATGGTCTGATTGAGTTGCTGGTCATCAACCTGACGCGCCAGCCCGACGTATGGCACTATCGCTGGCAGGCAAACCTCCGGCGGCTTCATCGCAGACTGGCGCAGTTCAACCCTGCCGGGCGGGCCCAGCGCAACGTGGCGCATCATTACGATCTGTCCGGTGAGCTATACGATTTGTTCCTGGACGCCGACCGCCAATACTCCTGCGCCTATTTTCGGGAAGCGGGTGACACTCTTGAAACAGCGCAAAGGAACAAGAAAGCGCTGATCGCCAGCAAACTCCTCCTGGCGCCAGAGCAGCGGGTTCTCGATATCGGCTGTGGCTGGGGCGGGCTCGGACTGCATCTCGCCCGCGACCATGGCGCGCGTGTCACCGGGGTGACCCTCTCACGGGAGCAACACAAGATCGCTGAAGAACGTGCGCAAACCGAGGGTCTTGGCAACCGCGCCCAATTCCGCCTGCAAGACTACCGCGACATCGACGGCACTTTCGACCGGATCGTGTCAGTGGGCATGTTTGAGCATGTCGGGGTACCACACTACAAGGAGTTCTTCGCCACCCTGCGAGACCGTCTCACAGATGATGGCGTCGCCCTGCTTCATACGATCGGCCGCGCCGACGGGCCGGGGGCAACCAACCCCTGGATCGCCAAATATATTTTTCCCGGCGGCTACAGCCCTGCCCTGTCGGAGGTCCTGGCCATCGTCGAACAGTCCGGTCTCTATGTCACCGATGTCGAGGTGTTGCGGCTTCACTATGCACAGACGCTGAAGGAGTGGCGCAATCGGTTCGAAGCCAGACTGGACCGGGTACGGTCAATCTATGACGAGCGGTTTTGTCGTATGTGGCGGTTTTACCTGGTTGCCAGCGAAGTGGCATTCCGGCACGACGGCCTTGTCGTCTTTCAAATCCAGCTTGCCAAAAAACAGGACGCGGTGCCGCTCACGCGGGATTACCTGGCTGGCCGGGAGAGGCTGGCCGAACCGACGACCAAAGCCGGAGAAAACAGACAGACCGAAAACAGGCTCGCATGATCACAATGTACATACCGATATTCAGGGAGAAGCTCGAAAAACGCGGGCGCGGGCACTGCCAAGAGGCACAAAAACTCCGAAATACGATAGCCAGCGTCCCCGCACCGTCTGGCTGCGATAACCATGCATTCAGGGAATCTGAAAATGAGTCAGAAAGCAAAGAGTAAACCTTCCGGGACCAAGGGCTACAAGGAAACCCTTCGGACGCTGCAAGTGGAGCTGGTCAAACTGCAGAAGCACCTGATCAAGAACTACCTTCAGATTCTTATTTTGTTCGAGGGCCGCGACGCGGCCGGTAAGGACGGCGTCATCAAACGGATCACGGAGCACCTGAGCCCGCGCGAAACCCGGGTTGTGGCGCTGGGCAAGCCGTCCGACCGAGACCGTAATTCCTGGTATTTCCAGCGTTACGTCCCGCACCTGCCCTCAACCGGGGAAATGGTTCTGATGAACCGGAGCTGGTACAACCGCGCCGGCGTCGAGCGCGTTATGGGGTACTGTACGGAGACGGAACATGAAGGATTTATGCGCTCGGTACTGCCATTCGAGCACATGCTCGTGGATTCCGGGATTCAGCTGTTCAAGTATTATCTGGATATTTCAAAGGACGAACAGACACGCCGGCTGAAAGACCGTCGCGTTGACCCTCTCAAGCAGTGGAAAATTAGCCCCGTCGACAAGGTCGCGATCAAACACTGGAACGACTACAGTGCTGCGCGCAACGAAATGTTCGCCCGCACCCACAACGAAATCACGCCTTGGCATGTCGTCAGGGCTGACAATAAAAAGCAGGCCCGACTCAATGTTATTCGTCATTTGATGTCACTGGTCGACTGTCCGGACAAAGATGAACATGCTGCCCGTCCGGATCAGGACATTGTCTTCACCTTTGACCAAGAGAGCCTCAGCAACGGCAAAATCGCACTGTAACCGCCACCATCAACCGAGATGCTGACAAGCCAATGAATGAGCGTGCCAGTATCTCGCGATCAAGGAAACCTGCACTGTCCCACCAGCACTCATCCAGACGCGAAGCTTTTCGTTCTCGCGAACCTCGCCAATCCGTGTGAGCACCTTGACGTAGAAGTCGTGCAGAACGTCGGCGGCTTCGTCCTCATTGCCAAGGCGACGTGTAAGAAAACGTAAAAAGTCCTGGTGAACATCCGCTATGGCCTCACGAGCATCACTGCCCGACAATTCCCTGTCATCCTCGTTTGTCATGTCAGCTCCCGGTGTCGGTTCAGAGAACATCAGATACCAAGGCTTTCGACTCGAGAAAGGACCCCGGCATTAACAGCCTACATTTAACAACGTGGACCTGAACTACAGCTGAATGTTGCCGGCCTGTGTCTCAATTTCCGACTACAATCAAGCTTCCTTCTGGCATTCACTGAATTCTCGGACAGCACACAACAAACTCAGCCAACTATTTATTTATTGCCAGCAACGTATTCCCGGCGCCCGCCAGTGAGTCGATAAATGGCTTTAACCGGGGCTTTTCAGAACCCGTACCGCACCCCAAGATAGAGATTGTTGTTGTCCTGAAACTGACCAAAGAAGGTTTCCTCCCGGGCGCCGAAAAACAGATTTCCCCCAGCCTCGACAGAGAGATGGTCATCAACCTGATAGCCCACCCGGGGGCGCAGGTAGGCGTCCTGGTCCGAGGGCGAGTAAAACAGGAACAACGACCACTCCAGATTCTGGCTGTGTGTCAGCCAGGTCAGCCGCTGGGTGAGGACGTGGCGATTTTCGTCCCGCACCGGGGTACCGGACGGCAAGGTCCGCCGGTAGGCCTCAAACTCGCCCATGCGCTCCAGGTAGTACTGCAGGCCCAGGGTCAGGTCACGGGCAATCTCCTGCTCATAACCGAGCAGCAGGCGCAGCTCGCTGTTGCGCACCGTAGGATCGTTGCCATCACGGTCGGCGCGGGAGTCATAGTAGCCCAGTTCGACGTTGCCGATGCCCGCTCCCACCGGTCCGCGCAGGCTCGCGCCGAACACCGACAGCGGAGGAAACGTGGCCCTGCCGCTGGCCGGCTCAGCCCCGGCCGGACTCTTCCAGAAGCCGTCGTAGCCGTAGAGCGCGACCTCGTAGGCGCCAAGGTTACGGTACAGCCGGGCGGCCCACTCGTCGTCGTCGAACGCCTCTGCCGGGCGCTCCGCCAGTACAACCGCATCGCGCCCGGTCAGCCGCCCTCGCCCCGTGTTGAAGAAAGAGAGACGGCGACCATCGATGAAACGATCAGCGTCAAACCGGGGGGTATAGACCAGGTCAAGATTGGCCCAGCCGGAAAAAGCCGAAACCTTCAATGCGTCAGAGGGCGCCTTGAGGTACTCCACATCGCGGCCGATAAAAAACGACACCCAGTCCTTGGGAAACAGATCGTTGATAAAGACCAGGTCGCCGGTGCCCCAGGTTAGTATCTGGCGTCCCACCTTGACATCGGTATCCGCGCTCGGCGAAAACACCAGGCTGGCCTCGCGCAGGTCGAAGGCGCCCTCGCCAGATTCCAGGTCCACTGCCCGGTCGTCGGCCAGGTCGTCATAGAGAAAATCACCGGTAAGACGCAGCGTTGCGCCCTGATAATATTTCTCGGCCTCAAGCTGCAAACGGCTCTCGGCAATCGAGAGATCGCGCTGGTGAGGATCATCGCCCAGCCGGGTTCCGCCCCGGGCTTCCCAGAAGCCGCGCAGACGGAACGGCGGGGCCGCCGAAGCCGGTCGCTCGGTGGCCTGGTCTGCCCCGGCCTCACGGCCGAGCCCCATCGGCAGGGCCGGTTCCGCGGTATCACTGGCGGGCGCACCCAGCCCCTCCGGCAGCTCGGGCGCGGCGGCCCACAGCGCCCCGGGCGCCCCACCGAGACCGACACCGCCCAGCAATACCACCCAGAGAAGGCTTCCGGTGTTCATCCACGCCCTCCTGCCCTCAGTGCAGCCGAGGTCACCGCAGGTACTCCATCGGTGCCCGGCGCAGGTAACGCTCCGAGAAGACGTCTTCCGGCAGACCCAGGTCATAGTCAATGCCGCTGTAGGCCAGCTCCGTGGTGCCACCGTTGCGCAGGTTCTCCATCCTCGCCTTCGTGACCGTGGGGTAACCCTGCACGTTCTCCACCGCCAGAGCGGTATAACGCCGGTAGAGGTTGCCACTGTCGTCGACATACTCGGTGCGAACCGGCAGGAAGGACTGTTTGTGGATATAGACATCGTAGTAGGCAAACTCAACCTCCCCGGGCCGTTTGGGTGTGTTGCGCACGACGTAATAGTTGTCCGTGGTCTCGATCAGCTCATGGCTGTCGTCGTCAATACTGCGTCCCGAGATATCCTCGTAGAAGAAATCCGAGCCGGCGAAGCTGGTGCGCTTGTCGGAGGCGGCGATCCGCTTAACCAGATCCAGCGCCGGCAGGTAGAGCCAGCGGTCGTCGTCCCGGTCCTGATGTTTCCACACCAGCAACGTCATCTGGCTGACGTCCGCCGGTCGCCGGAAATAGACATAGTACTTCTGCTCGCCACGGTAGGCGCCCCCCTCAATGGCATCTGTCTCCGGGCCATCCCGCCGCAGAATGGTGAGCTCGCGACTGCGGTTACGCCCCTGGCTGTCGGTGATGGTCATGGCGACCCTGGCGCGGCCATCACGCCCCTGGAAGTAGGAGACCATATTGGCGCGGTTGACAATGTGCTCCACCGGCGGCGCACCGCCGGCATCCTGTGCCAGGGCGAGGGGCGTTATGCCCAGCGCCATCACCATCAGGGCCAACCTTCGGAACAGGGTAATAAGCCAGTATTTACTCATTGCACACCTTCCTTTTCATATTGCGGATTCGGTACGGCCCTGCCAGAACCGGGAAACAGCCACCGCTGCAGCAGGGTTACCAGTGCCGGCAGGATCAGCAGTGTGCTTAGCCCGGCGGTCAACAGAATGGCCGCGATGAATACCCCTACCGTCTGGTAAGGCACCAGCGGTGCGGCCAGCAGCGGCAGGAAACCAACGCCAAGCACGATGGCGTTGCGGGTTATTGCCCGTGCCGGCTCGCCGAACATCGGTGCCACCGAGCGACGCCAGGAGCCTGTCTCGGCCTGGATGGCACGGGCGCGGGCCAGAAAGTGGATGGCATAGTCCACGGCGAGCCCCAGACTCAGGGCGCTCAGCACGGCGACTGGCATATCGTAGTTCTTGCCGATGATACCGATCACACCGTAGATGGCCCCGATGGTCACGGTCAGGGGTATCATGCACAGCAGCCCCCACAGCAACGAGCGGAACAGCACCGCCATCAACAGGAGCACCATCACGAAGCTGCCGAACAGGGCCATGGCCATGCCGCTGACCATTTTTTCCTGCCAGATTACATTGATATAGTTAAGACCGAACCAGCGTGCCTGGAGCGATGCAGGCGGAGGGTTGGCCGCGATAAAGTCATTAAGTGCCTGAACCACCCGGCTCATGTCGCGGTTGTCACCGCTGGTGAGCTGAACCCAGATGCTGGTACGGCGGTAGTCAGGTGTGACGAAATGCCAGAGATCCTGGGGGCGATGGCCATTCTGGTAGGTGAGCAGGGTTTGCGCAACTGCCCCCGGACGGTCCGGGATGCGAAAGGCCCCGGCATCGCCGCCCAAAAGTTCGCGGTGGACGGTCTTGACCACATCGGCGAGCGAGTTGGACTTGCCCACCACACCGGTCTCGCCCAGCCGCTGCTGCAGCCTGGCGATATAGCGCAGGACCTCGGGGCGCTTGAAGGTCTCGTTGCGCTGGCGTTCGGCATCGACGAAGGATTGTGCCTCGAGCCAGGCATCATAACGCGCGTCAGGGGCCGCATCGAGCTGAACCCCGACACGCTGATCCAGCCCATCGAGAAACGCCTTCGCGGAGCCAGCCTCCTCGCTTGCCTTCCGCGCCATGGCGCGCAGTTCTTCGAAGACGGCGGCTGTCGCGTCGTCCTGCGCCTGCACAGTCTTCTGGCGTGACGCCAGGCGGTCGAGGAACGCTCGTTGATAGTCGGCCAGGGTGACCTCATCACCCTCCGGAACCAGTGCCAGATAGGCCATATAGGTACCGCCGAAATGTTCGTTCAGCACCCGGTCCGCCACCCGGATGGGGTGCTCGGGCTCGAACCACTTGACCGGATTATCATTTATACGGATCAGGCTGATGCCATAGCCGGCGGCCACCACCACAACCATGGTAACCACCAGCACCGCCCTGGCGTGGCCGACCACACCCTCGCCGAGGCGACGCAGCCAGCGCCCCATGACCGTATCCCGGTCCGGATCCCCGACGGCATGGCCGAAGCCAGTGAGCCGCCGCTCCGGCATCAGCATGATGTACGCCGGAATGAAGGTCACCGTGCACAACCAGGCCAGGAACACACCGATCGCGATAAAGATGCCGAACACCTGAACCGGGGGGATCGGGGTAAGTGCCAGTGACGCAAACCCCGCCATCGTGGTCAGGGTGGTGAACAGCATCGGTTTGAACAGTATGCCCATAACCTCCAGGATGGCCCGGCGGCGGTCCCTATGCTGGGGATAGCGATCAAAGAATTCCGAGAGAATATGCACCGCGTCCAGCACCGCAATGGGCATGATGAATACGGGGATCATCGAGCTCATGATGTGGACCGTGTTGCCGCTGATTACCAGCAGCGCCATAGTGCCCGCGGCCGCTACCACGGCCACGATCATCGCCGAGGTAATGAGCCGGACGTGGCGGAAGAACCACCACATCGCCAGGAAGATAACCAGCATTGCCAGTGGCGCCGAGATCGCCATCTGATAGAACATCTGCACACCGAAGGTGTCCTCCGCCACGGGCAGCCCGGTGATGTAGACCTGGTCGCCGGTATCCTTCCAGCCAGCGACTTTGTCAAGCAGGGCTTCGCGCACCCGGTAGCTCATGTCCTTGCTGGTCAGCGGCAGATAGAGGGCGACAGCCTTGCCATCGTCGCTGACCAGGGTATTGTCGAACAGTGGGATGCGTTGCGCCCGCTCAAGAATAGCGAGCGCCTGTTTGCGGGTATCCGGCGGCTCCGGCATGAGCCAGCTGAAGCGAACCGCGCCGACCCCCTCTTGCTCGATGTTATCGACCCGCGAGAGCGCAAGCATATCCTCCTCGACCACGCCCTCCTGCCGGCCGGGATTGTCCGGATCGGGCCACCTGAGCGTGCTGGCGTACTCCGTCAGCTCATAGATGCGCCGCAACGAACCGACATTGAATACCCCGTCAGGGTCGTTTTCGTTGACCACACCCACCACGACCATGTCATAGAGCGAGAATTGCTCCTTCATATCGTCGTGAAACACGCGCACGGGTTCGTCGGCAGAGAGCATGTTCTCGGGGTCGGTATCGATGGTCAGCGGATTAAGCAGACCAAACCGCTCGGGCCAGACGCTTGGCAGCGCCGCCAGCGCCACCAGCGCCAGCGTGACGGCCACCATGGCCCAAACGGTCAGTCGAGGACGGTCAGTTGCAAACTGTAGCCAGGAACCCTCGGTCTTTTCAGCCATTTACAGTGCCTCCGTGGGTCAGTCAAAGGCTCTGCCGGGCTTCTTGCCCACTGCCTTGAGAATCTTCGCCAGTGGGCAGAATCCGCTGAAGGCCGCCTGCAGCATATTGGCGCCCACGAACGCGGTAAACCACAGCCAGTAAGGTGAATGGAGCTGGGAAAGAGCCAGACTTACAAGAATGAAAGATCCCGCGAATGCGAGTACAAGACGGTCGATAGACATATGTCCCTCCTGTTACAGTAACGCGCTCCGGGTTCAGCAGATTGCGCGCTACGCTGAAAGTACTGTATCTGATATCCGGCTTGGCCACTTGCCTGACCAGGCAGAGCCGGAGCCTGCAAGACAACGGGCAACACTTGACTCACCAGCCAAGGGCACCCGATCATCTGAACCAAGCTTAACACATTCAAACATGCAGAGCTATGAATGTATGTATAAAAATCAGATGTCGAAATCGGCGGATCAGGCCACCAGTCTGCTAAAGGCTCTCTCTGGACGAAGCAGGCTGATGATCCTCTGCCAACTGGTGGACGGCGAGCAGACAGTGGGCGAGCTTGCGGATGCACTGGAGATGCGCCAG
The DNA here is from genome assembly GCF_030540945.1 of Marinobacter sp. SS8-8. Classification (NCBI taxonomy): domain Bacteria; kingdom Pseudomonadati; phylum Pseudomonadota; class Gammaproteobacteria; order Pseudomonadales; family Marinobacteraceae; genus Marinobacter; species Marinobacter sp. SS8-8. The sequence continues at coordinate 74,221 of NZ_JASSVN010000016.1, read as the reverse complement.
GCGGCCGTCTCCCAGCAACTCGCCCTGCTGCGCAAGGACGGCCTGGTATCAGCGCGCCGCGAGGCGCGGACCATGCACTACTCCCTGGCGGGAGAGGAGGCGCGCCGGATCATAGAAGTTCTGTATGAGCTGTTCTGCGATACCGACGAACTATAAAAAGCAAGCCTTTACCATGGCCGCAAGAGAAACTGATGATGCCGGCGAAGCGGAGGGATTGGTATCCGGTGCATCGCCTGGTTGCGGGGCGACTGGCTCCGCGGTTTCAGATTTACCATCTATCGTACTGCATACCGTGTGCCCGGATATAATCCCCTTCTTCTTCCAGATACTCCTCAACCCATTGAGTATAGTCTGACTCTTTATTGTCATACCGGGCAGCTTGATATCGTCCTACTTCTATCGCGGTTTCCTCCCAGTTCATTATCCACATGACGACCTTACCGCCGGGAGCTAGTCCAAGGGCCAATACATGTCGCGGCATATTTACTTTTTTACCATTAAACATCGCCGGAGCAGGCTGTTGCATACGCTCCAAAAGCTTATCGGGATTCTCTAGCTTAATGACGGCTCGGTAAGACTGCTGCTCAGCGAATGAAAACCATTTGATAAGAATCAGTTCGGGCATGGCCTGCCACTCTGCCGACTTACCACCCGGTGCTTTCCAGCAACAGGACACCGACCCGATAGGCCCACGCCACCCTATATCCCTGGATAACGACTCAACCATAAATGTGTCGACCCACACATCGTAATGCTGTGGAGCAACGACCTTAATCAGATAGTTGACCGGCATGTCCCATTGACTTTCCTCGGCTTCGGAGCAACCCGCATTCAAAAAGACAATGAGCAAGGTTAGCACTGGTACCTTCAATGAGTTCAACACTGACATCAGGCCACGCCTCTGTTTGGATGAATCACCCGTTTTCCATAGGGCGCAGGCCGGAAAGGGTAGATGGGGCCCACTTTCAGGTAATGGTCGGAGTAATGCATATAGCGTTGCCTGAGCAACATCTGTGATTCCCGCGTCATCAGCAAATCATTGCCATACCATACGTGGGCCGCTAGATTGCGCGCTACGGTGAAAAGTTCTTGCGGCAGGGCCAAGCCTTCAACATCAGGGTTAATTACTTTTAATGGCACACCCTCATCCACCGCCAGCTTATGCATCAGATACAACGGAATCCGGGAATACTCGCCACGAACCTCACGATCCAGCCAGAGCCTCAGCGTAACGTTTCCACCAGGAAGACGAGGTGGCTGTGATTGCTCGATATCCAGAGTCGCCAGAGGATTGTATTCGCCGATCCATCCCTCGTTCTTGACCAGAGCGCACCCCTGAAGCATACGGGAGAACTCAAAGCTGGCTTCGGGATCACGACGACCTTTGCCCGTCACCAACAAGGGTGGGCTCACTTCAATGTGCTCATGAAAGCGGTCGGGATATCCTCCGCCAATGTCGGAATGAACACCAGGCAGCGACCATTCACTGAAATGCTCCGGCAGATTGCCGGATGCACCGCGAAGACTGTTCAGTGAAAAATTGTGGCGGCGCTCATGACGGGCAACCAGATGCACCGCTCGTTCCACGGCCTCCGGCATGATGCTAACGTTGACCGGACCATTGCTGTCATTGTGAGGCGTGAAATCGCCACCTTGCCAGTCAAGCACCGCCGCGACTGTATCGAAAACACCCAGAAAACGGACGGAGACTGTCTTCGGCCAACTAAGACCACTGTTTTTAAAGGCCTGACCCAGTGCACTGTCTTCAGTCGCAAGCACCTCGTTCACGAAGTGACGAGCCGTGGCTGCGCCACGGCTGAAACCAAACACATCGAGGACGAGTTCATCAACTACATCGGTTTTTAACGTAAGTTCAGTCAGAAGCTTTGACGCGCCAACCTCTATCTTCGCCAAAATACCCCTTTCACCAAGCCCTGTGCCCATACTCCAGCCATCATCTTCCTGGCCGAATTTCGTACCAACTCCGGAGACATACACCGACAGAGAGCGGATGGTTGCACCTTCATTTTCAGACGATGCAATCTGGTAGAACCGCTCAAGCTTGGAGACGTTGGTTTCTGCGTTGAGGTAACTGCCTTCCAGAATCTGTGACAGCTCATTGCTGCACTCTTCTTCTGACATAGCCCCGGTCGCGTTGGCCGTCAGACATTCGTCCATTTGTTGCTGGACAAGGACCCGCAACTCTTTGGCGCCTGGCGTAAGCTGACCTTTATCATCCAGCGCACCGGCCATGGCAAAATCCACAACCGGCGCAGTGTTGGTGGCAACGCCGAGAATGACCCGTGGATTGCCACTGACTATCGAACCACCGTGACTGGTGGGGCTGCCCAGATAGGCCACCGGCATACCATCGGCCAGTGCCAGCGGGTAGCCCTGGGTAATAACGGCGCCGCAGCCGGCAACATCGCCCACCCGGGCAATGGGCTTGCCTTCAACTAGGATGCTAGAGCCGTTTGGCAAGATAGGGGAAGAACCGTGCCCTTTGATCGGGCAGACGTGCGTATCACCGACGCAGGCGGCAATCAGATTGCTCATGGTCAGAGTTCCTTTCTGTGAAGAGTAGCGTCCTGGCTACCCGCGAAAAAAAGCGGGGCAACGCTGGCATACACCAGGCCCGCGTTGCCCCGACTTCAACTGCTATTTGCCTGAGAAGGCCTGGCGCATGTATTGAACGATGGCCTCCGCCTGCTCCATGGTCAATGAACTTATGCCGCCCTTGGCGGGCATCGCCATGGACGAGCCGGGGCTCTTGAACCCCTCCATGATGTGAGTAGCCAGTACGTCAGCATCCTTGGACAGCCGGCCATCGCTCTTGGTAAAGTCCGGAACGCCGGGCAGCTTGCCCTTTCCGTCTGCGCCATGGCAGGCAACGCACGTAGAGTTAAAGAGTTTTTCGCCGGCTTCCACCTGGTCAGACGAAGCCGCAGCTCCGGCTGAGTACGCAAGGATCCCGGTGGCCAGACTGGCGATCAGAAAAGATGACGTTTTCATTTATCACCCCCCTTGTTATCTGCGGGATCATTGCTCTTCTGGAGAAAGGCTGTTATGTCCCGCACTTCCTGCCCGGTTAAACCCGCTCTGATGCGCATGTGAATCACGCTTGGCTCCCAGACATCGTCACGAAGCTCGGCCGGGTCGCGCATGTTGTGGCACCGTGAGCAGTTGTCGGCCCATGACTGGGCGCCCCGGATGAATGCCATGGGATCGTCTGCGTCCTGAGCCGCTGCCGAGCCTGCGCCACCGACAACAAGCGCGGCGACTAATACAGCGTTACTGATGAGGTTCCGGTTCAATAATTTCATGCTAATACCCTCTTAAAATCCGTAAGCCAACTGAACGTTGAAGCGCTTGTCATCGTCAGTAGCGTTGTCATCGTAGTCATCCACGGTGTAGGCCGCCTTGATGATAACATTGTTAGTGAACAGGTAATTCACCCCCGCAGACCACTGGGAGCGGTTTGCATCGGCATCCGGGGTGTCCAGGTCACCCAAGCGGACAACGCCTTCCCACTTGGTATCCGGCACCCGGTACGCCGCCTGCCCGTACCAGGCTGTGTATTCAAGCTCTTCAGCCGCCGCACCACCTAAGATCGTGCTGTTGGCTTCGCTTCCCACGGTCTGCTGAATAAATTCACCGCGCAGTTGCAGGGTGGCAATGTTGTAAATGGCGTCTGCACCCAGAACGGTGTAATCACGGTCTGGCTCTCCCTGTGCCAGCTCAGACACGCTTCCCTGGCCTACTCCCATCTTGCCAAACGCACCGGACAGTCCCAACTCCAGCGCCGGCACCGGCAGGAACCCCACCCGGCCACCGTACACAAAATTGCCATCGGCATTGCCTGCGGCAGGCTCGCTTTCCAATTCCACTTCACCATCTGCTGGATCAACAACAAGTGTCGGGCCGTTCGAGGTGTACAGGGCATAGTTGGCGCGCATCGACCCGCTCAAGGGAAAACCGCCACGCAACTGAACGCCCAGGTCGGCAAGCGGTGCCGCGCCTCCCTCGCCAAAGCCCACGGGTACAGTCGGCAGCTTGTTGATCCAGCTTGGGTGGACATTCTGGCGGAACTGGCCAATGGGGCTCAGAAACTTACCCGCCACCAGCGCCATGTAGTCGTTCAGCATGAGATCGATGGTCGCATATTCCGCTGCGATTTCAGTTTCACCATCTGCATTCGTATTGACTTCAAGCTCGCCTTCAAACAACACCCTGTCGGAAAACTGATAGTGAAAGATCGGCGCAAATCGCGCGGACGTAAAACCGTCCTCTTGCCTGTCGGAGCCACCCACGAAATCAACGTTGCTGTACCCGGCCATATGCCACTTGTTCACCGTATCGAGATTGTTGCTCTTGACATCTTCCCGCAGGGCCGCGATCTGCGACTCAAGGTTGGCAATTTTCGATTCGGTGTCTTCGTTTGCGATGGCGGCCCCGCTCGCGAATACGGAGGCTGCCAGCGACAGCTTGATAAAATGGAGTTTTTTCATAGGTGCACCCTTCTGGGTTAGATGAAGATACGAATATAACTGTTCCGGGATAAGGCTTTCGAAAAGCCACCAATCCAGAACATGAACAATTGGACACCTTGAAACTGAAACGAAACTGAATTTTTCGACCCAATCACCCCGACCTTGACTCAAATCAGTTTTTATTTTCACCTGACAGCAAAGGCCTCAGGTCCCTGCCACCATGGCCCGGGTCAGGCTGGCAATCTCATCAGTATTCAGTCATCCGCCGGACATTCTGTTAATAGGCAGAGCCCGGGTCTCATTAGCAGGCGATCAGAGGTCTTCCATTCGTCCGACCTGACGGGCCAGCCGCATCGACTCGTTTCGCTCCATGGTCAGCAACGCCTGGAACAGCTCCCGCGCCTCGGGAATCTCGGCCCGGTCCGCCATGGCTTTATAGAGCTCGATGATCTGATCATGGAAGTCGAATACCTCCCGGCAGATGCCCTGGAAATCGAGCCTGGCGTAGGGCTCGTCACAGGTACGGTGTGTTTTGATCGGGTGATGCGAAAGGTAATCAAAGACCCTTGTTTCGAGCGCCCTGGGATTCCCCTGACGCCCAAACTCGTTCACTATCCGCTCCATTTCCGACTCATGGGCCGCCAGATAGTCCAGCAACGCCCGGGCCCGCTCTTCTTCATTCTTTGTCGCACAATGGGAGAGACAACTCGCCAGGTGTGAGTGCAGATCCCGCGTCCAGTTGATCAATTCACCAAAGGTTTTGATATCCATTTCATTTCTCCCGCTTACTTTGGGTTGATGAGTACTAAATCAGGGATAAGACTCCCTGGCTCAAGTAGAACTCTGCAATCTGAAATCACCCTGAAAACCAGCAAAAGAAAGTGAAATTCTGTTCCTGACACTCGAAATTATGATTTACATCAAGCCAATACCACAACCAAGAGGGTAATCACTCATGCCGCACTGAACCGAAACGGAATGGTTTCCGCCAACCGGTCCGGATTGGACAGCAATCAAGCCTGAATCATTCTGGAAAAATTCAGCCCCCTACGGCTTGACGTAGAAGTAGCTCAGAGGTTTTATAGTCAGACCACTTATTCAACAACCGGGAACTCATGCGTTCCTTCACCAGTCACCCGCTTCCCCCAGTACTGATCAGTGCTCGATTGATCAGTACCACACCGTGGATCGGCGGGCACGGTGTGGGGCTTTTAGGCATGGCAAGCGGTGAGGAGAGACACGCGCCTGGGGCACACGCTCAAGGGAGGGAGCCCCAAGACGGTTTTTTGTCAGGTGTTGCCGTCAGCTTGGACGGTTACCCTTAACAGGGCGAAAGATAAAAACCTGACGACTTTAATGCCCGGATTTTCCGGCCCCTTTCGATTTCATCTGTTGGTCCTCCATTGGGCCCATCATTTTTTTCATCATTCCCATGCAGCCTTCCATGCCTCCCTGCATCATTTGCATGCCTTTCTGCATGGTCTTCATGTGCTCCTGCATCAACTCCTGGCGCTTGGCAGGATCCTGCTCCTGTTTGATCCGGCTCATCAGCGCCTGCATTTCTTCCATGTTCTGCTGCATCGCCGCTGCTCTCTCCTGATCCTGCATCTGCATGCCCTGGCCCTGCATCTGCATACCCTGCTCCTGGCGCTTTTTATCGCGCTGCTGATCATGATCCGCTGCCATAGCCGGCATGGAAAGCAGACCGGCGACGAGGATAGTAACAAGTGTAAGTCTTTTCATGGTGTTCTCCGTCCGTTGCGTAACTGGGAACTGAGATTGCGTCAACAGGGGTCTACTGCTGACCGGGCCAGATTCTGACCCTATGCCCAAAAGATAGTACAAGCTTCGGCTAAGGTGAAGCAAGGCAAACACCCGGAGTACACGGCCCTGCCAGGCGGTTCAGTTTCGTTTCAGCTACAGCATGTAAGGTGAAGATGGACATGCGAAAGTGAGCACCCGGGGCCTGACTGCGCCCCACGCACCAAGGTCCCGCTAGCGCACCCACAGTGATTAAGCAATGATTAAAACGAATAAATAAATAGTGCCATGAAAGGCAGGAGCAGCGTATGAACGAGAAATATCCCGATACCAGATTATCCAGGCGGCGCCTGATCCAGGGGGCTGCCGCAATGGGCCTTCTCACCGGCTTTGACAGCCTGATGCCGGCGTATGCCAGGGGCAACCTGGACAACTCGAATGTTTATCACAGCGTGCGTGACGGTGCCGATGTCTATGATCTGACAATCGCACGAACGCCTCTCACAATCGGGTCCAGACCCTCAAAACAGCCCATTACCATCAATGGCACGCTGCCTGCGCCTCTGATTCGGCTCAAGCAGGGCCGCGAGGCTGTTATGCGTGTGACCAACACCCTGACCGAAGCCACGTCCATTCACTGGCACGGTCTGATACTGCCGTTCCAGATGGACGGTGTTCCGGGGGTCAGTTTTCCGGGCATCATGCCGGGCGAAACCTTCGAGTACCGGTTTCCGGTCGAGCAACATGGCACCTACTGGTATCACAGCCACTCCGGGCTTCAGGAGCAACTTGGCCACTATGGCCCCATGATCATAGACCCGGCTGAGCCCGAGCCAGTCAGCTATGACCGCGAATATGTGGTGGTTCTCTCCGACTGGACCTTCGATTCGCCCGGCGACGTCTTCCGTAATCTCAAAGTGTTTGAAGGCTACTACAACTATAACCAGCGCACCGTTGGCGACTTCTTCAAGGATGTCGAAACCATGGGCTGGGACGCCGCCTGGAGCAAAGCTGGCATGTGGGGCAGAATGCGAATGAGCCCCCGGGATATTCTGGATGTAACCGGTTCTGAATATACCTACCTGATGAATGGATCGACTTCCGCCAGCAACTGGACCGGGCTGTTCCGTCCCGGCGAGAAAATTCGGTTGAGATTAATCAACGCCTCGGCGATGACCTACTTTGATGTCCGCATCCCGGGACTTCCGATGACGGTTATTTCCGCCGACGGTCAGCCGGTGCAGCCGGTCGAGACCGATGAATTCCGCATTGGCGTGGCCGAAACCTACGACGTTATCGTGGAGCCAACGGACATGGCCCATACCGTGTTTGCTCAGTCCCAGGACCGGTCCGGGTTCGTGCGCGGCACACTGGCCACCCGAAAGGGGCTGGAAGCGCCAGTGCCTCCCATGTACCCGCGCACTGAACGGGGCATGGCAGCCATGGGAATGGGCGCGATGAGCAAGAGTGGCGGCATGGAAATGCACGGCGGCATGGGAATGGCCCACGGCGACATGGCGGGAGGTTCAGGCGGCATGACCATGGATCATGCCAGCATGAGCATGGACGCCTCGCCTGACAAACCGGACCTGGGCCCCGTTCCGACTGCAGGGCGCCCGGTATCGCATGGCCCTGACAATCACGGCCCGGGGGCCGCGATGGTGGCCTCCAGCCCCAGCTCACGGCTGGACGAGCCCGGCGTTGGCTTTGAAACCGCAGACCACCGGGTGCTGACCTACTTCCAGTTGCGGAGTATTGATGGCTGGCCCGACAAACGCCCCGCGGAGCGGGAAGTGGAGCTCCACCTTACCGGCAATATGGAGCGTTACATGTGGTCGTTTGACGGCAAGAAATTTTCCGAGGTGGATGGCCCGGTCAAATTCTACCATGGTGAACGGCTTCGGCTGATCCTGGTCAACGATTCAATGATGGATCACCCCATTCATTTGCACGGCATGTGGATGGAACTGGAAACCGGAGCGGGTGAGTATCGCCCACGCAAGCACACGATCTCCGTCAAACCCGGTGAGCGGGTCTCCGCACTGATAACGGCGGACGCACCTGGTGACTGGGCGTTCCACTGCCACCTGCTTTACCACATGGACGCAGGCATGTTTCGTGTCGTGTCGGTCGTTTAACGGGATAGAGGATGATCACTATGATAAATCGCATAAAGCTGGTTGTGGGCGCGTCCGCCTTCACCATTGCCTCTGGAGCCGGTGCCGCAGGCACCGGAGTGCAGGCCAAGCCGGACTGGACACTGCCTATTCCCGACAATGAGATATTTGGCCAGATACTGGGTGACCGGCTGGAATATCAGCGCGACGGCAACAACGAGATCGCGCTCTGGGATGTCCAGGCCTGGGTCGGCACGGACCGCAAGCGGCTCTGGATAGAAACAGAGGGTGAGACGGATCTGGCCACCGAGGGTGGCGACATCGAAAACTTTGATGCTCAGTACAGCTATCGCCTGGCCCCCTTCTGGGATATACAGACCGGGCTGGGCGCTCAGGCAACCTTCGGCCCGGGCCAGAACAAGGAGCGTTATTCGGCACTTATCGGCCTGCAGGGCCTTGCTCCCTTCTGGTTTGAGGTGGATACCAACCTCAGGGTTACTGAAGACGGCGACCTGTCGTATGATTTCGAAGCCGAATACGACTGGTTACTGACCCAAAGGCTCATTCTGCAAGGCCGGGGGGAAACCCTGGTTGCCTTCAGTGATGTCGAGGAATGGGGCGTTGGCAGCGGGATCAACAATATTGGCCTGGGACTCCGGCTGAGATACCACTTTTCCCGGGAGTTCGCTCCTTATGTTGGTGTTTCCTATACACGCTACCTGGGCAACACCAGGGATCTCCGTGAACGGGAAGGCGAGGGTACCGAGTCCTCTAGCTTTGTGGCGGGTGTCCGGTGGTGGTACTAAGGCGCCGGCAAGTCCCCTGCCAGCGCCGGCAACAACCGGTAACCGGATAGTATTCCGCAGGAGCACTTCAGGAGGCAGGCCCATAGACCGGGCCTGCCTTGACCCTGACCAGAACGGCTGCAAAAAAGCGCCGGTTCGTCACTCCAGCCCGTGATGTTTCCCTTCGTATAACTTGACGTTTCTGATGGTGCCACCCTCGTTTACAAGCTCATAATTACCGTCACCGAGGGGTTTGATTTTGTTGCAGGAATAATCTCGCCCGTAGACAGAGGTACAGAATTTCCCGTCTTTCACCTGCCAGCTACCGACATAGTGAGTGAGATTTCCTTGCTGTTCCCTGTACTTTGTCATGCCATAGATCGACCCGTCGGGGTCGTAGTATTCGTGAAAAGTCCGGGTGCGGAAGTCATCCTCCACATCCCGAAGCACCATTTGAACCGTGTTACCCACTACAATGTCAGCAACGTCCTCACCTGAAAGGATTTCACTCGCCTGCAGCAGTGGCGCTTCAAATGCCATGACAATCAACACCAGCTTTAAGAGTTTTGCTCGCATTATCTGACCTCCAATTGAACTCAATAATTGTTCATCCGTTCTGTCATTTTCATCAACAAATATTTAATTTAACCTGAAATATTCGCCTTATTGTCATTTTTCTCGATATCAGGCCTCCCCCTCTATTAACACCTCACAAGGAAATGAATTATAAACCACGGGAATCCGTTACTCAGCTATCATCATGGTTTCCCGCTTCGACTGCCGGCCAATCCGCGAACGCGATGAAATAGAGCAGAACGAGATTGACAATGGGTATCAGTATCAGAATGCCCATCCAACCCGGATAGCCCGTGCGCTGGAAAATACGCCAGGCCGGGATGACGACTACGATGGCAATCACCAGCATCCACAGCCAGTGCCCGGCCCACATGGTATTGCCAAACATGTTTTCTCCCATCGTGATACTGCCCTCCATGTTGAATTCTGATTACCGGTGACCGTGAGCATGCGAATCCTCGTGACCGGTTTCTTCGACTGCTGCCGCCCTTTTCAGGAAAAGCTGTCCGGATACCACGATCACGATCATCGTGGCAACCGCCACGCCAATGACAAACGGATCGGTATTCAGTTTGACCCAGACAAAGCCGCCAGGTATTGGAAATCTCGACGTAGGAATAAGAGCTGAAGCTGACGATCACCGCAGCCGCCAGAAACGCCAACGGGAAAAAAACCCCCGTCATCTGCGCCATTTGCCCGGTAAGGGCAAAAATACCGGCGCCGATCATGACGCCGGTACCCAGCATGACGGTTCCCGTGAGGGTGAGGCTGCCTTCCTTGTAGCGGGTGGTTCTGTCTTGCCCCCTGCTCATTCAACCTCCTGTTATTTTTTCATGGGTGGAATCTTCGAACAGCAAAACGGCTCATGCTTGGCGTTGGCCCGAACGTTGTCGTCGGTAAAGCGATACCACGCCAGTTTTCGCCGGGTCCACCACCCCGCCTTCAGGCGGCCTCCGTGGGTCTTGATCAGTTCCAGCAGCTCATCGGTGGACCAGTGAGTCCCATCGAAGGTGACATGTAGCTGGTTGCCCGGTTTATGCTCTGAAAAATCGACGCAGGGATGGTGGTTGAGTTCGTGGACGAAATCGTCCCACTCACTCTCATCAAGGCCTTCGACGGTCAGTTTCCGGCGCAGCAGAAACTGCGCCTGGTTGGTTGCTTTGTGTACTTTGGTCATGGGAGTGCACCTCGTAGCCCCGCCACTTCCCTTCCATCACACCATATCTACCTGAACTGCGACTGAAAATAGGTGGAGGCTTTCGCTGCATTTGACCTGCATCAAAGTGCAGATGAAAAAGGGCCTTGGGAACACACGCTCCCCGGCTCGCCACCTCCCCTGCGTGGCCCGACCAAACGCTATCCGCATCGGGACTACCTCGCCGCAGCCGGACGATGTATCCTTACGTAGAACAGATTCCCGCTGACTCTCCAGACAACGTGCGCTCAGGCCAACAACAGACAACAACTGACCCGGCAACCCTATGTCTCTGATTGAGTACCTGGCACCCTACGATTTCTCGCCGCTGACCTTACTGAGCTTTATGCTCGTACTGGGTTTTTATGGCGCCGGTCTTTTACGGATGCCGGAAGAAGACAGGCCCGGGTCGGTAAGGATTGTGGTCTTCGTTCTGGGCGTCCTGATCGGTTATGGGGTCATGCAAACCCGATTCGATTACTACTCCCAATACATGTTCTTCGTCCATCGCGGCCAGCATCTCGTTCTTCATCATCTGGGTCCTATACTGATTGCCCTGTCCAACCCATTGCCGGTAATGCAGTTCTGGTACCGGCAAATAAGCCCTGGATTGAAGAGCAGGCTTCGCCCCCTGGGATGGGTGTATCGATTTCTTCAACACCCCCTGATCGCCTCCGTCCTGTTTGTGGGGATCATCTATTTCTGGTTATGGCCGCCAATTCACTTTGATGCCATGCTCAGCCGAAACCTCTACTGGGTTATGAACTGGAGCATGTTGATAGATGGGATACTCTTCTGGTGGTTAATTTTTGATCCTCGCCCACCCGCCACCACCTCTTCCCTGGGCTATGGAAAGCGCATACTGCTCCTGGCCCTGGTGGCGATACCGCAGATGGTACTCGGGGCTATGATCGTGTTTTCAAGAGGCATGGTGTACGACGTTTACGAGGTCTGTGGCCGGGCCTGGCCCATGGCGCCGGAAACCGACCAGCTTCTTGGCGGCATGCTGACCTGGATACCGCCCGCGATGATGAGCATCCTCGGTATTCTGATTATCCTGAGACGCGCCATGCGGGAAGACGAGAGTTTCGCCAGCCGTTCCAGCCAAATGGAGGAGACCACGTCATGAACACCAGCCCTTTTCGGCAACAGGCCGGCAAACTGTCGCTTCTCGCCCTTCTTCTGATGACGCTTGTTGTCAGCGGCTGTTCAGGCGAAGAGGAAAACTGGAACGGCAAAGACATCAGCGGCCTGATGCCCGGCCTGGAGTTTGAATTAACAGACAGCCAGGGCAGCCCCGTAACCGCCCGGCAGTTTGACGGCAAGATAAGGTTGCTGTTTTTTGGCTTTACCTCGTGCCCGGACATCTGCCCCACCACGTTGCAAAAGCTCAATCGGGCCACTGAAGGCCTGCCATCCGGGCTTCAGGACGATGTCCTGACCTTGTTTGTCAGCGTTGACCCGAAGCGGGATTCACCGGAACACCTGGCTGCCTATGTCAGGTTTTTTGGCAGCGGGATCGTCGGGTTAACCGGGAAAGAGCCGCAACTTCGCGAGCTTGCCAAACGCTATCGAACAACCTTCGGTTATGAGGAACCTGACGAAAACGGCAATTACGCCGTTTCTCACAGCAATGCCGTTTACATTTTTGACCGCAATGGAGATGCCCGTCTTCTGATCCGGGCTGATCTGAGCGCGAAAGAGATTCGCCAGGATCTGATAGCCCTCGCCCGAACTGACATGGAGTGATCGGTCAGGAGCCTTCTTAAACCCGGTTAACGAAATCGGCCAGAGGTACAGTCTGAAGGCCGGGGCGGGCTCAAGTCCGAACTCGATACTCCGGAACCTGAGGGGCGGCACAACCATTAAAACGCCAGGGAAATCATCTACCCCTCCGGAGGTAACTCCCCGGCGCAATGGTGAAATAGCCAGTCATGCTTGATAATCATCAACAGCATTATGGATACACCTTTATATCCTAGCAGGGCAGTCAGGTATTACACAAAGACCGAGGAGAGAGACCATGGCCGAGCGCTTTACCAAAAGCATGGCCAGGAACATATACCTGGGAGGAAGTGCATTCTTCATCCTGTTGTTTCTGGCGCTGACGTTTGACACCCAGATACGGGCAATGCCCGAGCGGGACAACCGAGACCAACTCACCGATCAGGTGATTCGTGGCAAACATGTGTGGGAGAACAACAACTGTGTCGGTTGTCATTCCCTGATGGGTGAAGGTGCGTACTTCGCGCCGGAACTTGCCAACGTATTCGACCGCCGCGGCGGTGGTGACAGCGATGTCTTCAAGGCCTACATGAACGCCTGGATGAACGCCATGCCCACCGGCGTGCCCGGCCGCCGCCAGATGCCCCAGTTCAATCTGACCGATCAGGAAATCGAGGATCTCGCCGCCTTCCTGGAATGGACATCAAAGATTGATGACAACAACTGGCCACCCAACATCGAAGGCTGAGGGAGCAGACATGAAATACGAATCTCAAAAAGTGGCAATGCCCTACTTCATCTTTGCCCTGGTTCTGTTTGCCGGCCAGATTCTGTTCGGCCTGATCCTGGGGCTCCAGTACGTAGTGGGTGACTTTCTGTTTCCGGAAATCCCCTTTAACGTAGCGCGGATGGTTCATACCAACCTGCTGATTGTCTGGCTGCTCTTCGGCTTTATGGGGGCAACCTATTACCTGGTTCCGGAAGAGGCACAAACCGAGTTGCATAGCCCGCTGCTCGCCTGGATCCTGTTCTGGGTTTTCGCCGTTGCCGGTACCCTGACCATCCTTGGATACCTGTTCGTGGACTACGCCACCCTGGCCGATGTCACCATGAACAAGCTGTTGCCAACCATGGGGCGGGAGTTCCTTGAACAACCCACGATCACCAAGATAGGCATAGCCCTGGTGGTTGTCGGTTTCCTCTACAACATCATGATGACCGCCCTGAAGGGCCGCAAAACCGTGGTCAATATCGTCTTGATTACCGGCCTGATCGGCCTGGCGGTTCTGTGGCTGTTTTCGTTCTACAACCCGGGCAACCTGACCCAGGACAAGTATTTCTGGTGGTTCGTGGTGCATCTGTGGGTGGAGGGCGTCTGGGAACTGATCATGGGTGCCATCCTGGCCTATGTGCTGATCAAGCTCACCGGTGTTGACCGTGAAGTCATCGAAAAATGGCTGTACGTGATCATCGCCATGGCGCTGATCACCGGCATTATTGGTACCGGGCACCACTTTTTCTGGATCGGGCCGCCCGAATACTGGTTGTGGCTGGGGTCGGTATTCTCCGCCCTTGAGCCCCTGCCGTTCTTCATGATGGTGATCTTTGCCTTCAACATGATCAACCGGCGCCGCCGCAATCACCCCAACAAGGCCGCCATGCTGTGGGCCATGGGGACTGCTGTGATGGCGTTCCTGGGCGCAGGCGTGTGGGGCTTCCTGCATACCCTGGCCCCGGTCAACTACTACACCCACGGCAGCCAGGTTACCGCGGCCCATGGCCACATGGCCTTCTACGGTGCCTACGTGATGATTGTACTGACCATCATCTCCTATGCGGTTCCCATCATGCGTGGCCGGCCTTACGGCAACAGCAATACCGCGCAGATTGTCGAGATGTGGGGCTTCTGGCTGATGACCATCTCCATGGTGTTCATCACCCTGTTCCTGACTGGCGCCGGTATATTACAGGTCTGGCTGCAGCGGATTCCGGAGAGCGGTGAAGCACTGTCGTTCATGGCAACCCAGGACAATATCGCCCTGTTCTACTGGATGCGCCTGGTCGCCGGCAGCTTCTTCATGGCTGGCCTGGTGGTGTACTTCGGCAGCTTCTTCATCAAGGGGCAGGCGTCCCCGGCTGAGGAAGTCCGTGGCCCTGCCACTCAGGACGAATAAAAACCGCAGGCCGGGGCAATCGCTCCGGCCTGCCCAACCCTCAACGGACACTTGCCGTGCATGAGCAGAATTTCCCGAACAAGGACACGCTCCAGAACAAACGGTTGCTGACCCGCACCGCGTTCTTCGGGCTGTTTCTGCTTGCGCCGGTACTCAATATTTTTCGGTACGACCTGACGGAAACCCGCTTCGTCATTTTCGGGTTTCCCCTGTCATTCAATCTCGAGCTGGCCTGGGTCAGCCAGAGCTCACCGGCGGAAGTGGCCGGACAGATTCTCGTCTGGTTCGTACTTCCCATTACCCTCCTGGTACCCCTGGTGCTCTGGATCGCCTGGAAATGGGGGCGGATCTACTGTGGCTGGCTGTGCCCGCATTTTTCGGTGGTCGAGACCATCAATCACCTGATGACCCGGATCACCGGCCGCCCCACCCTTTATGAGGCACTCCGGAAAGGCCGGCGCGGCAAGGTCCTGCACTGGGCCGGACTGGCTCTGGCGTGCGGGCTGACCGGTTTTTCCTGGGCACTGGCGATGCTGTCTTATCTGTTGCCGCCGATCCCGCTGTACACCGATCTGGTTACCGGCAACCTGGCGGTCTACCCAAGCATTTTCCTGGCGGTAGCCACCACTCTGTTTACTCTGGATTTCCTGTTTGCCCGGCACCTGTTCTGCAAATACGGCTGCGCCTTCGGGGTGGTGCAGAGCATTGCCTGGATGACCAACGGCAAAGGCAGGGTTGTCACCTTTGATAGCAAGCGTGCCGCAGCCTGCCGCGACTGCACCAAGGCCTGTGACGAAGCCTGCCCCATGCGGTTGCCGACCCGCAGCCACAAGCGGGCAAAATTCACCTGTACCCAGTGCCTGCAATGTGTCAGCGCCTGCCGGGAGGTGCAGAAGAACAACCCGGAAGGTTCCCTGTTGAGCTGGGAACCCGGTGAACCTGGCAAACAGACCGTTCTGATTCCGGTTTGCCAGGTTGATCCGTCACCACGCAAGCAACGCGCCGGAGCCTGAGGGGTTGAAATGGAAGAATGGGTAGGCTTCAAGTGGCACGAGTACATCACCCGGCAGGCCATGGGGGAATTCCCCGAGCACGCGGTGCACCTGAAAGACGAGGCGCGAACCCTGGGCGTGCTGTTTCGGGCGCTGGGCGGCGACCCGGCTCTCAGCCTGGTCACCGCTGAACCCCGCCATTTCCGTACCCGACGCCGGTTTTTGCAGAAGCTGGCGGGCACCCACAAAAAATTCGAACTGGCCTGGCGGGATGAGCAAAGCCTTCGGCTACCGGAGCGCCTGGCCCTGTTTCCCTCCAAACCAGTGAACCGGGACCTCTATCTCTGGCTGGCAGCCCTGGCCTCCCTTGGTGAACTGACGGACTCCGGCTGGCTGACCGGCAACCAGGCCATGGTACAGACCTTGCTGGCCAAGTGGCCGGGGCTTGAGCCGGCTTATCAGCGCTTGGTACACCATACCCTGCAATGGCGCCCGGATCCGGCCACCCTGCCCCCAGCCGAAGGCCGCCGTGAAATGGCCATTCGCCAGGCGCTGATTGATCCTGGCAGCGTGGAATGCCTGCCGCATGGGGAGTCCGACCCCTGGCCGGTAGTGATCTGGCTTTACCCCACCCTCGCTCAGGGCAAGGTCACCGGGCAGAGCATCGGCGACGACAATCTGACCACGACACCGGGAGGTCTGGCAAAGAAACGGAAACGCCGGCGCGCCGAGCGGGTGGATGCCTTCGATAAAGACCAGGGCCTGATGCTGTTCCGCCTGGAAAGCCTGTTTTCCTGGAGCGAGTTCATTCCGGTGGACCGGGCCGGTGATGACACCCAGGAAGACGATGCCGACGCCGTGGCCGACGACATGGACATGATCTCGGTCTCCAGGGACCGGCGCGAGGCTTCCTCCGCCATCAAATTCGACCTGGATCTGCCTTCCGAGGATAACGACGATCTGCACCTGGGCCCCGGCCTCCACCTGCCGGAATGGGACTGGCGCAGTCAGAGTTATCGCGAGAAGTTCTGTTGCCTGCAGCCGATGCTCAGCAAGGATTCTATTCCGACCAGGCTGCCGGACCACCTGTCCCGATCCGCCATGAGGCTGCGCCGCCAGTTCAGCGCCCTGAAACCTATCCGGCAATGGCAACGCCGGCAAACCGAGGGCGAGGAACTGGACCTGGACGCCTGCATGGAACGGGAAGTCCAGCACCGCCGGGGCACCGGCGTCATCGACCAGAAGCTGTTTCGCCGCTGCAAACAGAACCAGCGGGACCTGGCGTGCCTGATTCTGGCGGACATATCCATGTCCACGGATACCTTTATCAACAACACCCAGCGGGTGATCGACATCGCCCGGGACGGTTTACAACTGCTCAGCGAAGCCCTGCAGGCGAGCCGCGACCCCTTTGCCATTTTTGCCTTTTCCTCACGCCGCCGGGACCATGTGCGCTTCCATCACATCAAATCGTTCGACGAGCCCTACAACGACATCAGCCGTGGTCGAATCCAGGCACTGGAGCCGGGCTATTACACCCGCATGGGGGCCGCCATACGCCAGGCCACCCGCTTGCTGCAGGGACGCCACGAACACCAGAAAATCCTGCTCCTGCTCACCGATGGCAAACCCAATGATCTGGACCTGTACGAAGGCCGATACGGCGTGGAAGACACCCGAATGGCGGTTCAGGAAGCCCACAAGGCTGGCCTGACCCCCTTCTGCGTCACCATCGACGACGACGCCAGCGAATACCTGCCCTATATCTTTGGCAGCAACCATTTCGTGGTGATCAAGGACCCGGCGCAACTGCCGCTTCAGCTCCCCAAACTCTACATGAACCTGACCCGCTGACCCCCATGCAGGCATCTGCCCCGACACACCATCACCTCCCCGGCGATCTGGCCGTCTGGTTCTTCATATTTGCGGAACTGGCCGTTTTCGGCATCCTGTTTATCGGCTTCGGCGTTGCCCGCAGCCTGGACCCGGCAACCTTCACCGCCGGCCGAGAGGTGCTGCACCCCTGGACCGGCCTGATCAACACCATCGGCCTGATCACCGCCAGCTACCTGGTAGCCGGCGCGGTCCATCGCCTGCGCCGCCGCCAGTCCGGCGTTACCCTGTTGCTCTGGGGCGCCATTGCGGCTTCCTCCATCTATACCTTCGGCAAGTTCTGGGAATACGCAGACCTCTATGGCAACGGATACAACCTGGGTACCGACACCTTTTTCATGTTCTATTTCTTCCTCACCTTCTTTCACTTTATGCACGTGGTTCTGGGCCAGATCATCCTGGTGGTACTGGCCTTGAAGGTGAGAAAAGGCGACTACAACGGCGACGACATGAACGGCATGGAGTCCGGTGCCTCCTACTGGCACATGGTGGATCTGGTGTGGCTGGTGTTATTTCCGATGCTGTACGTTCTGGCTTAAGGAGGAGAACCCATGTTATTGGTTTATATCGTCCTGATGGTTTGCACCATGACGCCAGTGATTGCCATGCAGGCAGGCGCTGATGCTTCCGTTCTGGTGTGGCTGGTTTTTGCTCTGGTGGTCGTGAAGGCGGTTCTGCTGGTCGATCATTTTATGGAAATGCGCAAGGCACCCGTTGGCTGGCGCTTTGCCGCCCAAGCATGGGTGCCCGTTGTCGTCTCAGCATTAGCCGTCTTTCATTCGGCAAACTGACCAGGCCAGATGGAGTGGTGAGGCCAGAAGAAGGGGTCAGATGAAAGCTTTCATCTGACCCCGGAGCATACCCGGGAGTTGAGCTGAACCTCGGGTCAGAGGAAGGCTTTCATCTGACCCCTTCTTCACCCACACCCTGACCCCAAATTCAGAGAAAACGCCGCGGAAAATAAGGCGGCTTGTCGCCAATCGCCTGAGCCAGTGCAATCATCCCCCACAGCACAAACGACGTATGCAGAACAATGGCCCAGACAATGGCCCCGGTCCAGAAGTTACCGGTGTTGCCGTACAACAACCAGAACACCCCCACACCGAAGAAAGTCACCGCCGCCCCGATGATCGACATATACAACGCTGCCCGGGTATGGGCCCGCCGCAACGCCGGTGCCTGCTCAGAGCGGATGAACAGCCAAACCAGCACCGCAAATCCGATAACCGGCAGGGCCAGCAGGTTCAGCAGATACCAGACCACTGGAACTACCGCACCACTACTGGCCTTCGCCTGGCCTCCCGAATACCGCATACACCACCTCCATGAGTGCGCTGACCGTTGCTTCGTCGTCCGACAATGGCTCTATCATCCCGGCACGGCAAGCCTCGCCGACCGGCACGCCGGCCCGAACCAGGTGGGCGGTGTGAATCAGCAGCCGGGTCGATGCCGCCTCTTCCAGATCGTGATCCTTCAGGTTACGAATTGATCGGGCCAGGTTGACCAGTCGTTCCGCCAGCTCCCTGTCGCAACCGGACTCCTCGATCACGATTGTCTGCTCCTCCGCCGCGCCCGGGTAATCGAAACTCATTGAGACAAAGCGCTGCCGGGTGCTCGGCTTCATTCCTTTCAGCAGGCTCTGGTACCCGGGGTTGTAGGAAACCACCAGCATGAACCCGGGCGCCGCTGTCAGCACCTCGCCGGTACGCTCGATCAGCAGTTCCCGCCGGTCGTCGGCCAGCGGGTGCAGGACTACGGTTGTGTCCTTGCGTGCTTCCACCACCTCGTCAAGGTAGCAGATACCGCCCTCGCGCACTGCCCGGGTCAATGGCCCGTCCTGCCAGTAGGTGCCTTCCGGCCCGATCAGGTGTCGGCCCACCAGGTCGGCGGCGGTCAGGTCATCATGACAGGCAACGGTGTACACCGGCCGCCCCAGTTTCTCGGCCATGTGCCGGACAAATCGGGTCTTGCCGCAGCCGGTGGGGCCCTTGATAAGCACAGGCAGACCGTTATCTGCCGCGGCCTGAAAGAGTTCGATCTCGTTGCCTGCCGGTTGGTAAAATATCATTGCATTGAATCCTTTGAGTACTGACTGTCGGGTAAGGCAAAGCCAAATACCCATTCGGGGAAGATCACAAACATCTGCGGGTCGTCTGACCGCTGTCTTCGGGCCAATGCCTGTTCACAGGCCTCTGCGGCCGGGTTCCAGCCGGCCTGCCGGAACCAGCCTGCCGCCTTAACCGGTTCACCCCGCCAGCTCACCACCAGGTTATTCCCGGTCAGAAACGGCTTCACAAATCCCAGCTCGGAAACCGCCGCATGGGTATTGTTGTGAAGCAGCAACCCCAGGGCAGAACTGTAGTCACCGGCTTCGTAGAGCCGCCCCGGCTCAGGGATGATACCTTGTTGCCTGAGCGCGGCCAGCGGCAGGCTGGCCCCCAGCGGCTCCTTGCCGGCAACCGTGGCCAGATCACGCCCCTGCAGTTCCCGGATATGCCTTACACCGGCCGTTCCTCGGGTTACCCAGACAGGAACCGGAAGCTGGCCATCCCGGTTGACCGCTTCCAGAATCGGCACCGCCCCCCCCGGAACGCCTGGCAGGAACGCCAGGGCAAGGCCTGGGGCCTCGGTATTGAACCGGACATCGGCCTCGCAGCCCTGAGTTCGCAGATAGTCTGTCAGCCGATAGCGGGCTACCCCGGTAACACTGGTCGCGGACTCGACTCCGATCAGAATCCGCGCGCCCCCGGCACTGACAGGCGTTGTAAACAACAAGCCGGCCAGCAGGATGCCAGGCAACGCCCGCCGTGATTCAAAGGCCGAGTTCATGGGCCCGGCTGGTGAAGAAGATGCCGCTGGGCTTTTCGGCACTGAGCGTTGCGACCGGCTCCAGGGTACGGGTGTTGTAAACGGTCACCCGGTTGCTGTCCCTGGCCGACACCCACACTTCCTCGCCCCGGGGCGTGAATTCCATGTGCAGAACCGCATCGCCGGGTTTGAGGGTGCGGATGATTTCCCGGGTCTGTGAATCGATCACCTGAACCACATTGTTGTCCGGGTGGGCGAAGCTCACCCAGATCCGGCGGTTGTCCGGGCTGGCCATCACGAACACCGGCTGGCCCTGTACCGGGATGCGATCCGTCAGGGACCAGTCGCTGAGGTTGGCCACCAATACCTGATGGTGACCAACGGCCGGCACAAAAGCCTGGCCGTCAGCGATGGCCCAGCCCTCCAGGTGGGGCATCTTGTACACCGGCAGCTTCTGCTCTCCCTTGCCATAATCCGGCAGAATTTCAGTCACTCCCTGGCCCGGATTCCACAGATCCAGCATCGACAGGCCGTCTTCGCCAAACAGGCCGGCAATGTAGTAACGGCCGTCCGGGGTGATCAGTGCGTCGTAAGGTGATTTGCCCGCCTCGAAGCGGGTGATTTCGGCCGAGGTATCACTCATGTCGAGGGTCCAGATTTCCCCCGCGTCGAACAGGCTGAACACAAACAGGTTTCCCGGCGCGTCCACCAGCCCGACGGTTTTTGACTGGCCAGGCTCACCGTGCCCACTGGTATAGGTGGCCGGGACATCCGCCACCAGTTCCAGGGTCTGGCTGTCAAACACCTTCACGCCACCGGGCTGATAGTTGGAGACGGCCACATAGCGGCCATCCTGGGAGATGGCACCACCAATGCTGTTACCCGACTGCATCACACGGTCGACAATGGTTCGGGTCAACAGGTCAACTTTGGTGAGGCCGCCATCCCGCCCGAATACGTAGCCGTATCGGGCGTCCCGGGAGTAGACCACTGACGCGTGGGACAGATCCCCCAAACCCGCAATTCGGCCCAGCACCTCATGGCGGGAGGTGTTGATCACCAGCACAGAGCCGGTGGCCCGCTCAATGATCAGGCCAAGATCGCCGGTGCCCATGAGCTCCGGGCGGGACTCTGGTTCTGGGCCCGCCGATCCGGGAAACGCCTGACAACCGCTCAGGCCGATGGCCAGAAGTAGTGCCAGTAACAGCTGTGCGGGCCGCTTGAATGCAGGATCCATGATTGATCATTCCTCCAGGTTGGCCCTCAGGGCGAAACCAGTGCACCGGATTTCAGCTGCTGGCTGATCCAGTGAATCTCTTCAGGGGACAACAGTGGCTTCCAGGGTGGCATGGCGGTATCCGGAACACCTTCGCGGATAATGGCGGCGATGGCCTCCACCGGAAGCTCGCCGAGATCCTCAGGCCGCAGCGGCGGGCCCAGGCCACCGCGCAGGGTGAGGCCATGACAGGAGCCACAATCCTGAACCACCAGATTGGCAAGCCGGGCCTCGTCCGCATTCCGGCCCCGGGCGTCGTCACCCATGCTCACGGCTGGCGCCGTGAGCAGACCGGACAACAGGACAGCCGAAACCAGGATCCGCCTTTGGTCTTCCCGCCAGAAACCCTTCACACGCTGCGTCCTCCCGAGTGTTGTCGGCATCGTGACGACACCCATATAACCCATCGTTGATATTGGTTAAAAGGGGTTACTAACACCAGTACTATTATGGCATACCCCTGTTAGGGTAGATGGCGGCCAAACACCATATATATGACATAAATCAAGGTTCGTCAGACTAAAGAAGCGAAACCTAGAGGGACTCTTAAATCCAAGGAGAGAACCTGATGAGAGTCACTAACCTGTTTTTCCAACCACTGGCACTGGCCGTCGCCGTTGCGTCCTTCGGCGCACTGACGGCTCATGCCGCTCCCAAGAACCCCGACCCCTCGGTTACTGCCTATGAGGGCACCGCCAGCGCGATTGATCCCGGATCCGCGAAAGTCGTTCGCACACCAGGCGCGCCCGACCTGACAGAGGCCGAATTTGAAAAAGCCAAACAGATTTTCTTTGAGCGCTGCGCCGGATGTCACGGCGTTCTGCGCAAAGGCGCAACCGGCAAACCCCTGACTCCAGATATCACTCAGGAACGGGGCATAGACTACCTGAAAGCCTTCATTACCTATGGTTCTCCGGCGGGCATGCCCAATTGGGGCACTTCCGGTGAGCTTACCGATGCTGAAATCGATCTCATGGCCAAATACCTGATGCATCAGCCACCCGAACCCCCAGAGTTCGGCCTTGCTGACATGAAGGCTACCTGGCAAGTGGTTGTGCCGCCAGAAGACCGGCCCAAGAAGCAGCTGAACGATCTGAATCTGAAAAACCTGTTCAGCGTGACTCTTCGGGATGCTGGCCAGATTGCACTCATCGATGGCGACTCCAAGGAGATCGTCGAGGTGATCGATACCGGCTACGCCGTTCACATCTCGCGGATGTCTGCTTCCGGGCGCTACGTATTCGTTATCGGCCGGGACGCCAGGATCAACATGATTGATCTTTGGATGGAGCATCCGGCGACCGTCGCCACAATCAAGGTCGGCCTTGAAGCCCGTTCCGTGGAAACCTCCAAGTACAAGGGCTACGAGGACAAGTACGCTATCGCGGGCACCTATTGGCCGCCACAGTTCGTGATCATGGATGGCCAGACCCTGGAGCCAAAGAAAATTGTCGGCACCCGGGGCATGACCGTGGACACTCAGGAATATCATCCGGAGCCACGCGTGGCTGCCATTGTTTCCTCACTTCAGCAACCGGAGTTTATTGTCAACGTTAAAGAGACTGGCAAGGTCAAGCTGGTCAATTACGAGAACCTTGACGCCGTTACAATTACCACCATCGATGCCGCCAGATTTCTGCACGACGGGGGCTGGGACAGCAGCTTGCGCTATTTCCTGACAGCCGCCAACCAGTCCGACAAAATCGCAGTGATCGATTCCAAAGAACGCGAACTCGAGGCTCTGATCGACGTTGGCAAAATCCCCCACCCCGGCCGTGGCGCCAATTTCGTGGATCCGGAGCATGGCCCGGTCTGGGCAACCAGCCACCTGGGCGATCCTACCATCCAACTGATTGGCACCGACCCCGAAGGCCATCCGGACAAGGCCTGGAAAGTGGTCAGAACCCTCAATGGCCAGGGTGGCGGCTCGCTGTTCGTCAAGACTCACCCGAAATCGAACAACCTGTGGGTCGATACCGCGCTGAATCCCGCCGAGGCGGTCAGCCAAAGCGTCGCCGTGTATAACATCGACAACCTGGACGCCGGCTATGAAGTGCTGCCGATCGCCGAATGGGCAGATCTGGGTGAAGGGCCCAAGCGCGTGGTCCAACCGGAGTACAACATTGCCGGCGACGAAGTCTGGTTCTCCGTCTGGAATGGCAAGGAACAAACCTCGGCCCTGGTGGTTGTTGATGACAAGACCCGCAAGCTGAAAAAGGTGATCAAGGACGAACGGCTGGTAACGCCTACCGGGAAGTTCAACGTCTACAACACCCAGCACGACGTCTACTGACGGGTTACGGCCCGGAGGAGAGCACTGATGAGACTGGATACCACTGACCAACAACTGATCAACCTCTTCCAGCGGGACCTGCCCGTCTGCGACAGGCCCTACAAAGCAATGTCCCGACAGCTGGGCATCGCCGAAGAGGAGGTCATTGCACGACTTCAGTCACTTCAGGACAGCCAGGTTCTCAGCCGGGTCGGACCGGTTTTTGAGCACAGCCGGGCGGGCGCGAGCCTGCTGGCTGCGGTGGCGGTACCCGACGAACAGATCGATCTGGTTGCCGCCCGGGTTAATCGTGCTCCGGGGGTGAATCACAACTACGCCCGGGAGCACACCTACAATCTCTGGTTTGTCATGACCGCGCCCGATGAAGACACCCTGGAAGAGCGGCTTGATGAACTGGAACACCAGCTCAGGCTCCCTATGCTTCGGCTACCGATGGTGGAGGCCCACCACATTGACCTGGGCTTCGATATTGACTGGGAGGCCCTGCCGTGAACCTTCACCACGCCCCGGAATATCTGGCTGTGGTGCCGGAAATCGCCGGGGCCGGGCCGGTCAGTGCCTGGGGATTGCTTCGGCTTCGGCGCCAGCTGGAACTTGGACTCCCGCTAACACCACGGCCCTATGAGACACTGGCTGAGATCACCGGGCTGTCCGAACAGGAAGTGATGACCGCCATCCGACAGTGGCAGGCCCAGGGGCTCATCAAGCGGCTCGGGCTGGTGGTCCGGCACCGGACGCTGGGTTATACCGCCAACGCCATGGTGGTCTGGGATGTCCCGGACGGTGAGGTTCAGGATCTGGGCCGCACACTGGCCCGCACATCCTTCATCACCCTGTGCTATCAGCGTCCTCGCCGACTCCCGGATTGGCCCTACAACCTGTTCTGCATGATTCACGGCATTGACCGGCAACGGGTTCTGAGTCAATTGGAAACGCTGACCGCCGATCTTGGCCTGGAACAAATCCCCCGTGCCGTGCTGTTCAGCACCAAAGCCTACCGGCAACGGGGAGGCCGTTATGTCAGCCGTGACTGAGCGCCTTCAGGCAGCTCCCGAATTCACCGAGATGGAACGGGCTGTCATTAACCGTTTGCAGACGGGGCTACCACTGGTGCACTCGCCCTATGCAGCGGTCGCCGGCGAACTTGGCATAACCGAGCAGGCGCTCCTGCATACCCTTGAAGACCTTCTGGATCGTCGCATTCTTACCCGTTTCGGCCCCATGTTCCACGCCGGAGAAATGGGTGGCGGCCTCACACTGGCCGCCATGCGAATCCCGGAGCAGGACTTTGAGGACGCCACCCGAAAGGTCAACGCCTTCGACGAGGTGGCCCACAACTACCGCCGGGAACATGAACTGAACATGTGGTTTGTTCTGGCCACGGAAGCCCCGGACGACATCGCCCGGGCAATTGCCGCCATCGAATCCGCAACCGGCTATCCCGTCTACAACATGCCGAAAGAGGAAGAGTTCCATGTCCATCTCCACTTCCCGGTCTGATCAGGATTACGTGCTCTGCGAGCTGGACCGGAAACTGATCCTGGCCACCCAGGGCGGTTTGCCCCTGGTGCCGGACCCCTGGGGCACCCTGGGCAAGGAACTGGGACTACCGGCCGACGAGGTTCTGGCCCGTTTTCAGCGCATGCAGGACGCCGGCGTTATCCGCCGGGTCGCCGCCGTGCCGGATCACTACCAACTGGGCTATCGCTTCAACGGCATGACGGTCTGGGATGTGCGCGACGACGCCATCACCGACATGGGCCGGCAGGTGGGCAAACTGCCCTTCGTCAGCCACTGCTACCGGCGCCCGCGGCACCTGCCCTACTGGCACTACAACCTGTTCGCCATGGTTCACGGCACCAGCCGTGACGAAGTCGAGGCCAAGGCTTCGCAGATTCAGTCAGTGCTTGGAGACACCTGCGAAGGCCACACCATTCTTTACAGCTCGGCCATCCTGAAAAAAACCGGTCTGCGACTGCGAAAATCATGACAGAGGAAGCACCATGTTCAGAATGACCCGCTACATCAAGAGCCTGATGAACCCGGCTCCGGTGCGCCCGGCTCCGAAACCGACCGGCCCGGTGGTGATCTGGAACCTGATCCGCCGCTGCAACCTGACCTGCAAACACTGCTATTCCATCTCCGCCGATGTGGATTTCAAGGGCGAACTGAGCACTGATGAGGTCTACACCGTGATGGACGACCTCAAGGCCTTCGGCGTACCGGTGCTGATCCTGTCCGGCGGCGAGCCGCTGATGCGCCCGGATATCTTCGACATCTCCCACCGGGCCAAAGCCATGGGTTTCTATGTCGGCCTGTCCACCAATGGCACCCTGATCACCGAAGAGAATATCCGGCAAATCGCCGAGGCCGGCTACGACTACGTGGGTATCAGCATCGACGGACTGGAACAGACCCACGACGAGTTCCGCCAGAAAAAAGGCGCCTTCGCGGCCTCCATGAAAGCGGTTGAACTGTGCAAGCAGGCGGGTATCAAGGTCGGCCTTCGCTTCACCCTCACCCAGGACAATTTTCTCCAGTTGCCAGACATGCTCAGACTGCTGGACGAACACGACATCGACAAGTTCTACCTGTCGCACCTGAACTACTCCGGCCGGGGCGGCCGCAACCGTAAGCGGGATGCCTGGTACGAGATGACCCGGGACGCCATGACCCTGCTGTTCGATCACTGCCACGACGAGCTCCGGCGCGGCATCGAACGGGAATACGTCACCGGCAACAACGATGCCGACGGCCCCTTCCTGCTGCAGTGGGCCGCGGAACACTACCCCGGCCAGGTTCCGGCCCTGGAACAACGATTGACGTACTGGGGTGGCAATGCCTCTGGCGTGAATATTTCCAATATCGACAACCTCGGCGAGGTTCATCCGGATACCTTCTGGTGGGACTACAACCTGGGCAATGTTCGCAACCAACCTTTTTCCCGGATCTGGTCCGAAGCCAGCGACCCGCTGATGACGGGTTTCCGCCAGACACCAAGGCCGGTGAAAGGCCGCTGCGCCGACTGCCGTTACCTGGCCATCTGCAACGGCAACACCCGGGTACGGGCCTACAACATTTCCGGTGATTTCTGGGAAGAGGATCCCGGCTGTTACCTCACCAATGACGAAATCGGTGTCCTTGACATGCCCCGGCGCGTCGCCGCCCCGGTTACCGAGATTCCGGTTCACAACCTCTAAGGACAAGCATCATGACAACCAGCCAAAGGAAGAAGTGCCTGGTGGAGTTCCAGCTGGCGGAACAACCCTTACGGGCCGGAGAGGTAGCCATCGTGGGAGCAGGCCCGGGAGATCCCGGCCTGCTGACCCTGCGGGCGCTGATGCTGATACAGCAGGCCGATGCCATTGTGTATGACCGCCTGGTGTCGCCCCAGATCATGGAACTGGTGAACCCGGCGGCCGAACGCATTCATGTCGGCAAGGCCAGCGGCTGCCATTACGTGCCCCAGGAAGACACCAATGAACTGCTGGTGCAGCTGGCGGTGAAGCAGCGCCGGGTGGTCCGCCTCAAGGGCGGCGATCCGTATATTTTTGGCCGCGGTGGCGAGGAGGCGGAGTTCCTGGTGGACAACCACATCGACTTTCAGGTGGTACCGGGCATCACCTCCGCCGCCGGCTGCGCCTCATACTGTGGCATACCACTGACCCACCGGGATTACTCCCAGAGCGTGACCTTCGTAACCGGCCACCGCAAGGCCGACCAGTCCCTGGAACTGAACTGGCGTGTGCTGGCTGCGCCGGGCCAGACCCGGGTATTCTACATGGGGCTCCACAATGCCCCGACCATTGTCCGCGAACTCACCGCCCATGGCCTGCCGGGGGACTGCCCTGTGGCCCTGGTGGAGCGGGGAACCACGCCGCGACAGCACATGGCGGTCACCACCCTGGCAGACCTGGAAGCGACCATTCTCCGTGAAGATTTCCAGCCCCCGACACTGATCATTGTCGGTGAGGTTGTCCGTCTTGCAGACAAACTGGCGCACCCCTCCACAGCAGGCTGGCATTGCAGCCAGAATGGGGCCGTTGCAGCCAGTGCAGGGGCCGGCTGATATGATGAACCGAAAAAACGCCCTGCTGATTCTCGCCGCCAGCCTGCTGACCCCCGCATCGCTGCAAGCCAGCCCCGCCCCGGAAACCGGGGCGCTTTACCAGCAACACTGCGCCAGTTGCCACGGCCCTGATCGCCTCGGCGGCATGGGCCCTGCCCTGCTGCCGGAAAACCTTTCCCGGCTGAAAAAACCCGAAGCCGAGAACACCATCCGCAACGGCAGGCCCGCAACCCAGATGCCGGCCTTTAACGATATCCTTGGCCGCGAATCCATTACCGCGCTGGCGGATTACATCTACCGCCCGCCCGCCAGCACACCCTCCTGGGGCCGTGCCGACATCCTTGACAGCCATTTGCTGCCCCACCCGCAAGGCACGTTACCCGATCAGCCGGTTTACCAAGCCGATATGATGAACCTGTTCCTGGTGGTGGAAATCGGTGACCACCAGGTTACCCTGCTCGACGGCGACAGGATGGAACCCATCCATCGTTTCCCGAGCCGCTACGCCCTGCATGGCGGTCCGAAGTACACCCCGGACGGCCGTTACGTCTACTTTGGGTCCCGGGACGGCTGGATCACCAAATACGACCTGTACAACCTGAAAGTGGTGGCGGAAGTGCGTGCAGGCATCAACATGCGCAATATTGCCGTCTCCGCTGACGGCAACTACGTAATGGCCGCCAACTACCTGCCCCATACCCTGGTGCTGTTCGATGCCGCCAACCTTGAACTCATGGACATCGTCCCGGTGGAAAACGATGCCGGTGAAAGCTCCCGGGTCAGCGCCGTGTACGCCGCCCCACCCCGGGACAGTTTCATCGCCGCCCTCAAGGACATTCCCGAAGCCTGGGAAATCACCCTGGAGGATGGCAAGGCCCGCATCCGCCGGATGCAAACCGACACCTGGCTGGATGACTTCTTCTTCGACCCCGGCTACGAACACCTCATCGGAGCCGCCCGAGACGGAAAACGTGGCTACGTGATCAACCTCGACACCGGCAAAAGCGTCGCCGAACTCCCTCTCCCCGGCATGCCGCACCTGGGTTCCGGCATTACCTGGGAGTACCAGGGCCGCCGCGTGATGGCCACCCCGCATTTCCGGACCGGTGCCGTTTCGATCATTGATATGGACACCTGGAAAGTCATCAAGACCCTCGAAACCGAGGGGCCGGGATTCTTCATGCGCAGCCACGAAAACTCCCGTTACGCCTGGGTGGATGTCTTCTTTGGCCCCAACAGGGACAAGGTCCACGTTATCGACAAACAAACCCTGGAAATCGTCAAAACCCTTCAGCCCGCCCCGGGCAAAGTCGCCGCCCATGTGGAATTCGACCGTTACGGTGAAAAACTCCTGCTGAGCATCTGGGACAAGGACGGCGCCGTCATCGTCTACGACGCAGACACGCTGGAGGAAGAAAAGCGCATTCCGATGAACAAACCCTCCGGCAAATACAATGTCTGGAACAAGATCAATTATGAGGAAGGGACCAGCCACTGAGGGCTTACCCTGATAGCCAGCAGGAATGAACCCGGGGTCAGATGTGAACCTGGGGTCAGATGAAAGCGTTCATCTGACCCCAGGTTCACCGAGCCATCCCTGGCCCTCCCGCTACTTCACCGCTCTAATC
Source organism: Marinobacter sp. SS8-8 (assembly GCF_030540945.1). Classification (NCBI taxonomy): domain Bacteria; kingdom Pseudomonadati; phylum Pseudomonadota; class Gammaproteobacteria; order Pseudomonadales; family Marinobacteraceae; genus Marinobacter; species Marinobacter sp. SS8-8. The sequence goes on along the minus strand of NZ_JASSVN010000016.1, from coordinate 44,439 downwards.
GATTCAGTGAAAAAGCCTTAATGATTTAAGTCATTTCAAAACATGTTTTTTTGATACGATAATTGATCCACAGTCCAAACAGGGTCAAAGCCATGAATTCAATTTTCAGGCCAGACGTATCCTCGCCCCCCTGCATGCTCGGAGAAGACAATACGGATATCATCCAGCAAGATACCGCGCCAGAGTCGACGGCGCTGCTGAATGGCCTGAGCCGGGTATTCGGCATCCGCCTGGCAGGCCATGAAAACGATCCGGACGCACGGTTTCTGGCAGACCTGGCCCGCCTGTTTCATCCGTGCCGGGTTGACGCCGAAACCGCCATGGAGAAGCACGACACCCCCTGGGCGAATGTTTACCTGGTTCAGTACGGCATCATGCGGCTTTTCCGGGAAGCACCCAGCGGCAAGGTCTCCGTACACCATTTCTTTTCCGAGGGCGATATGGTCTGGCCGGTCTTTGGCCGCAGCCGCACCGTACGAAACACACTCTGCCTGACCACGGTAACGCCGGTAACTGCCTGGATGGCTGATTTTTCCGCTTTCCGGTCCGCAATCCAGTCTCAGGGTGAGGGGCTCTGGCCCAGGTTCGCCCTGGCCCTGACCGAGGAGATAGCAGAGCTGACCAGCATGAGGGAGTTCCGGAAACACACCATGCCCGCCCGGGAACGGTATAAGTTGCTGCTTGAAGAATATCCGGAACTGGTCAGGCGTGTACCAGACAATCAGCTGGCGTCCTGGCTGGGAGTGGTTCCTGCCACCTTCTCCCGACTGAAAACCGGTGCTGCGAGCCACTGGTCGTAAGTTCCGGAACAGGGCCGGCTACAACCTAAAAAAGGGCAGCAAGCTCTCGCTTGCTGCCCGGAAAAACACTCAACGCCTGACCATACTTTGCCGTTAGCCGTGCAGCTTTACCGCCAGCTCAGCCACATGCCTGCCCTGGTAACGGGCAATCGTCAGTTCTTTCTCACTGGGTTGCCGGGAACCGTCACCACCGGCAATGGTGGAGGCACCGTAGGGCGTTCCGCCGCGAACTTCGGAAATGTCGAATAACTCCGGAATCCCATAGCCCAAGGGCACAATCACCATGCCGTGATGCGCCAGGGTGGTCCAGAACGAGCTGATCGTATGCTCCTGGCCGCCACCGGTTCCGGTCGAGGTGAATACACTGGCCAACTTGCCATGGAGTTTGCCTCCAGCCCACAGGCCACCGGTCTGGTCCAGGAAGGTGCGCATCTGGCCGGCCATGTTGCCAAACCGGGTCGGTGTACCGAAGATGATGGCGTCGTAATCCGCCAGCTCTTTCGGATCTGCCACCGGGGCTTCCTGGTCCGCCTTGCCGCCGGCACTCAGGAACGCCTGATCGGCCATGGTTTCCGGAACCCGTTTGATAGTGATCTCAGCACCGTCTACATCTTTGGCGCCTTCAGCGATTGTGTTTGCCATGGTTTCGATATGGCCGTACATCGAGTAGTAAAGGACAAGTACTTTTGCCATCGGGAAAAACCTCCTCTGTCTGTCATTTGGTAAACTCAGAATAACCAGCGACGGATGACAGAGAAACCGGAAGTTTTCCAGCAGGTCGTTCAGTTTTTCTGAACAGGGTCCAGGGTGCTCACCCCTGGCTATTGCGTACACCTGTACGCTAAAGTAGTTTATGAGCATGACTGATACGGAAGACCTTTCGATGACAACAGCCCCACCCCCTGCGCAAAACATCCACCATCGCATCGAGGAATGGCTAAACAGTGCCACCCATGGTGTGGGCGCCCTGCTCAGCGTTGTCGGTACCGTCGCCCTGATCGTGGGTGCCAGCCAGCTCGGTGACGCCTGGAAGATTGTCAGCTTCGGTATTTTTGGCGCTTCCCTCATTCTGCTGTATATGGCTTCTGCCCTTTATCACGGGGCCCGGCGCCCGGAATTGAAAAGAGCCTTCAAGACCCTTGATCACTGCGCCATCTTCCTTCTGATCGCCGGCACCTACACGCCCTTTCTCCTGGTGAACATGCGGGGAACCGTGGGCTGGACCCTGTTCGCGGTAATCTGGTCACTGGCCTTCACGGGCGTGGTGCTTAAGATTATTTTCAGGAACCGCTTCAGGCTGGCGCGTGTCGGTATCTACCTGGCCATGGGCTGGCTGATCACCTTTGCTTCCCCGGATCTGGTTGCCAGCCTGAGTGAGACGGCCCTGAACCTAACCATCGCCGGCGGTATTTTGTACACCGCCGGTGTCGCCTTTTACCTGGCAGACCGCATTCCCTACATGCACGCCGTCTGGCACCTGTTCGTAATCGGTGGCAGCGCTTGCCATTTCAGCGCCATTTATTTCGGCGTCCTGCCCTATACAGCCTGATCAGAACCCCCACACCATCGCCATCAGTACGCCCCACGTGAGCGGGTCAAGGACACGAGATGACGTCGGACAACCCGGGGATGCCCCGTAAAAACATGCATGCGTTCTGGCTGTTCTTTCCTGCGGCCGCGCTTCTGGCCGCATTGGCAGTACCTCTGTCCGTTTACAGCGCTCTGTCTGGCACAGGCTGGCCTCCGGGACTTTTGGGCTCAGGGCATGGCCATGAACTGGTTTTCGGCTTTGCCCTGGCCCTGATTGCCGGCTATACCCTGGGTCCCCAACCGCGGCGAATTCTTGCCCCCCTGTTCCTGTTGTGGCTTCTTGCCCGGATCAGCTGGTTTCTGGCGCCACAGAGCCTTGCCGCCCAACTGCTCAGCCCGGCTTTTGCCCTGTTGCTCGCCCGCCATGCCGTGCCAAGATTCCAGGCTGCCAAGAAATGGCGTAACCGGATCGCAGGCCCGCTGATCCTGGTTATTTGCCTGTTAGCGGTCGTTTTCTGGCTTGCCAATAGCGCCCTGGCCGTAAGTATTCGGCCAATGCCCGGAACCCGGCCGGTAATGACGGCCGCCATTGTCGGCCTGTTGCTGCTGATGACGTTTATCGGGGGCAGAATCATCGCCCCGGCAGTGGCGGGAACCCTGGAGAAGCGGGGCATTTCCCTGGAGGCAAGGGTGCAACCACGGATTGAAGGGATGCTGCTGATCATTCTGCCGCTGGCACTGGTTCTGGCCTTTATGCCATTCGCGACCGCGGTCGCAGGACTACTACTGGTGATCTCGGCCTTTCTGGTTGTGGTTCGCGCCATCCGCTGGAAGCTTTGGCATTGCGGAAACCGGCCGGATTTGCTGGTTCTGACCTTTGGTTATCTCTGGCTGGCGGCAGGCGCCGGCGCCACCGGATTCAGTCTTTTGCAGCGAACTGACCCAATTCCCGCCATCCATCTGATCACCATTGGCGCCCTTGGCACGCTGTCCACCAGCGTCATGCTCCGGCTGGCCTGGCAGCGCGCCCGGCGGACCACGCCACCCTCCTGGCAGGTTATCGGTATTGCCATCGGCATGGCCATTGCGGCGCTCGCCCGGTTTGATGCGGGCGTTACGCCTTTTGCTAAACCCCATATGCTCTGGTTGTCAGCTGTGAGCTGGTCCGGCACCTACACTCTCGTCGCCCTGCAGCTTGTTGTACTGTTCCGGCACAGCCAGAACCGCCGGAAATGATTGGCTACCTCTACTGCGCCAGCAGTCCGGATGCCTACCCAATTCGGAATACAACCATCGCATCCAGTTGAATTCATTGAATTTTAAGACACAAAAACATCTTTGGATTTTCGCTGGAAAACTGAACAGCTTGCCCATCATTTTGTCCTTGAGAATTATCAAGCATGACTCCCCGCCCTGCTTTGCACAATGGTGTCGAGAAGCCCGGATGCCGCCAGGCATGCGGTCGGGGGCATGTTAAACGAGGAGTCAAAATCATGGCCAAAACCAACGCAGACATCGATAACTGGGATGTCGAAAGCGAGGAATTCTGGGAGCAGGAAGGCAAACGTATTGCTTCCCGCAACCTGTGGATTTCCATCCCCAGCCTGCTGATAGGCTTTGCCGTCTGGCTGATGTGGGGGATGATCACCACCCAGATGAAGAACCTGGGTTTTCCCTTCAGTATTGAACAGTTGTTTACCCTCTCTGCGATTGCCGGCCTGTCCGGCGCCACCCTGCGGATCCCGGCCTCGTTCATGATCAAGATTGCCGGCGGGCGAAACACGGTTTTCCTGACCACCGCCCTGCTGATGATTCCCGCTGCCGGGACCGGCATTGCCCTGATGAACCCGGATACACCCTTTATCGTGTTCCAGGCCCTGGCGCTGCTCTCCGGTATCGGTGGTGGCAACTTTGCCTGCTCCATGAGCAACATCAGCACCTTCTACCCGAAAAGCAAACAGGGCTACGGCCTGGGCATGAATGCGGGGCTGGGTAATTTCGGCGTAACCACCATGCAGGTCGTCATTCCGCTGGTGATGACCGCTGGCATCTTCGGCGCCCTGGCCGGTGACCCGATGCAACTGCAGAGCCCGAGCGGCACGCTCATTGGTCGTATTGAGGCGGGTACCGACACCTGGATCCAGAACGCCGGCTTTATCTGGCTGGTATTTTTGATTCCGTTGGCGTTAGCCGGCTGGTTCGGCATGAACAACCTGAAAGTGGTTACCCCCAACCCCGGCAATCCAGTGTCCGCATTTGGCAAGATTCTCGGGCTTTACGGCGTCGGACTTCTGACCTCCATTGCCGGTGTCTGGGCCCTGGGTGTGCTGAACATGTGGCTGGCCCTGCCCCTGACCATCGTGCTTACGCTGATTCTTCTGCGACTGATCCCGGGCGACATCAAGCCCAACATCCAGAACCAGTTTGCCATTTTCAGCAACAAGCACACCTGGTCCATGACCGTGCTCTACATCCTGACCTTCGGCTCGTTTATCGGCTTCTCAGCCGCCCTGCCGCTGTCCATCAGCGTTATCTTCGGCAACATGATGGACGTTGCGGCCGACGGCACGGTAACCCGGGTGGTGAACCCTGATGCCCCAAGCGCCCTGACCTGGGCCTGGATGGGGCCGTTTGTGGGCGCCCTCATTCGCCCGGTCGGCGGCTGGATTTCCGATAAGGTTGGCGGCTCCATCGTTACCCAGATCATTTCCGTAGTAATGGTCGCCGCCTCCGTGGCCACCGGCTACGTGATGATGCTGGCGTACAACTCCACCGATCCGAACACCTACTTTGCGCCCTTCCTGATTCTGTTCATCATCATGTTCGCCGCCAGCGGTATCGGCAACGGCTCCACCTTCCGCAGCATCGGCTTCATCTTCAACCAGCAGCAGAAGGGCCCGGTTCTGGGCTGGACATCAGCGGTTGCCGCCTACGGCGCATTCATTGCGCCACGGGTGATGGGCCAGGAAATCCAGGCTGGCACTCCGGAAGTGGCCATGTACGGGTTTGCGGTGTTCTACGCACTCTGTCTGGTGGTTAACTGGTGGTTCTACCTGCGCAAGAATGCTTACATAAAGAATCCTTGACACTCTTGGCACTGAGGTAGTGCGTAAACCGGCGCCAATGGATGGCGCCGGTTTTTTGTGCCGGGAACTTCCCATCATAAGCTTACCCTTCCCCAGTCAAGTGACGGACTCGCCCGCAAATGCTAGATTCAGAGTAGTGGGGCCCAGTCCCACGGAATCAGGGAGCCTGCCATGTCCTTCGAAGAAATCTTTGACGCAAGCTACAAACGCGTGCTTCAAACCCGGCCCGGCACCCCTGAGTTTTTTGAAGCCTTCTACCGCCGCTTCCTGATGTCTTCGCCAGAAGTCCGGGTGCTGTTTCGAAACACGGATATGGCCGTTCAGCGGAGGATGCTTAAAAAGTCTTTTTTCAGCCTCGTAGCGTTCTACGCCAGCGACAGTGTTGACGATGTCCTCCATCGGATTGCTTGCCTTCATAGTGCTCGCCATCTCAACGTCGAGCCTCACCTTTACGACCTCTGGCTTGAGTGCCTGATAGATACCGTAAGAGTCTATGACCGGGAATGCAGTGACGATGTCGAACTGGCCTGGAGGCTGGTCCTGTCCTGAGTCCCGGAATTACGTATATGAAGTTCGGGTATGATCACTTCTGAGCGCTGGCAGACCAGCGTTTTCGCAGCGGTACGCTAAAGTGGAGCTTTCGGAAAAGCTTTCCCACCAACGAAAAAGCCGCCGGGCAATGCCTCGGCGGCCTGACTGTTCATCGTTGGAGCCTCACCCGGTAGCAACAGCCTGCCGGCGACGCTCTTCCTCTTCAATCTGCAGATCCACGGAAGACACATGGTATTCCTCGGAAAATCCGCTCTCCGGCTCTTTCAGCCACATCATGCACAGCAGCCAACTGACGAATGCGCCACCGGCAATGATGTAGAAGAACTGAGAGGGCGTTACGAAGGTGAAAATAGTGAGGTACACCACCGCGCCCACATTGCCATAGGCACCGGCCATCCCGGAAATCTGGCCGGTGAGGCGGCGCTTGATGGAGGGAATGATTCCAAAAGTGGCGCCTTCCGCACCCTGCACAAAGAAGGACGTGAACACGGTGATTCCCACGGCGATGATCAGGGGCCAGCTGGAGTTCATCAGGCCCATCAGCGCGAAGCCCACCGAGATCCCGAACATGTAGCTGAGCATCACGAACCGGCGATTGCCCATACGGTCTGAAACCAGGCCACCCATCGGTCGCGCCACCAGATTCACGAAGGCGAAGGAAGCCGCGATCAGGCCGGCAGCGGTGGCACTCAGGCTCCAGGTTTCCTCGAAGAACATCGGCAGCATGGAAACCACCGCCAGCTCGGCACCAAAGTTGGCGAAGTAGGTGCTGTTCAGGGCGGCCACACTGTTGAACGGGTATTTGTCATCCTCGGGCACGCCTTTTTTAAGGATCGGCACGTTCACCCTCAGGATCTGGACAATCTGGTAGCTCACGATGGCGACAATCACAGCGTAGCAAATGGCCGCTCCGGTGGCACTCAGGTACCCCATGTTCTCGATACGCCAGACCAGGATGCCCAGCACACCCACCAGCGGAATGGTCCACAGGATCAGCTTGATCATGTCGCCCCAGCTGCTGACTTCCAGCGCCACGGCCTTGCGTGGCTTGCGATGAACCGTGCCAACAGGGCCGTCGGTAATCGCGAACCAGTAGTAAACGCCGTAAGCCGCCATTACGATCGCGCTTTGGGCGATGGCCCAGCGCCAGCCGTCTTCACCACCATACATGTGTAACGCAATGGTTGGCAGTGTAATGGCCGCCGCGGCAGAGCCGAAGTTGCCCCAGCCGGCATAAAAGCCCTCGGCAAAGCCAATGTCTTTTGGCTTGAACCACATGGCGGTCATGTGGATACCCACCACAAAGCTGGCACCGATGGAGCTGAGCACCAGACGGCTGACCAGGAGCTGGGTCATGGTGTTGCCGAAGGCAAATACCAGGGCAGGAATGGCCATCAATACCATCAGTACCGAGAACACCCGGCGGGGGCCGAAGCGGTCCAGGGCCATGCCCACGATAATCCGGGCAGGTATGGTCAACGCTACGTTGGCGATGGCGAACAGGCGAAGATCATCCGCGGTGAGCCAGTTGACGCTTTTGAGCATACTGGATGCCAGCGGCGCCATGTTGAACCACACGTAGAAGGTTATAAAGAATGCAATCCAGGTCAGGTGCAGCGCCCTGACTTCCGGATTTTTGACGCGGAAAACGTCTGCGACTTTCATGTCAGCCTCCCTGGGCTATCAGATACGGAAACGGTTAATCACCAGGCTCAACGGCTGGGCAAAATAAGGAGCGGACACTGGATTCGGCGGGCGAGGAAGGAACTCACGCTGCCGAAGGTCATGTAATCCAGTTCGTCCACGAAATAGGTCAGCGAGCGGGCGATAAATCCACCGTCCGGTTCATGGCTGTGGCGCGCAATAACGAGCATGTCGGGATGGATCTTTTTCTCCGCGGCGTACAGCAGCATCTTTCTGGCATCTCCCTCCAGAAGCAGGGTTTCAGCGGAGATCTGCTCCTGCCCGCACACGCCCAGGGCCTCGGCGAGGTGCTCTTTCAGTTCGGCCACTTCCTGTTGGAAAAACTCTTCGTTTCCGGAGGTGATATCCCGCGGGTTTTCAGCCACCGCAACCAGGGTGATCACAGGTTTGAGATCGCGGAACATGGTGATGGTCTGAGCCAGCGCCAGCCTGGCGTTCCTCGAACCGTCGTAGGCAATCATGATGTTCATTTGTGGGTTCTCCCGAAGGCGTTTCGGCGCCCTTGCAAGGGGCAGGCATTGATATCTTCCAGCATTAGCCCACACTCAGGCGCAGGCGATAATTGATGAAAATCAACGATGACAGCGCGTACCCCACGAGAGAAATCAAGGGCCTACCCCCTGATCACAAAAATCTCCAATCGCCTACCACCAGCGCACCCAGCAGGAGGTACCACCAATGCCCCGCGTCGAAAAACCCTGCTTTTGGTAAGGTTTAGGGGATGTTTTCAGACGTCGTCCAATGAATGCCCGGAAGGAGCGGAGCATGGCCAACAGCCCGTCAAAACCAGAGCAATACCGTGCGCTCGGTTTATCCACATTCGCCTTCACCCTGTGCTTTGCGGTGTGGACCATTTTCTCCATCATCGGAATCCGCATCAGCGAAGATCTCGGGCTGTCAGATACCCAGCTCGGCCTGCTGATGGCGACGCCCATTCTCACCGGCTCCATCAGCCGGCTGTTCCTCGGCATATGGACAGACCGCTATGGTGGCCGCTGGGTATTCGGTATCCTGATGCTTACCGCCGCCGCCTGGGTGTACCTGCTGACCTTCGCAACCACTTACCTGATGCTGCTGGTGGGCGCCCTGGGCGTTGGCCTGGCCGGCGGCGCCTTCATCGTCGGCGTGGCCTATACGGCAGCATGGTTTGAACCGGAACGGCAGGGAACAGCACTGGGGATTTTTGGCGCGGGCAATGTGGGTGCTGCGGTAACCAACTTCGGGGCCCCGTTCCTGCTGGTCGCTTTCGGCTGGCAGAGCACCGCACAAATCTACGCCACTGTGCTGGCAATCATGGGCGTGGCCTTTATCCTTCTTGCCAAAGAAGACCCAATGGCCGCAGAGCGCGCCGGCACCGGGGCCAAATCCTTCATGGAACAGATGGAGCCGCTGCGCGAGCTGAGGGTCTGGCGGTTTGCTTTGTACTATTTCTTCGTATTCGGCGCTTTTGTCGCCCTGGCGCTCTGGCTGCCTCACTTCCTGATCGGCGTTTACGGCCTGGACATCAAAACGGCAGGTATCATCGCGGCGCTCTACACCATTCCCGCGTCGCTGTTCCGCATCCTCGGGGGCTGGATGTCGGACCGTTTCGGCGCCCGCCGGGTGATGTACTGGACCTTCGGTGCCTCCGTTGCCTGTACCTTCCTGTTGAGTTATCCGCCCACCGAGTATGTGGTCCAGGGCATCGATGGCGATATCCGCTTTACCCTCGAGATGAGCCTGCCGGTGTTCGTGGCGCTGATCTTTATCCTGGGTTTCTTCATGTCCCTGGGTAAGGCGGCGGTCTACAAGCACATTCCTGTCTACTATCCCATGCACGTGGGCGCTGTGGGTGGCGTAGTCGGGATGATTGGCGGGCTCGGGGGATTCATTCTGCCTCTGGCCTTCGGCGTGCTGAACGACCTCACCGGAATCTGGCAGAGCAATTTCATGTTGATGTTTGTGATCGTCGCAGCCGCCCTGGTGTGGATGCACTACGCCATACGGTCCGCAGAGCGGGTTGAGTGGGCTGCCAACGAGGAACGAACCGATTTGCCAGAGCTGGCCTCTCCCCAACTTTTCTACCCGCTCAACCGGAAAAAGCCATAACCGGCCATAACCGGATAATTCCCTGGGCTGTCAGACGAAACTCTGAACTGAGGCAAATGAAAGGCAGGTTTGCAATCGTCCCGCATGATTGCTAACTTATCGCTTCGTTGGGGAGTAGCCTGCTTCCGGATCCAGGAAGCGTTCGTATCAACATAATTGGCCACATGCCATGGTGCGAACACCTCTCGGTTGGCGAGACCATCGATATATCCATGCCCAAGGTCGGGCGTGTGGATATGTCGTGGACTCGATAGCCCGGCCGGAGTCAGTTTATGAACCCAATTGCCCTCCTTCTGCTTGCCTTTGCCATGTCTACAGATGCTTTCGCTGCCGCGATTGGCAAGGGGGCAAGCCTTAAAACCCCCCGCCTCACCGAAGCCTTTAAAGTGGGGCTTATCTTTGGTTTGATCGAAGCCACTACCCCGCTTATTGGCTGGCTGATTGGAAAGTCCGCCTCTGGTTATATAGAAGCCTGGGATCACTGGATCGCATTTGCACTCCTGGTCATCCTTGGTCTGCATATGATTTACGAGAGCGTGAAACCTGATGAAGATGGAATAGCAAAACCTGCGAAACAGTCATTACTCCGGACCTGTCTCACAGCTCTGGGCACCAGCATCGATGCCATGGCCGTTGGCGTAGGCCTGGCATTCATCAATGTTAACATTTGGGTGGCTGCTGCTTTGATCGGATTGGCAACAACGCTCATGGTTACCCTTGGCATAATGCTGGGACGCGCTGTAGGGTCTGTTTTAGGTCATCGCGCCGAAATTTTTGGCGGTCTTACCCTAATCGCAGTCGGCTTCTGGATATTGTCCGGACACCTGTAACGACTTGATTCTGGCACCGAGGTTTTCACCTCAAAGGTTCCGGGCGCTTTTATCAGCCGCCGAACTGTAAGATTTCCGACAATATCCGAAGGCAATCACAGATACCGGGCGCAGTCGTTTCAGAACACCGGCTTGGTCACGGCCAGATGGAAAATGGCGGCAATCTGCACCAGCGCAAGCACGGCTGCCACAATCCGGGTTGGTGCTCCCAGGGTTGTTCTGAGCGCAAACAGACCGGCAATGATGTAACCGATCAACAGGAAGATCTTAGCCGTCAGCCAGCCATGCACAAAAGGCATCCACGGCGTCACAAACAACAGGCTGATGGCTGCCGCCAGCAGGACCGTGTCGTTCACATGCGGAATCCAGCGCAGCGGTGTTTTCCGCCAACCGGGCTTACCGACGGCATCCAGCAGCAAACGCAGTGCAAACAGCACAACGGTCAGGAAGGCCGTGGCCATATGCAGGTGCTTGAGAATCAGGTAGGCACTCATAGATCATCCGGTTTTGAATCAAAGCGATAGCAGTATTGTACGCAAAGATACCCCCAACCGGGTATGTTCTTTTCATCGGCCTGAATATAACATGTACTGTAATTATATGTATAAGCGGAGACAACCATGCAGGTGATCCCCACAACCGGTCAAACCGACGCCGCCAGCGTCAGCCAGCTTTTCAGCTATCCGTTCCGGATTTTTTTCCTGTCCATGACGGCACTGGCGTTGCTCGCTATTCCCCTCTGGGTCATGCAGGTTAATGGTGTGATCAACCTGCCCCTGGCCCTGCCGGGCCTGTTCTGGCACCAGCATGAAATGCTGTTTGGGTTCCTGTCGGCGGCCATCGCCGGCTTCCTGCTGACCGCGGTCTGCGTGTGGACCCAGACGGAGCGCACCCACGGAATCAGGCTGGCATTGCTCTGGGGCGTCTGGCTGGCCGGCCGCCTTCTGCTTGCTTTCGGTGCAGGCCTGCCGGACTGGCTTGTGCATGCAGTGAACCTGGCATTTCTGCCCCTGATCATGCTGGATGCCGGCTGGCGAATCTGGCACGCCCGCCAGAACCGCCAACTGCTGATCCTGCTGGTTCTGGGACTGCTCTGGCTGATGCAGATCGGATTCGTGACCCAACTGGATATGACCTTCAGCTACGGCGCCCTGATCATAGCCATGGCGCTGATCAGCATCATTGGTGGGCGCATCACTCCGGCCTTTACCACCGGCTGGCTTCGTCAACGAGGGCTGGACAGCGCTGCCGTGAAAACTGTTCCAGCCCTGGATATGGCCACATTGTTCAGCCTGATTCTGCTGATGGCCTCACTGGTCACTGGCTGGCAAACCGTCACCGGCGTATTGGCCATTGTTGCAGGCACCCTGATGCTGGTGCGACTGGCAGGCTGGAAAGGCTGGCTGGTTCGTAAGGAACCACTGCTCTGGGTTCTTCACCTGTCCATTCTCTGGGTGCCGGTGGCCCTGTTCCTGCTGGCCGGCACATTGCTTGCCGGCTGGCCATCCAACGCCTGGAGCCACGCCGCCGGCACCGGTGCGGTGGCCTGCCTGATTCTCGGTGTCATTGCCCGCGTTTCCCTGGGGCACACCGGCCGCCCGCTGGTGCTACCCAAAGGCATGGTCGCCGCCTTTATTGCCATCCACCTGGCGGCACTCATCAGGGTTCTCACCGCTTTTGAAGTCGTCCCCTGGCACCCGGGTATCGGCAGCAGCACCCTGCTGTGGCTGTTCGCCTTCGGCGTGTTCCTGTACCGCTATACCGCCATCCTTGCCAGCCCAAGACCAGACGGCAAGGCAGGCTAGAAGCCCCCACCGGAACTTTGGGCCGGGCGCCGGACCCCGCCTCCAAAACTGTGTGTTGCCAGGGATGGCAACACCACGCCCCCAAGAACGGGTTCACGGCGTGTTTTGGAGGCGCGGTTCGGCGCCCGGCTTTCATCGAATAGGGAAAATGCCAATCATCCACTAATGGTCAATACCTCCACGCCAAATTCGCGCTAAAGTATGAGGAAATCATTTTGTAACAGAGACACTGGCACTATGAACCCGGATCATTTTGATAAAGAAGACCTGAACAGATGTGGCCACGGCACACTCTTCCCCGGCTCCATGCGTCTGCCCATTGATGAGATGCTGATGTTCGACCGCGTTACCCATATAGCAGATAACGATGGCCTGTATGGCAAGGGCAGTATCGTGGCGGAACTCGATGTCAACCCGGACCTCTGGTTCTTCAAGGTGCACTTTGTTGACGACCCCGTTATGCCCGGCTGCCTGGGGCTGGACGCCATGTGGCAGCTGGTCGGCTTCTTTCTGGCCTGGGGTGGCGGAGAAGGCAAGGGCCGTGCCCTGGGTTCCGGTGAAGTAAAGTTTACCGGCCAGGTGCTGCCTACGGCCAAAAAAGTGACCTACCGCCTGGATCTCAAGCGCGTGATCAGACGCAAGCTGACCATGGCAATTGCCGATGGCCGGATGGAAGTGGACGGCCGGGAAATTTACACCGCCAAGGACCTCCGGGTTGGCATGTTCACCTCGACCGATGATTTTTAGGAGTTAACAAGATGCGTCGTGTTGTAATTACTGGCATGGGCATTGTTTCCAGCCTTGGCACCAACCAGAAGGAAGTCACCCAGTCCCTCAGGGACTCCCGCCCCGGCATCGGCTTCAGCGAAGAGGCGCGGGACAAGGGCCTTCGCAGCCACGTCTGTGGCCAGATAAACCTGAACCTTCCGGAACTGATCGACCGCAAACTCTGGCGCTTCATGTGCCCGGCCTCAGGCTATACCTACCTGGCCATGCTTGAAGCCATCGAACAGGCCGGCCTGACCGACAAGCACATCAAGGCCGACACCACAGGCATTATTTTCGGCCAGGGTGGCGCCTCCACGGTTGAGCTGCTCGATTCCATCGATACCCACCGCGACCGTGGCATCCGCCGGGTTGGTCCCTACCGCGTGCCCCGCACCATGGGCAGCGCCATTAACGCCTCTCTCGCAACCGGCTTTGGCATCCGCGGTATCAACTACGGCATTACCTCCGCCTGTGCCACCAGTGCGCACTCCATTGGCCACGCTGCGGACCTGATTGCACTGGGGCGTCAGGATGTGATGTTTGCCGGCGGCGGCGAGGACATCCACTGGACCCTGAGCTTGCTGTTTGACGCCATGGGCGCCCTGTCCACCAAGTACAACGACACGCCGGAACTGGCTTCACGCACCTATGATGCCAACCGGGACGGCTTCGTTATTTCCGGTGGTGGCGGTGTTCTGGCCCTCGAAGCGCTGGAACACGCGGAAGCGCGCGGCGCAAACATTCTGGCGGAGATCGTCGGCTTCGGCGCGACTTCAGACGGTGCCGACATGGTTGCCCCGAGCGGCGAGGGCGCAGTGCGCTGCATGAAGCAGGCCATGAAAAATCTGGACGGCGAGATCAGCTACGTCAACACTCACGGCACCAGCACCCCGGCAGGCGATATCACCGAGCTGAAAGCACTGAAAGAAACTTTCGGCAACAACATCCCGCCGCTGAGCTCCACCAAACCCCTGTGCGGCCATGCATTGGGTGCGGCAGGCGTGCATGAGGCCATTTACAGCCTGATCATGCTGCGCGAGGGTTTCATTGCCCCATCGGCCAACATCCAGACCCTTGATGAAGGGGCCGAAGGCTACCCCATCGTTCGGGAGCGCATGGACAACCAGAATCTGGACCTGGTAATGAGCAACAGTTTCGGCTTCGGCGGCACCAACGCAACGCTGGTGTTCAAAAAGATCTGAGCCGGATCAGGACAGCCTGACAGAACGATATTCAGCCGGGGACGTTCCCATCCAGCGCTTGAAAGCCCGGCTGAATGCGCTCAACTCCGAGAACCCGAGCTGCTCTGCAATTTCCACCAGTGGCTTGGTTTTGTCCTGCATGTAGGCCAGCGCCTGTTCGCGGCGAACCTCCTCAAGCAAGCGGGCAAACGTCAGCCCTTCACGCTTCAGTTTCTTATGCAACGTATAACGGCTCATATGCAACTGCGACGCCACTACTTCCACACCAACCTTGCCACGGGCAAGCTGCACACTGATCAGGGAACTTACCCTAAGACTCAGCGAAGCCCGCGCCACCTCTGGCGCCAGAGGCTTTGATCCCATCTGAAACTCCTCTTTTCCGATTCTGTGGCCATATCGACCGAGGCTGTGAGCGTACACTTGTTAGCCGAAAACAATCAATGCTACCTTTGAGCAGGGTCAAGGGAACTTCCTCCAACGCACGGCAAAATACCCCGCTTTTCAGAATAGCGGCATCCCTGCCAGGACCCGCCAACCAGACTGACCTGAACGAAGCGCCCGGAGCCAACATGAACACCCCGGAACTGCTTGCCCCCGCAGGCACCCCTGAACACCTTGAAACCGCCTTTGCTTACGGTGCGGATGCCGTATACGCCGGCCAGCCCCGCTACTCCCTGAGAGTAAGGAACAACAGTTTCAAGGACGTTGCAGCCCTCGGCTCCGGAATCGCAAGGGCCCATGAGCTTGGCAAACAGTTCTACCTTGTCTCCAACATAGCACCTCACAACAACAAGGTACGCAGCTACCTGAAAGATCTGGAGCCGGTACTGAAACATAAACCCGACGCCCTGATCCTGTCGGACCCCGGACTGATCATGCTGGTGCGGGAAAAATGGCCGGACCAGCCCATACACCTCTCGGTGCAGGCCAATGCCGTGAACTGGGCGACGGTGGAGTTCTGGCGCAGGCAGGGCATCAGCCGGGCAATCCTTTCCAGGGAACTGGCTCTTGACGAAATTCGTGAGATCCGCGACCGGGTCCCGGACATGGAGCTGGAAGTCTTCGTGCACGGCGCCCTATGCATGGCCTATTCCGGCCGCTGCCTGCTCTCTGGCTACATGAACCACCGGGACGCCAACCAGGGTGCCTGCACCAACGCCTGCCGCTGGAACTACAAGGAAGTCCGGCACAGCCATGACCAGACCGGCGACCTGATCACCACCTGCAGCGACAGCGGCGGTGTGCAGGACGTGGAGCCAAAGGAAATCCTTCTGGAGGAGCCCAATCGCCCTGGAGGCTTCATCCCCGCGTACGAGGACGAACACGGCACCTACATCATGAACTCGAAAGACCTGAGGGCCGTCCAGCATGTAGCGGAACTGGCCAAAATGGGCGTCCACTCCCTGAAAATCGAAGGCCGTACCAAAAGCACCTACTACGTAGCCCGCACCACCCAGGTGTACCGCCGGGCCATCGACGAGGCCGTACACGGCAAGCCCTTTGACATGAACCTGATGGACGAACTCGAAGCCCTCTCCAACCGAGGCTACACCGAAGGCTTCCTCCGCCGGCACGTACCCCGGGAATACCAGAGCTACGAACAGGGCTCCTCATTCCTCGGTACCCAGCAGGTGGTCGGCACCATCACCGACACCGACGACCAATGGCTGACCATCGACGTAAAAAACAAATTTGCCCCCGGCGACCAACTAGAGCTGATAAACCCAGCCGGCAACATCCGCTTCTCGGCCAGTATCATGGAAAACCGAAACGGCCAGACCATGGACTATGCGCCTGGCAGCGGGCATATCGTTCGTATTCCGAAACCGGCCGATCTTCCACAAACTCTGGAGCACAGCTATCTAACCAAAATCTTGCCCTCGGCGCATAGCAATTAGTCTGAGGAGGGGTGAGCGGGAAGCCTGCCCAGACTGTGTGTTGCCAGGGATGGCAACACCAAGCCCCCATGGATGGGTTCACGGCGTGTCTGGGGAGGCTTCCCGCTCACCCCGCCCTGCACTCACCTCAAAAGCTCCAGTCTTACAAGAACCTGACTATCAGCCTCATTACCACCCCCTTAGTGCCCCAAAGGCCGATTAAGGTATAATCACCCCGCGCACAAATTAATACCTGACTAATTTACTCTGGTATTGTATAATCGCCAGCCAGAAGCAACGGATTCAGCCTGATTTCTGCTTACTTTTCAGCATCAGGCTACCGGAGATCCGTCATCCGAAAAATGATTGCAGGGCGTACTCACCGGATGAGCGACCACTGCAACACCCAGACTGATGACATCCGACCGGCAGCCCATGAGGCTGCCGGCGACACCAAGGGCGAAAGCCCGCGATGAGAGAATACGGAGCGACGATCATGGCGACCACCGACACCGAGGTGAACGAGCTGATCAAACGGGAATACGAGCACGGATTTGTAACAGACATCGAATCCGACACCTTCGAACCCGGCCTTAATGAAGACGTTATCGCCCGCCTTTCCGGCATCAAGAAAGAGCCGGAGTGGATGCTGGAATGGCGCCTGAAAGCCTACCGTCGCTGGCTTGAAATGGACGAGCCGGACTGGGCACACGTGGGCTACCCGAAAATCGACTACAACTCGATTTCCTACTATTCCGCGCCCAAGCGCAAGGAGGACATGCCCCAGAGCCTGGACGAAGTGGACCCGGAACTTCTGAGAACCTACGAGAAACTGGGTATTCCCCTGCATGAGCGCGAAAAGCTGGCAGGCGTAGCCGTCGATGCAGTATTCGATTCCGTTTCCGTCGCAACCACCTTCAAGGAGCCCCTCGCCAAAGCCGGTGTGATTTTCTGCTCCATCTCCGAGGCCGTCCGCGATTATCCGGAACTGGTGCAGAAGTACCTGGGCACCGTGGTGCCCCACGGCGACAACTTCTTTGCCGCACTGAATTCGGCGGTCTTCTCCGACGGCACCTTCGTGTATGTGCCCAAGGGCGTGCGCTGCCCCATGGAGCTGTCCACCTACTTCCGCATCAACGCGGCCAACACCGGCCAGTTCGAGCGCACCCTGATCATCGCCGACGAAGGCAGCTATGTAAGCTATCTGGAGGGTTGCACGGCGCCCATGCGGGACGAAAACCAGCTGCATGCGGCTGTGGTTGAGCTGGTGGCCCTGGACGACGCCCAGATCAAATACTCCACCGTGCAGAACTGGTACCCGGGTGATGAGGAAGGCAAGGGCGGCATCTTCAACTTCGTCACCAAGCGTGGTGCCGCCATCGGCAAGAACTCCAAAATCTCCTGGACCCAGGTCGAGACCGGTTCAGCAATAACCTGGAAGTACCCGAGCTGCATCCTGCGCGGCGACAACAGTGTGGGCGAATTCTATTCCGTGGCGCTGACCAATAATTACCAGCAGGCCGACACCGGCACCAAGATGATCCATCTGGGCAAGAATACCTCCAGCACCATCATCTCCAAGGGTATTTCCGCCGGCAAGAGCTCCAATGCCTATCGCGGGCTGGTGAAATTCGGCCCCGGCGCGGAAGGCGCGCGCAACTTCACCCAGTGTGATTCGCTGCTCATTGGCGACCGCTGCGGTGCGCACACCTTTCCGTACATAGAGAGCAAGAACAAGTCCGCCATTGTCGAGCACGAGGCCACCACGTCCAAGGTCAGCGATGAGCAGATGTTCCTCTGCCGCCAGCGTGGTATCGATCCGGAGCAGGCCGTGTCCATGATCGTGAACGGCTTCTGCAAGGAGGTGTTCAGGGAACTGCCGATGGAGTTCGCTGTCGAGGCCGGCAAGCTGCTCGAAGTGAGCCTCGAAGGGTCCGTTGGTTAACTATTTTGCCTCGCTGCGCCGAATGTTTTGCGGGCACCGAAACGGTTTAATTTACATACAGAATTTCAGAATACAGAGAGAAGCCGACAAATGCTGAGCATCAAGAACCTGCACGCCTCCGTTGAGGACAAAGAAATCCTCAAGGGTATCAACCTGGAGATCAAGGCCGGGGAAGTTCACGCCATCATGGGCCCCAACGGCTCTGGTAAGAGCACCCTGTCGCAGGTGCTGGCAGGCAACGAGGCATTTGAAATCACCGAAGGGGAAGTAACCCTGAACGGCGAAAACCTGCTGGAGCTTGAAACCGAGGAACGCGCCCGTGAAGGCATTTTCCTGGCATTCCAGTACCCGGTGGAGATTCCCGGCGTGAGTAATCTTCAGTTCCTGCGTACCGCGGTAAACGCCATGCGCCACCACAAGGGTGAGGGCGAGATGAACGCGGCGGAATTCATGAAGCTGGCCAGGGAGGTCTCCAGACAGGTGGATCTGGATCCGGCCTTCCTGAAACGCGGCGTCAATGAAGGCTTCTCCGGCGGCGAGAAAAAGCGGAACGAAATCATGCAGGCGCTTCTGCTGCAGCCGAAGCTGGCTATTCTGGATGAAACCGATTCCGGGCTGGACATCGACGCCCTGCAGGTGGTCTCCAACGGCGTTAACGCTCTGCGCGCAAAAGACCGTGCTATCTTGATGGTGACCCACTACCAGCGCCTGCTGAACCACATTGTGCCGGATTACGTGCACGTGCTGGCCGGCGGCAGGATCGTTAAATCCGGTGGCCGTGAGCTGGCCCTGGAGCTGGAAGAACGTGGCTACGGCTGGCTCGGCATCAAGGATGACGAAACCGCCGACAGCCCAGCCAATGCTTCTGGCAGCTATTAAAGGAGGTCGCGGAATGAGACCAGCACCAACCCTTTCCACCGCGTTCCTGCATCCGGCCGGGGGTTCATTGCCGGAGCCTCTGGCTGCGCTGCGCAAGCAGCAGGGCTCCGGCCTTGTGGATTTGCCGCTGCCCACCCGGAAAACCGAGAACTGGAAATACTCGAGCAAGTACCTGAAGCTGACCGACGATATGGCCATCTCGCTGCCTGCGGAAGGCAAGTCCGGCAGCAGTCTGGCGGTGCCCGGCTACAAGGTAGTATTGCTGAACGGCATCATGATGCCGGAAGCCAGCGACTACCCGGACCTGGATGGCATAACCATTGAGCGCTTCGAGGATCTGGACAGCGACACCGCCACCTGGCTGGCCGGGCGTCTCGATCACGCCCTGGATAGCCGGTCAGTGCAGATCTCCCGCCTCAATAGCGCGCGGTTCGAAGATGGCCTGCTGATTCGTCTGAAGCCCGGCGCGGTTCTGGACCAGCCACTGTTCATTGTTCATGAAACCCAAGCCGATGGCAGTGGCTCTGCCTACCCGCGCATTTACGTGGACGCCGGCGCTAACAGCCAGATCACCCTGGTGGAAGAGTATATCTCCGGCGGCAGCGAATCGGTCATGGTGAACACGGTAACCGAGCTGAACCTTGGTGAAGGTGCCAACGTCACCAGCATCCGCCTGAATATGGAGGGTGAGAATGTTCAGCACATTGGCGCTACCGGCGTCCTGCAGCAGCGCAGCTCCCGCTTTGAAAGCCACTGCGTTGGCTTCGGCGGCCTCCTGCGCCGGCACGACCTGCAGGTTCGCCTGGAAGGTGAAGGGGCGGAGTGCAAGCTCAACGGCGTGGTGGTAACCCAGGACAAACAGCACTACGACAACCACACCACCATTGAGCACGTGGCGGCCCGCTGCAACAGCGAAGAAACCTATCGCAACATCGCCGCGGATCAGTCCCACGCGATTTTCAACGGCCGGATTCATATCCACCAGGACGCCCAGAAGTCCAACGCAAATATGAACAACAAGAACCTGCTGCTGTCCAACGGCGCAGAAATCGACACCAAGCCGGAGCTGGAAATTTACGCCGATGACGTAAAATGTGCCCATGGCGCCACCATCGGCCAGCTTGATGAAATCTCACTGTTCTACCTGGTTTCACGGGGTATCGGCCGGCGTGAAGCCAATGTCCTGCTCACCATGGCCTTCATTAACGAGCTGGTGGAGCAGATCCCGGTAGAAGCCGTTCGAGAAACGACTCAGGGTCGCCTGAACCAGTTCTTCGAACAGACTTTCCAGGAGGCGTGACCGGTTATGACCGATCTGTCCGTGGTAAGCACAACCAGGCGCCCGACCTTCGATGTGGAGGCCATTCGCCGGGACTTCCCGATCCTGTCACAGCAGGTGAACGGAAAGCCGTTGGTGTATCTCGATAATGGCGCCTCGGCCCAGAAGCCAGAGGCCGTGCTGGACGCCATGGACCGCTATTACCGGGAAATGCACGCCAACGTTCACCGGGGTGCCCACACTCTCGGGGATCGGGCTACGGTCGCCTTCGAAGGCTCCAGAGAGACGGTTCGCAACTTCCTGAACGCCGAAAGTACCCGGGAAATCATCTGGACCCGCGGCACCACAGAAGCCATTAACCTGGTCGCCAACGGCCTGGCACCGCGATTGAAAGCCGGCGATGAGATCCTGGTCAGCCACATGGAGCATCACGCCAACATTGTGCCCTGGCAGATGATTGCCGAGCGTACCGGCGCAAAAGTGGTGCCCATCCAGATAACGCCGGACGGTGAGCTGGACCTGGAATCCTTTACCAGCCTGCTGAACGAGAAGACCCGGATACTGGCAATAACCCATGTCTCCAACGTGCTGGGCACGGTCAATCCGGTGGCGGCGCTGATCGAGCAGGCCAAGGCCCTCGGCATCATCACCCTGGTGGATGGCGCACAGGCGGTACCCCATTACCAGCCGGACGTCCGGGCGCTGGGTTGCGACTTTTACGCGTTCTCATCCCACAAACTGTTTGGCCCCACCGGCATTGGCGTTCTCTACGGCAAGGCTCAGTTGCTGGAGGAGATGCCTCCCTACCAGGGCGGTGGCGAAATGATTGAGCGGGTATCGTTCGAGCGCACCACCTGGAACACCCTGCCCTACAAGTTTGAAGCCGGCACACCAGCCATTGCTGAAGCCGTGGGCCTGGGGGCCGCTATCGACTATCTCCAGGGTCTGGATCGCCAGGCTATGGAAACCGCGGAATCGGCGCTGCTCGAGCGGGCCAACCAACTGGTGGAAACCGTTCCGGGCATGGAAATCATTGGCACCGCAAAACGGAAAGTGCCGGTGATGTCCTTTAAAATTGCCGGCCTGCACCCCAGTGATATAGGTACCCTGCTGGATCAGCAGGGTATCGCCATCCGCACCGGCCACCACTGCGCCATGCCGCTGATGGATTTCTACGGAGTTCCCGGTACAGCCCGGGCCTCCTTTGCGTTCTACAATACCCTGGACGAGGTGGAAGCATTGTTTACCGCCCTGCGGAAAGTCCAGCGCCTGTTTGCCTGATGGAGGTGGAATCATGACAGCCGAAGTCTTCACCCCGACCGTGGCCGTCACCATGACGCCCGGCGCGGTTACACACGTGCGCAAACAACTGGAGAAGAAACCGGGTGCCAAGGGCATCCGGCTGGCCATCAGGAAAAGTGGTTGCTCCGGCTTCAAGTACGAAACCCAGTGGGTGGAAGAAGCCGCAGCCGACGACAGGGTGTTTCATATTGATGGCGTTGACGTCTTCGTTAAAGAGGAACACCTGCCACTGGTGAACGGCATCGAGATCGATTTTGTCACCGAAGGCGTGAACTCCATGTTCCAGTTCCGCAATCCGAATGCGACCGCCGAGTGCGGGTGCGGCGAGAGTTTTACCGTAGCGTGAAATTGGGGTCAGATGAAAAGTTCATCTGACCCCACACTAATAAACACAGGATACAGCGAGGCCAGTCTGGGCATGCAAGAACGGGAAGTGGTCCTGACCAAACGCGAGGTGGAAGCCAGACTCGTTCCTTCCGGGACAGAGATCATGATTCCTTCGGACACCTTCGTGACCATCACACAGTCACTGGGTGGTACCTTCACCGTTGCCGTCAACGGCAACCTTGCCCGCATCGAGGGCCATGACGCCGACGCCCTTGGCAAGCAGCCACTGGAAAGCAGCTTCGACACACCGGAAGACGGCACCGTCAACGAAAATCAGGTGTGGGAAGCGATGCGCAACTGCTACGACCCGGAAATTCCGGTTAACGTAGTGGACCTCGGCCTGATCTACGAATGCAAGATCGAGAACGGCACCGAAGACGGCAACCACGTGTACGTCAGAATGACGCTAACCGCTGCCGGTTGTGGCATGGGGCCGGTGATCACCGAAGACGTCAAGCGCAAGCTCGAACATGTGCCGAACGTCGACAAGGTGACCGTGGAACTGACCTTCGATCCGCCCTGGAGCAACGACATGCTCACCGATGAAGCCAAGCTTGAACTGGGGATGCTGTGAAGGTTGAAGGTGGGGTCAGAAGAAAGCCTTCTTCTGACCCCGTTTTCCCCGCAGGCTTCAAACCGCTAACATGGGGTCAGATGAACGCATTCATCTGACCCTGTTTTCATAACAGTAGCAATCACATGACCGCCACCAAAGACGATTTCCTGAACAACCCGCTCGGCAAAAACACCACCCTCGAAGACGTTCTGGATGGCTTTGAGTTGCTGGACGACTGGGAAGAGCGCTACGCCTATATTATCGACCTGGGCAAACAGCTGCCGGCCTTTCCGGACGAAGCCCGGATTGAAGAGAACTATGTGCACGGCTGCCAGAGCCAGGTCTGGCTGATTCACCATTACGACGACGCCAGCGGCCGCCTCTACCTGCTGATTGATTCAGATGCCATGATTGTTCGTGGCCTGGCTGCCATCATTCTGGTAGCCCTGAACGGGAAACCCCCACGGGACCTGCTGGCAACCGACATTGATGAGCTGTTCGAGCGCTTGGATCTGTTCCGCCACATTTCCCCCACCCGAGGCAATGGTCTGCGGGCCATGGTTGGCAAGATCCGGGATATTGCCGCCGCCGAGTTGGCTGACGCCGCAGACTGAACGAGCTCAACGCCTACCACAGAATGGCAATATCATCCCTCTGGATATTCACGATGCCACCCAACTGCGGCATGGTTCCGCGGCTGGTCTGAGGCTGAACCCTGTCCAGGGTTACAGAAAGCTGGCTATCGTTCAGTTCCTGCGTGGCACCGGGTGAATCCAGGTAAGCGG
Organism: Marinobacter sp. SS8-8; assembly: GCF_030540945.1. Classification (NCBI taxonomy): domain Bacteria; kingdom Pseudomonadati; phylum Pseudomonadota; class Gammaproteobacteria; order Pseudomonadales; family Marinobacteraceae; genus Marinobacter; species Marinobacter sp. SS8-8. The sequence continues at coordinate 21,064 of NZ_JASSVN010000016.1, read as the reverse complement.
TGCTGCGGTACAGCTTCAATTCGTCGCCAGGCCTGAGCCCCGCGGTCGCGCCGGATTCCAGCGTCACGGAATGCCCATCCACCCGGGCAATCCGGGTCATAAACGGCTGACAAGCCAGGGCCTCGGTAACCGCTGTCGCCATTTCTTCAATAACGCCATTTACAGACCGGCCATAGGCGGTTTTCCGGAATCCTTCCGAACCAAAGCCGACTGATCTGCCGGGGCCTGCATCCCAATCGGCTGATATCGCAAACCCCTGCTGATAGACAGGGGAGCCGCTGAATCCGTCATACACGACAAGATCCGCAGCAAACCGGCGTTGCTGATCCACCGCACCAATGCCACGCTGCATTCTGTCCAGAACCGATGTACCCCAGGCAGAGGGGTCAGCCACACCCAGATCCCGGATAACGCCGGTTACCACGAACTGAACCTCCATTTCACGGGCCACTTGCAACACATTGGTCAACTGGTTGTTGCCCTGCCAGACAGTGGGTGCGTTCAGAAGGTCGGTAAACATCCGTGATGTGGTAGCGCCAAAGACCTGAAATCCACCCTGCTCCATCAACCGCTGCTGCAACTGTTGCGGCAAGATTTCGCCGGCATCATCGATGCGCCCCACGCTGGCCTGGTCCGGGTAGAGCACCGGAAAACCCGTGACAGCTACCTGTTTTTTCAGCCGGCTCGACTCGCCGGCATGGCACTGTCCACGGCTCTCACTGATATCACCCCGTACAACCACCCGCAGCAAATTGCCGCTCTGGTACTCGTCAATTATCCGTACATTTCGTGTCCGCGCACTGGAAGCCAGGCGCATCCGCGATTCGGTAATCACACCGTTTTCCATGGTGTCGTGGGTGCTCACCCGAGCTTCATACTGCAAAGAGAGATCCCGGATGGCAGCCTTTCGGGCCTCGGCGCGGGCGGTCTCAAGATCCCCGTTATAGATACTGGCGTGGCCCACACCCTCCAGAACCACGGCCTGCACCCCGGTGGCAAACACCAGCGGCAGGGCCAGGGCGCACAGCAATACCAATGACGACAAACGCTTCATAACTTTCGATCACTCAAGGTAATACAGGGAATCGACGCCCTTGCTCTGCACATCGCCAATGCTGTCATTCCCCTGCGGCATGGGGGTCGGGCACAGGTCCCGAACCTGATCATCGGCAACCTTGGCAACACAGGCCCGGAACCGAGGTTCCAGCTTCAGCTCCATAACCGTTTCAAAAACCCCGTCGCTGTGCTCGTTGACTGCAACCAACTTCGCGCCGCGGAGATAGCTGTCAACATAGGTTCGGAACGTGTCATTGCGCAAAACGAAGTCATTGACGGTGGAACTGCCGTAAACCACGGTGCCGTATACCCGCTCAACCAGGTTCCGGTAGGCATCCAGTTGCGAAGCCCGCCGGGCCATCAGACGCTTGCGGGTGTCCGAGCGGTCCGACCCGACATCCTCATAGGTCCCCAGACCACTCACCCGAACAGTAATGGGCTCCAGCCTGGTATCCTCCCGGGACTGTTTATCGCCATCACCCTGATAACGGCCAACCGGCGCGCAGGCAGCAAGACTCGTTGCCAGCAGAGGAATCAGTATCCAGCGAAGGGTCATTGCTTGTCTCCAAGAAACGTCATTTCCGGTTTGCCATGAAAGAATTACGCCAGTTTTTCTAAACCACTGATATTTCGCATAACCGACACAAAACGCTCATCTCCGCACGTGCCATGCGGCAAAAACCTGCCTCCGTTTACACATCGAAAACAAACCGTTACCCCTTGCGTCATGTGCCGGACAAGGTTCTGCATTAACCTTTCAGCCACACAATATCTATTTTGCCTTTTTACCCGACAGGACTTTTCATGACCGGACACCATCTGACCAGGCTTTCTGTAGCCATTGGCCTTTCCATTGCCGCCACCTCGGCACTGGCCAGCCCCCAGTCTTTTATGTCTGCCCGCTCCTTCGCCATGGCCGGCACCGGGGTCGCTGTTGCAACGCCTTCAGCGGCGCCAACTGACAACCCGGCGATGATGGCTGCGGATCACCACCGCTGGAATGATGACTTCGGATTGATGCTTCCGTCAGTTAACGTCCGGGCCGCCGACGAGGAAGAAACGGTTGACCAGGTTGATGATATTCAGGGTGTGATTGATGGCCTTGAATCCCTGGTCTCTGGATTCGATCCGACTAGGGACAATCCGCAAACCATTCAGGACGGTGCAGCCGACCTCCGAGACAGACTGACCGCCTTCGACAGCGACACCATGCGAGTAAATGCAGGACTGGGGCTGGGTTTCGTGGTCCCCGGCAAATCACTCGCTGTTGGTGTGTTTACCAATGCCAACCTGACGGCGACTGTTCGCGGCGAGGTTTCTGGCCGGGACACGAGCTTGCTCGATGATATTGCCAATGCCGCGAATGCACAGGATGTCGACACTGCGATTGACCAGCTCACCAATCCGGACGGCACCCTGGACCTGACCTCACGAGGCAGAATCCTGGCATCTGCAGTCGGGGAAGTCGGAATCTCCTTCGCACGCCAGTTTGAACTCCACAGTGGTAATAAGTTTCAGTTGGGACTGTCCCCGAAATACGTGGAACTGAGAACATTCCAGTACACCGAGAGCGTCTCTGCTTTCGAGGATAACGACTTCGACGGCGATCAATACCAGACCGACAAAAGCGGCTTCAATATGGATATCGGCGCGGCCTATGCTTTCGGCGAAGAACAACAGTGGAACACCGGCATTGTGGTGAAAAACCTCATCCCCATGAAGCTGGATTCCGCAGCCAGCCGTCCGGCACTGGGCGAAGAAGTCCGGACCCTCGAACTTAACCCGATGGTCACCGCCGGCATTGCCCATAAGAGCGAGTACCATGTCGTTACCGCAGAAATTGATCTGACCCGGAAGGAAGCCTTTGGTTTTGAAGACGACACCCAGTGGGTGGCACTGGGCGCTGAATTCGATGCCTTCCGCTATGCCCAGTTGCGTGCCGGGGTACGCCACAACCTGGCCAGCAACGAGGACAACGACGGCATCGAGGAAAAAACCCAGTTCACCGCCGGTCTCGGCCTGAACATCCTGGGCGCCCGCCTGGACCTCGGCGCCCTGTACAGCGCAGCCGATGTCGGTGCAGCGCTAGAGCTTGGTACCGCATTCTGATCAGAAACTGAAAATGGGGTCAGATGAAAATTTCATCTGACCCCATTTTCATCTGACCCCATTCTTGCTTCTCCCCGCCCGCGCATTTGCGAACCTACCACCCAAACCGGATAATCCCCGCACACACTTCTCGAAAGGAATCAGACATTTCATGCAGGCCTATCTGGTTGGTGGTGCTGTTCGCGACGAATTGCTCGGCCTTGAGGTCAAGGACCGGGACTGGGTCGTGGTGGGCGCTACGCCAAAAGAAATGCTTGCCAAAGGCTTCAAACAGGTGGGGGCAGACTTTCCGGTATTCCTGCACCCGGGAACCCGGGAGGAATACGCGCTGGCCCGTACCGAGCGCAAGCAGGGACATGGCTACCATGGCTTTACCGTATACAGCGCACCGGATGTCACCCTGGAAGAGGACCTGAAGCGACGTGATCTGACCATCAACGCCATAGCGAAAACCGAAGGTGGCGATCTGGTAGACCCCTTCCATGGCCGGGGTGACATTGAGGATCGCAAGCTCCGCCATGTGTCGGAGGCGTTCGCCGAAGACCCCTTACGAATCCTGCGCACCGCCCGCTTCGCAGCCCGCTTCCGGCCACTGGGATTTACTGTGTGCGACCAGACCATGACCCTGATGCAGAACATGGTGGATGCCGGTGAAGTAAACCACCTGGTGCCAGAGCGGGTCTGGCAGGAATTCCAGCGGGCCCTGCACGAACAGGCGCCAGAGGCGTTCTTTGAAGTGCTCCGTGACTGCGGAGCTCTTGGCGTGCTGATTCCGGAACTCGCTCCATCAGCGGAATTTCCCATGGCAATGCGAGCAATTCGTTGCATCCAGGAAAAACCCGATGCCAGCATGGAAGAGCGCTTCGCGGCCCTGCTCTCGCCGCTGGACGAGTCCGTAGCCGTGGCACGAGCCAAAACCCTGAAAGCCCCGAATGACTGCCAGAACCTGGCACGACTGGTCACAGCCTTTATACCGCCGATCCGGAATATCGACCCGCAACGGCCGGACGCCGAAACCTTGCTGGACCTGCTCAATAAGGCCGATTTCTGGCGCCGCCCGGAGCGTTTTTGGCAACTTCTGAGCGTTCTTGAGTGTGCCCTATCCGGCGAGTCAGGCACACTGAGCCTGCTTCGGGCAGCATCAAGAGCAGCAACCGGCGTAGATCCCAAAACCCTCCTCGCACAGGGCTACAAAGGTAAGGCGCTGGGCAGTGCCATCCGAAATGAACGCCTGAAGCGCATTCGCGAAACCGTAGTCACCGCTAACTCCTGAGGAACCACCATGCCCGCCACCGCTCCCGTTGCACTGATTACCGGCGCTGCCCATCGTCTTGGTGCGCAAACGGCGAAGACACTGCATCAAAGGGGCTGGAATCTGGTGGTTCACTACCGGAGCCGGGAACAGCAGGCCCGGGAGCTGGTTGAAGGCCTTAACCGGGAGCGCCCGGGTTCCGCTTATGCGGTTCAGGCTGATCTCAGCCTGACTGGCGATGTGAACCGGTTGGCGAGCGAGGCCATTACCCCGTGGGACCGACTCGACGCACTGGTAAACAATGCCTCGGTGTTCTACGCCAACCCGACAGAAGCAGCTACCGGGGAGGACTGGAACACCGTCCTGCACACCAACCTCCGGGCTCCGTTCTTTCTGCTTCAGGCCTGCCTTCCTGCGCTGCGGGAAAACGGAGGCAGTGTGGTCAACATGATCGACATATACAGCGAAAGGCCCCTTGCCAACCACCCGCTTTACTGCGCCAGCAAGGCCGGCCTGGCCGCCCTGACACGTTCCTGGGCGAAGGATCTGGCACCGGATGTGCGAGTGAACGGCGTTTCGCCGGGGGCCATTCTCTGGCCGGAGGGCAACGGCGAAATGGATAAATCCCAGCAACAGTCGATTCTCGATAAAACCCCGCTGGCCCGCACCGGCAACCCGGATGATATTGCCGGAACCATCGCCTTTCTGATCTGCGACGCGCCGTTCATTACCGGGCAGATTGTCGCTGTCGATGGCGGCCGCAGCCTGAATATGTAGCTTGGCCCCGGCGTTCGCCGCCCGCTAACTTTGGCCAACCGCCGATTTCGGGATACAATGCTGGCAGCTTTCAATTCTGCACGCGCAGGGCCCAGGCCCGCGCGCGCCATTGACCCGGAGAATTCCCATGCGTGATGTCGTTATTGTTGCCGCCCGCCGTACAGCTATCGGAACCTTTGGCGGAGGCCTTTCCAGCCTGCGCGCAGACCAGCTCGGTTCCGCCGTCATCAAGGCACTCCTGGAGGAAACGGGGGTCGCCGGTGACCAGATCAACGAAGTGGTTCTTGGCCAGGTCCTTACCGCTGGCTGCGGCCAGAACCCGGCCCGCCAGTCCGCCATCAACGCCGGCATTCCCGCATCGGTGCCCGCCATGACCATCAACAAGGTGTGCGGCTCCGGCCTCAAAGCGGTCCATATGGCGGCACAGGCCATTCGCTGCGGCGATGCCGAGATGATAATTGCAGGTGGCCAGGAAAGCATGAGCCAGGCGCCCCACGTTTTGCCCAACAGCCGGAACGGCCAGCGCATGGGTGACTGGTCCATGGTGGATACCATGATCAAGGATGGCCTCTGGGACGCGTTCAACGACTATCACATGGGCATTACCGCCGAGAATGTCGCAGAAAAATACGGTATCAGCCGTGAAGAGCAGGACGAATTTGCCGCCGCCTCCCAGCAGAAAGCCGTCGCCGCTCGCGAAGCCGGCTACTTCGATGGCCAGGTTATTCCGGTCTCCATCCCCCAGCGCAAAGGCGATCCGGTCATGGTTGACCGGGACGAAGGCCCCCGCGACGGCGTGACTGCCGGGGGACTTGGCAAGCTTCGTGCGGCTTTCAAAAAAGACGGCACCGTCACCGCCGGCAACGCCTCGTCACTGAACGACGGAGCGGCTGGGGTGATGGTGTGCAGCGCGGAAAAAGCCAAAGAACTGGGACTCACGCCACTGGCCACCATCAAGGCACACGCCAACGCAGGGGTAGATCCCACCATCATGGGTACCGGCCCGATTCCCGCCAGCCAGCGCTGCCTGAAGCTCGCCGGCTGGAGCGTTGATGATCTGGACCTGGTGGAAGCCAACGAAGCCTTCGCCGCCCAGGCCATTTCGGTAAATCGCGACATGGGCTGGGACACCAGCAAGGTAAACGTTAACGGCGGCGCCATTGCCCTGGGCCACCCCATCGGCGCCTCCGGTTGCCGTATCCTGGTCTCCCTGCTGCATGAAATGGTTCGCCGTGATGTTCACAAGGGCCTGGCGACCCTGTGCATCGGCGGCGGTATGGGCGTTGCCCTGGCTGTCGAACGCTAGACTTCATGCTCCACGTGGTGCTGTACGAGCCGGAGATACCGCCGAATACCGGCAACATCATCCGGCTGTGCGCCAACACCGGCTGCCAGTTGCATCTGATCGAACCTCTGGGCTTTAACCTGGAAGACAAGCAGGTGCGGCGGGCCGGACTGGACTACAGTGAGTACGCCAGGGTGAAGATTCACAAGGACTACCAGGGTTTTCTGGCCAGCGAGCAGCCGGAACGCCTGTTCGGGCTGACCACCAAAGGCAGTCACCCCTACCATGAAGTGAGCTACCAGGACGGCGACTTCCTGATGTTCGGCCCGGAAACCCGGGGCCTGCCTACCGGTATCCGTGAAGGCCTGCCGCCGGAACATCGCCTCAGGGTTCCCATGCGCCCGGAGAGCCGCAGCCTGAACCTCTCCAACACCACGGCCCTGGTGGTTTACGAAGCCTGGCGACAGTTGGGGTTCAACGGAGCAGTGTGAAGTTGGGGTCAGATGAAAAGGGGTCAGATGAAAAGTTCATCTGACCCCTTTTCATCTGACCCCGTATTCGGAAAGTGCCAGCCTCAGTGAGTCTGCTGCTCTTCCTTCGCCTCACCCGCCGCCTCTTCCTGCTTGCGCTTCAGCGCCTGGGCATAGATAGCGTCAAAGTTCACCGGCGCCAGCATCAGAGCCGGGAAGCTGCCCTTGTTCACGATGCCGTCGATGGCTTCGCGGGCATAGGGGAAAAGGATAGTCGGGCAGTAGGCACCGAGCATCTGACCCAACTGTTGGCCTTCAATGCCCTGAACCAGGAACACGCCACCCTGCTGGATCTCGACGATGTAGGCAACTTTCTCACCCACTTTGGCTGTCACGGTCAGGGAAAGCACAACCTCGTACTGGTTGTCGCTCACCTTGTTGTGGGACGTATTGAGGTCCAGGTTAACCTGCGGTTTCCACTGCTCCTGAAACACCACCGGAGAATTGGGTGATTCAAAAGACAGGTCCTTCACGTAAATACGCTGAAGGGCAAACTGGGGTTGGTTCTGGTTGTCACTGCCTGCTGCGGCTTGCTGATTCTCAGCCATGTTCAGTCCTTTTGTTCTCGGTCATGGGCCCGGGGCCCGTTGTTATGGAATGTTATGGAGTGTTATGAAGTTTGCTGCCGGAACAGTTTACGTCGAGGCTACGCCGGCTTAATGTGAAACAGTGCGGCAGATTGATCTGCAGATCAAGAGCGGCCTTATTTCTTTACCAGCGGAAGATTGCTGGCCTTCCAGTCAGAAACGCCACCGTTGAGACGCACAACATTGCTGAAGCCTTCGGCGTTCAGCTGCTTGACCGCCATTGCTGAATGCTGGCCCATCTTGTCAGCAACAATAATCTGTTTGTCCTTGAATTTGTTCAGCTCGGCAACCCGGCTCTTGAGGCTGTTCAACGGAATATTGATGGAACCGGTAATGCGCCCTTCGCCGAATTCCTTCCGGTCCCGGATGTCCACCACGATAGCCTCATCCCTGTTGATGAGGTTAACTGCCCCCTGGGCCGAGATCTTGGCCCCGCCACGGCGGGACTCCAGAATAAGAATCGCGACCAGAAATGCCACAAACAGCGACACAAGAATGTAGTGATTAACGACAAATTCAAACAACCGGCCCATGAATTTACCCTGGTAATGAGTTTGGCGGGATTATACACAGCCTGCTCCCCGGACAGAAGGTGACGAAACTGGCCTGTAAATGCGAGAATAGACAAACTGAATTTTTGTTTTAGTAAATTTACTAACATTTTACTTCCGGACTGAATAATGACTGCAATGCGCAAGCCGACTGCCCTGATTATCCTGGACGGCTGGGGCCACCGCGACCCGGCTGAAGACAACGCCATCAGCAACGCCAACACCCCGTTCTGGGACAAGCTCTGGCAGGATCAGCCAAAGACCCTGCTCAACACGTCGGGCATGTTTGTTGGTTTGCCCCAGGGGCAAATGGGTAACTCGGAAGTCGGTCACATGAACCTCGGCGCAGGGCGCGTGGTCTATCAGAGCCTGACCCGGATCGACAAGGATCTGGAAGAAGGCACCTTCCAGAGCAACGAAGTGCTTTGCTCGGCCATCGATAAAGCCGTTCAGAGTGGTCGCGCGGTTCACCTGATGGGGCTGATGTCTCCGGGTGGCGTGCATAGCCATGAAGATCATATTCTGGCCGCTGCCGAACTGGCTGCCGCTCGTGGTGCGAAGGAAGTTTACATACATGCCTTCCTGGACGGTCGGGACATGCCGCCCCGCAGTGCCAAGCCCTCTCTGGAGAAGGCAGCCGCCAAACTGAAGAGCCTCGGCGTTGGCCGTGTCGCCTCCATCGTCGGGCGTTACTACGCCATGGATCGCGACAACCGCTGGGATCGTGTTGAAGCCGCGTACAACCTGATGACCCAGGGCACATCCGAATTCACCGCAACCGATCCGGTATCAGGCCTTGAGCAGGCCTACGAGCGCGGCGAGAATGACGAATTCGTGATGCCCACTCGTATTCACGCACCGGGGGAGCCGGAAGGCACCATTAACGACGGCGACGCGGTTCTGTTCATGAATTTCCGGGCCGACCGCGCCCGGGAAATGACCCGCACCTTCGTGGAGAAGGATTTCGACGGTTTCAAGCGCAAGAAACACCCCGAACTGGCGGATTTCGTGACGCTGACCGAGTACGCGGCGGATATCAAAGCATCCTGCGCCTACCCCCCGGAGCAGTTGACCAACGGTCTCGGCGAATATGTGGCAAATCAGGGCAAGACCCAGCTCCGCATTGCTGAAACGGAGAAATACGCCCATGTTACGTTCTTTTTTAACGGCGGCCTGGAAACACCGTTCGAAGGCGAAGACCGGATTCTGGTTCCCTCCCCGAAAGTCGCCACCTACGACCTGCAACCGGAAATGAGCGCGCCGGAAGTAACGGACAAACTCGTGGAAGCCATCAAGAGCGGCAAATACGACCTGGTTGTCTGCAACTACGCCAACGGCGACATGGTTGGCCACACCGGCAAGCTGGCTGCCGCCATCAAGGCCGCCGAGTGTCTCGATGAGTGTGTAAAGCGAGTGGTTGAAGCACTGGATGAAGTGGGCGGCGAAGCCCTGATCACGGCGGACCATGGGAACTGCGAGCAAATGACCGACCCCAATTCAGGGCAGGCCCATACCGCGCACACCACTGGCCCGGTTCCGCTGGTCTACACCGGCCACCGCAAGGTGGCGCTGAAAAACGACGGCAACCTGAGCGACGTGGCGCCCTCGCTGCTGACCCTGATGGGACTGGATCAGCCGAAAGAAATGACCGGGCACAGCCTGGTTCAGATCGGTTGACCCCGGCGCGGACCCAACCCTTGCGACTGCCTGCAATGCTGGCGCTGGCCCTTGTTCTGGGTGCAGCGCCGGCGCTCCCACAGCAAGAGGTCACACCGGCCCAGATCGAAGAACTCAAGGAACGTATTGAGGACATCGATGACTGGCTGGCGGATGCCGAAGAAGACCGATCCTCCCTGGAGCAACAGCTCGCTTCGACTGAACGCACCATCAGCCGCCTGACCCGGGAACGCCGCTCCCTGCGCCAGCAGGTGGAACAGCAGCAACAGCGACTCAAGGAACTGCAGAAAGAGGAACTGGAGCTCACGCGCACGCTGGACCGGCAACGGGAGAGCCTGAAGAAACAGATCCGGGCTGCCTGGATGGAGGGCGACGCGCCGGCGGTAAAGGTCCTGCTGAATGAGATCGATCCTGACAGGATCGCCCGGACCATGACTTACTACGAGTATCTGAGCAAGGATACGGTCACCCGCCTTGACGCGTTCAGGAAAAGCCTGCGGGAACTCAAGAGCACCCGCGCCGCAGCGCAGGCGACACGAGTGGAGCTGGCCCGAACAGAAGATAATGTAGCCAGGCGCCAGCAGGAATTGGCGGTATCCAGAAAGCAACGACAGCAGACCCTCGCATCGCTTAATGCCGACATCAAGAGCCGGCTCGGCGAACGGGAAGAACTGGTATCCGACCGCAAACGGCTGGAAAAACTGCTTGAGGAAGTTCAGCAGGCGATCAATAACATTCCTTCACCCAACGAATCCCGGCCCTTCGCTTCACTGCGGGGCAAGCTGCCCTGGCCTGCACAGGGTAAGGTTCTCAGCGGCTACGGAGACAGGTACGCCGATGGCAAATTGCGACGCAATGGCCTTCTCATCCGCACCGAAGAAGAGGCGGAGATACGGGCAATTCATTATGGCCGGGTGGTCTTTGCCAATTGGCTTCGGGGCTTTGGCCTGCTCACCATTATTGATCACGGCGGCGGCCACATGACACTCTATGGCCACAGCAGCAGCCTGTTTACCAGCCCCGGAGACTGGGTGGCAGCCGGCGAACCCATCGCCCTGGCCGGGCGTACCGGCGGCACGGATTCTCCGGCCCTGTATTTTGAGGTCAGGCACAACGGCAAACCTGACAATCCGGGCCTGTGGCTGGCAAACTGACAGGCTGCGGGAGGGCTGACAAACGCCCCGGGTAACGCCATACTGTCGGGTGTCAGGGAAACCAGTCCAACTATCGGAATAAAAACGGGATATGTGAATGAAACGGGTCAGAAGTACACTCCATGCCTTTCCATTACGCAGCATTGCACTCGCTACCTGTTTCGCCACCGCATCCGGTCTGGCCTGGGCCCAGGAGAAAAACTCCTCCACCGAACTACTGCTCGAAGGCATCCAGAACGGCGAACGGGTTGAAATCCGCCTCCCTGACCCGGAAAAGCAGCTGCCTCTGGAAGATCTCCGGAAGTTTACCGAGGTATTCAGTCGGATAAAGGACGCCTATGTAGAGGAGGTGGATGATCGACAGCTGCTTGAAAGCGCCATCAAGGGCATGCTGTCGGATCTGGACCCTCACTCCACTTATCTTGCCCCCAGGGATTATGAGGATCTGGAAGAAAGTACCTCGGGAGAATTTGGCGGGCTCGGCATTGAAGTGGGCATGGAGAATGGCTTCGTAAAGGTAATCGCACCGATTGATGACACCCCCGCACAAAAGGCCGGGGTTCAGGCCGGAGACCTGATTATCAAGCTCGATGAGAAGCCGGTGAAAGGCATGGGCCTCGAAGAAGCAGTCCAAATGATGCGAGGCAAACCCGGCACCATCCTCACGTTGACCATCATGCGTGAGGGCGAGACGGGGCCCATTGAGATCAAAGTCGAGCGTGACATCATCAAGGTCACCAGCGTGAAGTCCCGGATGCTGGAAAACGGCTACGGGTATGTGCGGATTACCCAGTTCCAGGCGGATACCGGCTCGCAGTTCAGAAATGCCCTCGGCAAACTCGAGGACGAACTGGGCCGCGATCTCGATGGTCTGATCATCGATCTGCGCAACAATCCGGGGGGTGTTCTTCAGGCGGCCGTGGAATCCGCGGACGTGCTCCTTGACGAGGGGCTGATTGTTTATACCGAGGGCCGCATCCAGAGTTCACGCCTTCGCTTCAGCGCCAGAGCCGGCGACGTCATGGAAGGCACTCCGATTGTGGTACTGATTAACGGAGGCTCGGCTTCTGCCTCCGAAATCCTGGCCGGCGCCTTGCAGGACCATGAACGCGCTGTGATCATGGGCACCCAGTCCTTTGGCAAGGGCAGCGTTCAGACGGTCATTCCCCTGGATGAGACCCACGCCATCAAGATGACCACTGCACGCTACTACACGCCGAATGGCCGCTCCATCCAGGCAACCGGCATCAAGCCGGATATTGAAGTGCGCCCGGCAGAGCTGAAGGAACTGGACAGCAAACCCTTCTTCACCGAGGCAGACCTGAGCGGACACCTGGAAGGCCAGGACGAGAACAAGAAGCAACAGGACAAACAAACCCGGGCGGAGGACGAAACCGCCTCCCTGGCAGACAGGGACTACCAGCTACGCTCGGCTCTTAATCTGCTCAAGGGCATCCGGATTCTGAATCCGCAAGGCAAAGCCAGGGCGGAAGGAAGCAGTCAGTGAAACTAGCAGGCTCCCTGCTGGCGTTTTTTCTCTCGGTTGCGGCCACCCTGGTGGCAGCCGAGCCAGCAAAACAGGCGCTGCCTCCGACCATTGCCATTATTATTGATGACATGGGGCACAGCCTTCACGAAGGCAAGCGCCTGGCCAACCTGGATCAGCCGCTGACCCTCGCCTTCCTGCCCTACCGCAGGCATACCGATACCCTTGCCCGGCTTGCCTATCGGAAAAACAAGGAAATCATGCTGCACGCCCCGATGGCCAACATGCGAAACTTCGGCCTTGGCCCCGGCGGGCTGACGCCCGATATGGACGAGCTGGGCATGGCAACGACGCTTCGGCGCGCTCTCCGGTCCATTCCTCACGTTCAGGGCGTGAATAATCACATGGGCAGTCTACTAACCCAGCAGCTCCAGCCCATGGACTGGGTAATGAAGGAACTCGTCCGCTACCCGGTCTATTTTGTAGACAGCCGCACCATTGCTTCATCAGTCGCCGGTGACGTGGCTGCCGCTTACAGGATTCCCACCCTGAGCCGGGATGTCTTTCTCGACCACGAACAAACCGAAGAGTTTGTGGACCGCCAGTTTAAACTGCTGATCCAGCGTGCGCGGGAGAACGGCAGCGCCATTGGCATTGGCCATCCACACAAGGTCACCGTGGACTATCTGGAAAAGTACCTTCCGGAACTGGACGCACAGGGCATTGCCATCGCAACCGTGAGCGGTCTCTGGGCCATGCGCAACAGCAACCAGAAGATGTTTGCAGAGGGTGAGAAACAGGCCATTCGACCTGCTTTTGCACGTAAAAAAGGGGTCAGATGAACGCTTTCATCTGACCCCGCTATTCACCGACCTTCATGTTCAATCGCGGACTTCTATTCCCAGAGTCTTCATAAAAGCTTTGGCCTCGGGAATGGTGTGCTGGCCAAAGTGAAAAATGGAAGCCGCCAGAACCGCATCGGCACCACCCCGGGTCACGCCATCGGCGAGGTGCTGCAGCTCCCCGACACCCCCGGAGGCGATCACCGGCACAATGACGGCATCTGAAATTGCCTTGGTCAGGCCCAGATCGAAACCGATCCTGGTGCCGTCCCGATCCATACTGGTCAGCAGTAATTCCCCGGCGCCCATTTCGACCATTTTGCGGGCCCATTCTACAGCGTCCAGGCCGGTTGGCTTGCGGCCACCGTGGGTGAAAATCTCCCAGCGCGGTTCCTCGCCTTCCTCACTGACCCGCTTGGCATCAATGGCCACTACGATGCACTGGCTGCCAAAACGCTCTGCCGCCTCCCGGACAAATTCCGGATTGAAAACCGCCGCAGTGTTGATCGAGACCTTGTCGGCACCGGCATTCAAAAGCTTCCGGATATCATCCACAGTACGCACACCGCCACCCACGGTGAGCGGAATAAACACTTCCGCCGCCATCCGCTCGACAGTTTCGTAGGTGGTATCACGGCTTTCATAGCTGGCCGTTATATCGAGGAAGGTAATTTCGTCGGCACCCTGCTCGTTGTAGCGGCGGGCCACTTCCACCGGATCGCCGGCGTCACGGATATCCACGAAGTTAACACCTTTTACAACGCGGCCTTTGTCGACGTCCAGACAGGGAATAATACGTTTCGCCAGAGCCATATGTCGTCTTACCCCTTCAGGCTGTCACAGAAGGCCTGGGCTTCAGCCACATCCAACGTGCCTTCGTAGATGGCACGGCCGGTGATGGCACCGAGGATGCCCTTATCGGCCACGGTGGCCAGGCGCTTCAGATCATCCATATTGGTCACGCCGCCGGAGGCGATAACGGGGATCCCGCCCTCTTCGGCCAGTGCAGCAGTAGCTTCCACGTTCACACCCTGCATCATGCCGTCGCGACTGATATCGGTGTAGACAATGGCGTCCACGCCGTCGTTGGCGAAGCGCTTCGCCAGGTCGGTAGCCATCACTTCGGAGACTTCCGCCCAGCCATCGGTCGCAACGCGGCCGTCTTTCGCGTCCAGGCCAACAATGATGTGGCCCGGAAAACGCTTGCACATCTCGGAAACGAATTCCGGCTCTTTCACCGCTTTGGTGCCGATGATGACCCACTGCACGCCGGCCTTCAGGTAGGCTTCGATGGTTTCAGCGGAGCGGATGCCGCCGCCGATCTGGATCGGCAGATCCGGGTATTTTCGGGCGATGGCCTGAACAATTTCACCGTTCACCGGCTCACCGGCAAAGGCACCGTTCAAGTCCACCAGGTGCAGGCGGCGGGCGCCGGCTTCCACCCAGCGGGTGGCCATATCTACCGGGTCGTCACCGAATACGGTGGAGTCGTCCATCCGGCCCTGGCGCAGGCGCACGCATTTACCGTCTTTCAGATCGATAGCGGGGATTATCAGCATTTTCCGGTCCAGTCAGTAAAGTTCTCCAGTAGTTGCAGGCCGGCCCGGGCACTTTTCTCCGGGTGGAACTGCACTGCAAAAATATTGTCCCTTGCCACGGCGGCGGCAAGGTCTACCCCGTAGCGGGTGCGGCCTGCCATGTCGGCGTTGCCCTCAGCTTCCGCGTAGAAGCTGTGCACGAAGTAGAAACGATCAGCCTCCGGAATGTTGTGCCACAGGGGGTGGTCTATGATCTGGTGTACCTGGTTCCAGCCCATGTGGGGCACCTTCAGGCGGTTACCGTCTTCCGTGAGGTGGTCACCGAAATAACGCACCTCCGAAGGGAACAGGCCGATGCAGTCAACGCCGCCGTTTTCTTCGCTGCGGGACATCAGGGCCTGCATGCCAACGCAGATGCCCAGGAATGGTCGGTCCTGGGACACTTCACGTACCAGGGTATCGACGCCCAGGCGGCGGATTTCGGCCATACAGTCGCGGATGGCGCCGACGCCGGGAAGAATCACCCGGTCGGCTTCGCGGATTTTGTCGGCGTTGTCGGTGACCAGCACGGTGGTGTCCGGGGCGACGTGCTCCACCGCTTTTTTGGCAGAGTGAAGGTTGCCCATGCCGTAGTCGATTATGGCAACGGTTTTCATGGTTGTTGCGGTGTCCTTGATTGACCGGTGAAAAGTGACCGGTTACAGCGAGTCTTCTTGCGACGAGCCTTTTACAGCGAGCCTTTGGTGGACGGAGTAATACCCGCCATGCGCTCGTCCATTTCAATAGCCATGCGCAGGGCGCGACCAAAGGCCTTGAACACGGTTTCAATCTGGTGATGGGTGTTCTTGCCCTTCAGGTTGTCGATGTGCAGGGTCACCATGGAGTGATTCACGAAACCATGGAAGAACTCCTCGAACAGATCCACATCGAAGCCACCCACGGCACCCCGGGTGTAGGGCACGTCCATCATCAGGCCGGGACGGCCGGACAGGTCAATCACAACACGGGAAAGGGCTTCGTCCAGCGGCACATAGGCGTGACCATAACGGCGAATGCCTTTTTTGTCACCCACGGCCTGTTTAAAGGCCTGGCCAAGAGTGATACCGATATCCTCCACTGTGTGATGGTCATCAATGTGCAGGTCACCCTTCGAAACGATATTCAGATCCACCAGGCCGTGACGAGCAATCTGATCCATCATGTGCTCCAGGAAGGGCACGCCAGTGTCGAAGCTGGATTTGCCGGTACCGTCGAGATCGATCTCAACGGTGATCTGGGTTTCAAGGGTATTTCGTTCTACCCGAGCCTTGCGTTCGGCCATGGGGACTCCGTAACAATTGAGCGGCATAGCGCCGGAAAAATCTTCCCGGCGATTATACCTTTTATGTCCGCCCGAGTCCCACAACCGGTTTAATCGCTCCGATAGCGAAGCGCGGTTAATCCGAAAGAAAAGTGCGGTTAAAACGCCTTCTTGAGGTTATTCATGTAGGTATCCACGAGACTGTTGAACTCGTGCTTGATCACCGGGCTGATCGCCAGTTTCAACAGGCCGGGCAGTGGCAAAGTGAGTTCAGCGCTGGTCTGGAATTTCACTGCCGTGGCCTTGTCGCTCCTGGACGTAATGGTCCAGGAGCCGCTCACAACCCCGTTGCCCTCACCTTTAACGGGCTCCCAGGTAATCTTGCCGGTGTCTTTATCTGAGTAATATTTGCAGGCATACACGGATTGGATCGCGTGCTTGTCCACGCCCACCTTTTCCATTTCCCACCGGTAGGCGTTGTCACCGAGATCGGTCAGCTTGTGGACCTTGGGAAAGTGGCTGGCAGATCGTGGGACATCCGCCAGCAGATCGAACACTTCATCGTAGCTTCCCGGAATTTCAAGTTCCCGGTTCAGCTCAATCGAAACGGTAATAGCCACAGCCAACTCCTTCTTGTGTTTATTTATAGGTATCAATGTAGTCGGAAAACCAAGGAGGTGTATTTTGGCCCAACACTACGGCATTGTCATACTCCTGCACTGTTAATTTGTTAACCCTGCGTTATCCTTTGGGTCATTGACGTCAATGTTCGCCGGGAATCATTGCAAACCCCCAACAATAGGAAGGAAGCCTGAATCATGAAAGCCGTCCGTTATGTACTGATCGCCCTCGTTGCGCTGGTCGTTCTCGCTGTGGCCGCCGTTGCCATCGCCATGGCCGTGATTGACCCCAACAATTACAAGCCGCAGATTGAACAGGCTGTTGAGAAGCAGACCAGCCTCGACCTGATTCTCAAAGGCGACATCGGCTGGTCTTTCATCCCGCTGGGGCTTGAACTGAATTCCGTAGAGGCCACCCTGGAAGGTGATCGTTTCGTTGCCCTGGAAAAGCTGGTTGCCCAGATCGACTTCTGGTCACTCATCGCCATGTCCCCAAGGGTAAATACCTTTGTGCTGGACGGCCTGGACGCCCGCCTCGAAGTAAACGAACAGGGCAATGGCAACTGGACCCGCATCATGCCCGGGAAGCCCGCCGGTGAGGCAGCGGCAGAGACGGCCGGCACCCAGGATGAGCAGGCACAGGAAAATCAGGGTGCCGGCGGCGAGCCCCTGAACTTCAATGTTGAAAATGTGCAGATCAGCAACGCCCAGGTGCACTACGCCGACAAGAGTACCGGCCAGTCGATCACCCTGGAAAACTTCACCGTTGACGCCAGCAACATCACGCTGGGTTCCGAGTTCCCGCTGGAGATCGGATTCCGGGTTGCCACCACCCAGCCGACCCTTGAGGTGGACGGCAACATCAGCGCCCGGCTTGCCGCCAACGAGGCGTTCAATGAGTTCGCCGTATCCGGCCTGAACGCCGTATTCGACATAACCGGCGAACCGTTCGGCAGCAAAAAGGTCACCGCTGAACTTGGCGGCTCCGCCAAGGCAAATCTGGAAAACGAAACCGCAACCCTGAGCGACTTTACCGCCAGCCTTGCCAACCTGTCCCTCAGCACGGAACTCACCGTGAACGGGTTCGGTGAAAAACCAACCCTGAGCGGCAAGCTATCCATCGCAGATTTCTCCCTCAGGGAGCTGCTAAACAACCTTGGCCAGCCAGCCGTTGAAACCCGTGACAAAGACGTTCTTGAAGCCATCGCCTTCTCCACCAGCATCGGCGGCCCGGCCGGCAGGGTGGAGCTGTCCGACCTGACCATCAAACTGGATGACACCACCTTCAATGGCTCCGGCAGCTACAACCTCGCTGACACAGGCATCGCCTTCAACCTTCAGGGCGACCAGCTGAATGCAGACCGCTACCTCCCCCCTCAAGCAGAAGGCGATACTAAGCAGGCCGCCGCCCCCGAAAAGGCGACAACCGGCCCGGAGGGCGACCTGTTGCCACTGGAAACCGTCCGCAGCCTGATGCTGGACATTGATCTGGGGCTTGGCCAACTGATTGTCAGCAATCTGACCATCAAAGAAATCAAAGCCAGTACCACAGCGAAAAACGGCCTGTTAAAAGTGGATGGGTTCAGTGGCAAGCTCTATGAGGGCCGCTTTGGCGCCAACGTGACCATCGACGCCCGGAGCGACAACCCGAAATGGACCATTGGCTCAGACGTTACCAATGTGCAGACCCTGCCCCTGCTCACCGACCTTGCCGACGTGGACATGCTCGGCGGTGGCGCCAACCTCAAAGTGAACGCCACCACCACCGGTAACCGCATCTCGGCACTGCGCAGCAACGCCGATGGCCAGGTCAGCTTCAACCTGGCGGAGGGCCAGTTCCGCCGAATGAACCTGACCCGCATGGCCTGCCAGGGAATCGCTCTGGTCAACCAGGATCAGCTGACTACCACCGACTGGGGCAGCAGCACCCCGTTCAACGACATGCGCGGGACCCTGAACATCAATGGCAATACCCTGAACAACACCGATCTGGTGGCCTCACTGGCTGGTATGCGCCTTGAGGGCAAAGGAACCATAGATATGAAACAGAGCCAACTGGATTACGAGGCGGGGCTTCGAATCGTGGGTGAGATTCATCGGGATAACGCCTGCCGGGTTACCGAGTATGTGGAGAACGTGGTTATTCCGGTGGAATGCCGGGGCAACTTCTCCGAGGATCCGGCCGGCCTGTGTTCTTTTGACGGTTCCCGTTTCCGGGACACTCTGAAAACCATCGCTGAAAATGCTGCCAAGGCCAAAGTTAGGGAGAAAGTTGACGAGGCCAAGACAAAAGCCGAGGAAAAGGTGAAAGAGAAGCTGCAGGACAAGGTGGGCGACAAACTCAAGGGCCTGTTCAACTGATGCCTGACAGCTTCGCCGACAGACTGCTGCAATGGTTTAACAGCCACGGCCGGCATGACCTTCCCTGGCACCATAACCGGAGCGCCTACCGGGTGTGGGTCTCGGAAATCATGTTGCAGCAAACCCAGGTCGCTACCGTTATCCCCTACTTCGAGGCGTTTATGAAGCGCTTCCCGGACGTCCAGGCCCTGGCCGAAGCCCCTGTGGATGATGTACTCAGCCACTGGTCTGGTCTCGGTTATTACGCCCGTGCCCGCAACTTGCAGAAAGCCGCACAAACGGTCGTTCGCGACTTTGGTGGTGAGTTCCCACAGACCCAGGAAGAGCTTGAATCCCTCACCGGAATCGGCCGCTCCACCGCTGCGGCCATACTGGCCCAGGCCTTCGGCATTCGCGCCGCCATACTCGACGGCAACGTGAAACGGGTACTGACCCGCTACCACGCCATCCCAGGCTGGCCCGGCCAGACCGCCGTACTCAACCAGCTCTGGCAGCGGGCCGAAGAGCACACCCCGGAGAATCGGGTGCGGGACTACACCCAGGGCATTATGGATCTGGGCGCCATGGTGTGTACCCGCAGCCGCCCGGCCTGTGACAGCTGCCCGTTGCAACACGACTGCCAGGCCTATGCCCGGGGCGAAACAGCACTCTACCCGGGTTCAAAGCCCAGGAAAGCCAAATCTGAAAAGACCACCTGGATGGTGATCCTTGAAGATGGTCAGGGCCGCATCCTGCTGGAACGTCGCCCACCCAGCGGCATCTGGGGTGGCCTCTGGAGCCTGCCGGAACTGGACCCGGCCTATGGGGCAGACGAACTCCAGGAAGCCTGTGAACAGAACCTCGGGCTGGATTGCGAAGAACCGGAACTGATCAATGGCTTCCGCCACACCTTCTCACATTACCACCTGCACATTCGGCCCGCCCGCCTGAACGTGACCAGCAGTGCCAAAGCCATTGCAGATCGCGACCACCTGAAATGGCTGCACCGACATGAAGCCCTGAATCTCGGACTGCCCGCACCGATTCGTTCGCTGCTCACTGAACCGGAGCAAGCCGCCCTGCTTTGAGCCGGTCCGCTTGCGATTTCACCCACAACGATCTGTTATCATCACCGCCAGTAACATTTGCCAACAGGAGCCACCATGAGCCGTACCGTGTTCTGCCGCAAATACCAGAAAGAACTGAAGGGCCTGGATTTCCCGCCCATGCCCGGCGCCAAGGGCCAGGACCTTTACGAGAACGTATCGAAACAGGCCTGGGAAGAATGGCAGGCCCAGCAGACCATGCTGATCAACGAAAAACACCTGAGCCTGATGGACCAGAACACCCGCAAATACCTGCAGGCGCAAATGCAGCACTTTTTCAACAACGAACCTTTTGACAAGGCCGAAGGTTACGTGCCGCCGGAGCAGTAAAACCGGATTGATCAAAGCCTGAGCGACCCTGAAAAGATTCAGAAATTTTTCCGGCTCAGCCTTGACTCAAAACATCGAAACCGGTTTAATAGCGCCCCGTTGCACAACAGTCGCGCAACACGCCCGGATAGCTCAGTTGGTAGAGCAGGGGATTGAAAATCCCCGTGTCGGTGGTTCGATTCCGCCTCCGGGCACCACTAGATTCAATGACTTAGCCCGCCTCGTGCGGGCTTTGTTGTTTCTGGGATTCCGATTTGTAAGCAATGTGTAAGCAAATTCAGGCAAGACGAACAGACAGGCGCGCCAAATCGATCTTTAGGACGGGTCTAAATCAACCCCGGTGTCCGAGTCACCAGACCTCAGGGACTCAGAATCCAAGTTCAGCTTCACAAACCTTGTTAGATAGTTTCCGTCCATAAACGGCGTGTTTTCAAGGTGACCCACCCAGCCAGGTGAGTCAATTTGTCTATTTTCGCCGACTTTATGCCGACTGCATCGCAGTTTGCAGGCCTGCGTCACCCTTT
>NZ_JASSVN010000015.1:0-101009 GCF_030540945.1 Marinobacter sp. SS8-8 | reverse complement strand
CGGGTTGACAGGCGACTTGAGCGCCCCTTTACCGCAACGTCCCGGGCGCGGCCGAAATTCCCGGGATTTGAGAAAAAACCTTGTCAAGCACTTTTTGAGAAAAAGTGAGCTGAATAGTTACATATGGTTTTAACTAGCGAAACATTCGTACGATTTAATACAAGTTCCATTACCGTTTCAACCACCCATGAAACTACAGGACTAAGAAACCGCAGGGTTTCCTCTGCGGTTTCTTGGCTAGGAGTCCGTCGGAAGGCGGCGGGAAGGTTCTTCCGGAACACGCTGTGAATACATCCCCGTATGCTCGGCTCCGCCATTCATGGCTCCGCACGGTTTCGGAAGAACCTTCCCGCTGCCTTCCTTCGATACTTAGCAGTTACTCTCAGACGCCCAGGGATTCGATATCGCCTGCCAGCATTACCAACTGGTGGGCAATCGAGTCGCGGAGCTTTTCAGCCGGTACCAGGTAGGACGGCGCGGCACAGGTCAGGGCCATGATGGTGCCGTCCTGCAGGTGAATGGGTACGCCGGCGGAGTTGATGTTCCGGTCCCACTCGCCGGCGGACAGGCAGAAACCGTGTTCCTTGTAATCCTTCATGGCCTGATCGAGGCCTGCCTTTTTCTCCGCCCAGTCGTCACCGTATTTGGCAGCCATGGCATCGTCGATGACGAGGCGGGCCTTGTCGCTGATCGCGCAGTAGTAGGCACGTCCGGCGGAGGTGATGGCCATGGGCAGCTTCAGGCCGATGTCCATGCGCAACAGGGAGGCTTCAGGTGGCAACCGGTTTTCCACGTAGATCATGTGCAATCGGTCCCGGCAGGTGAGACCGACCGACATGTTGGTCTGGCGGGCAAACTCATCCATGTACGGCTTGGCCAGTTGGCGTACCTTGAGGTTGGAAACATAGGCATAGCCCAGCGCCAGCACCCCGGAACTCAGCTGGTATTTTTCCAACTGGGTGTTGTAGCTGAGGTAACCGAGCTTGGTGAGGGTGTAGGTCATCCGTGATATCGTCGGCTTGGGCAGCCCCGTGATGCGAGCAATGTCCTGGTTGCCCAGAATAACCGGTCCCTGGCTGAAGGCGCGGAGCACATCCAGGCCACGGGACAGGGCTT
The DNA here is from genome assembly GCF_030540945.1 of Marinobacter sp. SS8-8. Classification (NCBI taxonomy): domain Bacteria; kingdom Pseudomonadati; phylum Pseudomonadota; class Gammaproteobacteria; order Pseudomonadales; family Marinobacteraceae; genus Marinobacter; species Marinobacter sp. SS8-8. Next base: position 99,893 of record NZ_JASSVN010000015.1, on the reverse strand, counting down.
CGACGAACTTGCGGTCTTTCTCCGGCTTCACCGGTTCACCGTCACTGGATGCCACTTTCAGTTCCGGTGAACTCTGCTTTGTTCCTGCCATAATGGGACGTCCTCCAGCCGCGTCGCCTGCTCCGGTGCCCGGGGAATTAATCAGATGAATAACCAAAGATGCATTATTTTAATTGCTGAAGAATTCAAGTACCAGAAAGTCTTTTAAAAATCCGTACCGAATATGAAACTCACTACACCTATATTTAAAAATAAAAATCGCAGGGCGGTATCTGGCACCGCTTGTATTTCCATGATACCCGGATTAGTCTTTTAAAAATAAATCACAAAACTGTGTTTCGCTTAACGAAACTATGCTAGTGCGCAATTAGCACAGCTTGCTCGGGAATCCCCATGATCGAGTTTCCCGATAATCGCTTTCAGGAGAATACAAATGGCTTCCGCACCCTGGAATGATCTGTTGGGTTTCGACACGCAACTGGACAATACCGAGCGTCAGGTCCGCGACAGCATCCGCAGCTTCTGCGAGCAGCGGCTGATGCCTGGCATCGTCGAGGCCAACCGGCATGAGAAGTTCGACCGGAACATCTTCAACGAGATGGGCGAGCTGGGCATGCTGGGCGCCACCCTGCCGGAAGAGTATGGTGGCCCGGGCCTGAACCACGTCTGCTACGGCCTGATTGCCCGGGAAGTGGAACGGGTGGATTCCGCCTACCGTTCGGCACTGAGCGTACAGTCCTCTCTGGTGATGCACCCCATCCATGCCTTCGGCCAGGAAGCCCTGAAAAAACGCGCCCTGCCAAAACTGGCGTCCGGTGAGATGGTGGGCTGTTTCGGCCTGACCGAGCCCAACCATGGCTCCGACCCCGGTGGCATGGAAACCCGCGCCAAAAAGGTCGACGGCGGTTACCTGCTGAGTGGCTCGAAAACCTGGATTACCAACTCCCCGATCGCGGACATCTGCGTGGTCTGGGCCAAGCTCGACGGCAAGGTCAACGGCTTTGTGATCGAACGCGAAGGCGCAGAAGGTCTGGGCACGCCGAAGATCGAGGGCAAATTCTCCCTGCGGGCGTCTGAGACCGGCTCCATCTTTATGGACGACGTGTTTGTGCCGGACGAAAACAGGCTGGAGGTTGAAGGTTTGAAGGGTCCGTTCAGTTGCCTGAACAAGGCCCGTTTCGGCATTAGCTGGGGCTCACTGGGTGCGGCCGAATTCTGCTGGCACGCCGCCCGCAACTACACCCTGGAGCGCAAGCAGTTCGGCAGGCCCCTGGCCGCCAATCAGTTGATCCAGAAAAAACTGGTGGATATGCAAACCGAGATCACCCTCGGCCTGCAAGCGGTACTGCAGCTGGGGCGTATGATGGATGACGAAACCGCCACTCCGGATGCGATCTCACTGCTAAAACGCAATAACTGCGGCAAGGCCCTGGACATCGCCCGGGTTGCCCGGGACATGCACGGCGGTAATGGCATTGCCGATGAGTACCACGTGATCCGCCACGCCATGAATCTGGAGGCGGTGAACACCTACGAGGGCACCCACGATGTGCACGCCCTGATTCTTGGCCGGGGCCAGACAGGGATTCAGGCATTCAACTGATTTGCCCGGCATGCTGATGGTGACATGGCCTTTCTTGGTATCACTCGCACGGCCACCCCCCCCTTGCCGCCAGCCTGGTGTTCATCACCTTCCGAGGCCAGGTGGATTTCCTCGGGCACGCCATCCACGGTCATGCAGGAGCGCCGGCGCATTTTCAGCAGAATGGGTGAGCAATGAGACCAGGCCCAGTGCCAGACTGATAACGAGGCGCAGCACCTGAACCCGGCAATTTTGGTGGCGCCCTGCATGGGCGTCCTTTTGAGGTGACTAACGTCGTAGTGGGTGTCACGCGATTACCGCTTCGGTTCAATACGGTTTTTTGGGCGTTAAACATCGAATTTTACGATTTATGACAGCTTCGGCACCGCATGGGCACCGAAGCCGTTGCCGATCTAGAAACTTCCTTTTACCACATGGACAATTTCGTAGAACTTGGTTGCCCGGCGCTCCAGATCGATGGCCAGGTCAAGCCGCTGCACCAACTCCCGGGCACATACCAGGCCTCTGAGATAGGAACGGGATGGCTGTCGCCGGTCATCATCCAGCACCAACAGGTACTCCTCACGGACCTCACGGAAGGTGCTAACCAGATCTCCGACCGTTGCCGCCCTCAAATCACGGTAATGAATGGCCGGCAAATCGCTGATGGAGCGCATGATATCTCGCACCCGCAAGTCCTTTAGGGCAACACCCTGTCGGTTGGCCACACTCATCGGCTTCTCGCCGTTCACATCCTCGATGGCCAGAATTCCGAGGCAGTCACCCGCCTGGTTTTCCACGACCTTGAAGGGAGTGTCGGCCAGCTTCATCCAGAGTCTCGCCTCGGAGACGGACATATCGGAATTCAGCTCCGACAGCCTCCGCTCGGAAAAGTCGGTGAGCAGGTGAACGGCCGAATCTTCGCTACCGATGTGCGACAGCGGCTTGGCGGTCGGTAACGCGCCGGTGCGCGCCAGATCCCGCACTGGCAATGCATTGAATACACTGTTCATGATAAACCTCGTGAATCTGAATTCAGGTTGGAACGCCCTGCGCAGGCAGGAGCAATCCTGTGTTTGTGAGACTGTTGCCAGAATCAGGCGAGGCGGGGTGGCCCTTGAGGCAGTACCGGGTAGCTCAGCAGCCTCAATGGCGGCCGAATGAAATCAAGGCTGGCGGAGAAGACGGCCCGAAACTCCCCTTCCGGGAACAGAAGAGACGACGTGATGAGGGCGGAAGTATCCGGCGACGAGGAATCCCCGGCCCCATCAACCGAAATCAGTGTCGGGGTAAAGTGATCATCAATCTGGGGGTCAATTGCCGGGTGGGACGTTCCGTTGAGGAACAACACAAGCAGACCGGTGACCAGCAGTGCCAGGAGGCTGAGCTTCAGGCTGCTTCTGTTGATGGAACAACTCGGCATATGGAGGGTCTGCTGTCGTTATTTGAACGGATCGCCTGCTACAAACATAGAGCCTTTCTGGCCCAATGCAAGGTCTGTTTAAGGTTACAAATGCGCAATGGGTCACAGCTGCCGGCGGATATTGCCGCCAAGGTAAAGGAGTTCCGTCACCCGTGCAAAGAAGACCTCAACGCTACGCAGCCCCGCTTCAGGTAAGCTGGCAGTTGAGCGAGGAATAACGTTCAGGATTCCCTGAATAACAAATAGCCCGGCGAGAAAGCTCGCCGGGCTATTTTTCGCCAGCTTTTCCTGTAGTCACGCCATCAGGTTGTAAACGAATACGACAGCAACCGCGATGGGTGTGACAAACCGGATCAGGTTGTACCACAGCGTGAAGGCACCGCCTTCCAGGGCCAGATCGGTTTTAAGCGACTCCTTCGCCACAAACCAGCCGACGAATAGCGCCGTCAGCAGGCCGGAAAGCGGCAGCAGCACGTTGGCGGTAAAGAAATCCAGCAGATCGAAGATGGTCTTGCCCTCAAACCGCTCGAACATGGCCAGCGGAGTGACATCGGCCCAGACGTTGAGCGACAGAATCGAGGCAATACCCAGCGCCCAGCAGAGCACGCCCACCAGGATGGCACTGCCCGTGCGGGCCAGGTTGGTCTTTTCCTCCACCCACTCAACCACCGGCTCCAGCAGGGAAATGCCGGAGGTCCAGGCCGCGAACAGCAGCAGTATGAAGAACAGGGTGCCGAACAGGCCGCCCAGGGGCATGTTGCCGAAGGCCAGCGGCAGGGTCTGGAAGATCAGGCCGGGGCCGGCACCCGCTTCCAGGCCATTGGCAAACACCACCGGAAAGATAGCCAGGCCAGCCAGCAGTGCCACCACGGTATCCATGAGGGCGACACTGACCGCTGTGCGGCCGATGGAAACATCGCTGCCAAGATAGGACCCGTAGGCCATCATGATGGCCATACCCAGGCTCAGGGTGAAGAAGGCATGGCCCAGGGCGATCAGAATCCCGTTAATCGTCAGGGCACCAAAATCCGGCGTGAAAAGGAAGCTGACAGCTTCGCCAAAATGGCCAGTGGTGGCCGCATAGCCAACCACCAGCAGCAGCAGAATAAACAGGGCCGGCATCAGGATAGTGACAGCCCGCTCCAGGCCACCTTTCAGTCCCCGGGAAACCACCAGGATAACCAGCGCCATGAAGATGGTATGCCACAAAAGCAACTGGCCGGGACTGGCCAGCAGGCCGCCAAACAGCTCGCCGATGGAGTCCGCGGTGCCACCGGTAAAGTCGCCCATGGCGGCGTGGCCGACATACGAAGCGGACCAGCCACCAATCACCGAATAGAAAGAGAGGATAACGAACGCGGCAATCATCCCGATGATCGCGGAGATCCGCCAGCCCGGGGAGCTGAGGTTGCGTTCGGCGACCAGGCGCATGCTGGTAATGGGATTGTGCCGGCCGTTCCGGCCGATGAACACTTCCGCCATCATGATGGGAATACCGATAACCGCGATGCACAGCAGATAAACCAGCACAAAGGCGCCACCGCCATTCTCGCCGGTGACATACGGGAATTTCCAGATGTTGCCAAGACCAACGGCAGAACCGGTTGCCGCCAGAATAAACGCCAGCCGGGAGGACCAGAGACCACGAGCGGCCCCTGCATCGTTACCCGAAACCGAGTCGGACTGAGTCATGTTGTGTTCCTGTGCTTTTGGCTGAGGAAGGTTATTAACAGGGCACAGCCGGGGCTGTTGTTGCAGGATTTTGCCAGCACTGGCGCTGCGATGCCAGCGCTGGCGGCAGGGCCAATGAACAAGGCGCGTACTTTAACGGTTTTGGGAGAAGCGGGCAGCAGGACAAACCCCGATGCCCTGACATGGGCCAAATCGGGTAGGATGCTCGGTCTGTGCGGCGCTGCCGGCGCGCATCCAGGAATCTGAAGGAACACGGGACCCCACGCCCTATGGATGAACGACACCAGCCATTACCGGAAGCACGTCAGACGCTGTTCGCCCGGACACTCACGGAATGGCGGACCCTGGCCATTCTCGGTGGGCCAATCCTGATCGCCCAGGTTGCCCAGATGGCCAATGGCGTGATTGATACGGTGATGGCCGGGCACGCCAGTGCCAAAGATCTGGCGGCCGTTGGCATCGGCAGCAGCCTGTGGATGCCGCTGTTTCTGTTCTTTATGGGCATGCTGGGCGCGCTGCAACCCATTATTTCCGGCTACAACGGCGCCCGGGCCTTCGGGAAGATCATGCCGGCCACCTGGCAGGGCCTGTACCTGGCGGGGGCCGGGTCCGTCATCATGATCCTGTTGCTCACCCACGTGCACCCGGTGCTGGCGATTCTGAACCTGGAAGCCAACACCGCACGTATTACCCAGGGCTATCTGGACGCCTTCGCCTGGGGTGTACCGGCGTTGCTGCTGATCACGGCACTGAGGGGGCTCACCGATGGTCTGGGTCATACCCGGGTAATCATGGCGTTCTCCGTGCTCAGCACGCTGATCAACCTGCCCATGAATTACATTTTCATTTACGGCAAGCTTGGGCTGCCAGCCATGGGAGGCATCGGCTGCGGCTGGGCTACTTCCATCTCCAATGGCGTCGCGGCCCTTGCGTTGCTGGTGTATCTGAACCGCAGCCGTGTCTATCGGCATTTCCATCTGATGTCAGACTGGGTGAAGCCGGATTTGCCGGGCATTCGGTATATCCTGGGAATCGGTGTACCCATCGGCTTCACTATTTTTGTCGAGGCCAGCATGTTTTCGGTGATCGCCCTGTTTCTGGCCCCCCTTGGGCCGGTGGTCGTGGCGGGACATCAGATTGCCCTGAACGTTGTGTCGCTGTTATTCATGCTGCCGCTCAGTATCGGTATGGCACTGACGCTCAGGGTCAGTTTTCTGGTGGGTGCCGGGGCACCGGACACAGCACGCCTGATTTCCCGCAGCTCCCTGATACTGGCTGCGGCGACGGCGCTGGTCTTCGCGCTGATGCTATGGGCTTTCTCCCGCGAGATCTCGGCACTCTACACCCGTGATACCGACGTTCGGGACGTGACCGTCAGGCTGCTGATGTTCGCATCGATATTCCAGATTGCCGATGTCATTCAGGTAACCTGCATCAGCGCATTACGGGGTTACAAGGATACCCGGATTCCAATGTTCATCATGCTGTTTTCATTCTGGGGACTGGGCCTCCCACTGGGCTACCTGCTGACCTTCACGGACTGGCTGGTACCGGCGATGGGGGCGGCCGGCTTCTGGGTCGGGCTGACCGGCGGGCTGGCTTCTGCCGGCATCCTGCTTGGATGGAGACTCTTCCTCTATGCGCCCGGCGGTGGTCAGGTCGTGGCCGTGACCAGTTCCGGTGATGAGTGACCATCCGCAAACACGAACTGGTCACGGCCGGTGTCCTTGGCCTCATAAAGCGCGGCATCCGCCCGGGCCAGCCAGCTGTCCACGCCCTCACCATGTTCGAGCAGCGCCACACCAAATGAGACAGTGACCGTACCTCCCGGATGCTTCAGATACTTGCGCAAGATCTGCTGCAGATTGCTCATCACCGCCTTCAGACTTACGCCGTCAACCCCGGGCAACAGCAGCACAAACTCCTCACCACCATAGCGGAACAGCTGGTCCGACTTGCGGGTGCTCTGCTGCAGCAAAGCGACGAGATCGATAAGGACATTGTCACCCACCCCATGGCCGTGCTCGTCGTTGATCTTCTTGAAATGATCGATATCCAGAAGAACCACCGCATAGGGCAGCCCGGTGCGTTCAGAGTTTGCCACCGCCAGGTCCAGTTCCTGATCCATCGAGCGACGGTTCTTGATTCCGGTCAGGGGATCAACCGTCGCCAGATGCTCAAGCCGCTGCCGCTGATCACGATTCCGGTGCGCAAACACGTAGGCACAGGCGCTGACCACAAACGCTGTGGCGGAAAAAGACCACATCTGGATATCAGACCGGAAGGCGCCGCCATGCACCATCAGGGCCACCACGGAGGCAACGTTAAGGACAACGGCCACCCTGGGATTGACAAGAAAGAAAGTAGTGACCAGGGCAGGGTACAGCCAGAACAATCCAGGCTCTCCCACCAGGATCCCCACAACCACCGCACCACCGCAGGCAGTGCTCGCCACTACCAGCCCGCTTCTGCGCGTATCACCCGTTACCCAGGCGTAGACCAGCGCTGAACCGATAGTAAGGAGGATGGCTGTGTCAACCAGCCCCGCCAGCAGATTGCCCTGCAGAAAACGCATCACGGCGAAGGGGGTCACTCCCAGAAATGCGCTTACGCCGAGCAGGGTAATAATCGACAACCTGAAATCGGTCTTGAGGCGCTGGAGCATACAGAGTGATCGTCCGACAATAAGAGTTATTCAGGGGTCCAGAGTAGCGCAAGTCATGTGAGCGGTGGTTGTTTCGCAACGATTCTTTACATATTCTCTCTCTATTTCCACAAATTGAGAGTGAACGCTCAGCTTCCAAGCCCCCAAACCCTGTCAAATCAGGTAAAACCCGGGAATAGAGCAACAACCCTTACCGTCCTGAGTGGAGAGAAGCTGTTATTCAGGGTTACACTCGACCCATGATGAACCTGCACCCGAGACACCTGTTTTGATCGAGCTTGTCCGAATTGCTCCCGGCGCCCTCACCATTGGCCGGCCGTTACCGTGGAACGTCTACGACGCCGACGGCAATGTGTTGTTGCGCCAGGGCTATGTGATTCAGACCAACTCCCAGTTGGAGCAGTTGTTCGAGCGGGGCCGGTTCAGACCCCGCAAGATTAAACGTCCGCAGGAGGAAATCGTCGAGGACAACCGGGAACGCAACCCCTTCGCGGACTACCCGGACCTGCTGCATACCCTGGAAGCCACACTGAATGCCATTACCGGGGCCGACCCTTCCGCACAAAAGCGTCTGCTTGGCCTGGCACGAATGATTGAACGCACTTGTACCGAGTCACCTGACGCAAGTCTGGCGCTGATCCATCTATACTCCATCGGTCCGGTTATTCGTGAACAGATTCTGTTTCACGCAATCCTTTGCCAGTTCATTGGCCGGCAGTTCGGGCTGGAAGAAAAGCGCATCGGTGTTCTCACAACCGCGGCACTCACCGCAAACCTTGCGCTCGTTCCGATAGCAGACAAACTTAACGCGTCAAGCAAAGTACTCAGCAATGAGCAGCGAGGTGTCATCCGCAAGCACCCGGAGCGCAGCATTCAGGCCCTCAGGTCGGCGGGCATTAACAACAAACTGCTGCTGACCATCATTGCCCAGCACCATGAACAGGCCGACGGCAGTGGCTACCCGGAGGGGCTCAGCGGCACCGACGTCCGGCCAGAGGCGGAAATTCTGGCCCTGGCCGAGCGCTATACCGCCATGATTACCAAGCGCGCCTACCGCGACCGGATGGATGTCGCAAACGCCCGAAAACTCATTGCCAATCTGGCCGACGGGAAATTCCGGCCGGCGATACCGAAAGCTCTGTTGCAGGTTCTTGGCGAATTCCCGCCGGGCATTCTGGTGCGCCTCGAAAACAATGAGGTGGGCGTAGTCACCGGGCGACCAGTGAGGGCAAGAGGGCCTTTCGTCAAGGCGATCTTCGGCCCCCGGGGCAACCGTTATGCCGGAACTTTCGAACGCGATACCAGCCTTCCGGAATTCAACATCCGGGCGCTCGAGCAGCCCGAGATCATGCCATCCATAGACTTCGGCCTGGTCTGGGGCCTGAACTCATAAACCCAGCGCATCGGCGTGGTGGTCCAGGTGATCATCAATAAACGAGGCAATAAAAAAATAACTGTGGTCGTAACCCCGATGCATACGCAAATTGATGTGATGGTGAAACTTCTCGCAGGCATCAGCCAGGGCATCAGGGTTAAGCTGACTACCGAGGAACTCGTCCGCGGTGCCCTGATCCACCAGTAATGGCAGACGCTCCCGGGCCGTCGGGATCAGTAGGGTCGCATCCCATTCCTCCCAGTTGCGGGTATTGTCGCCGAGGTACCCTGCGAAAGCTTTCTGCCCCCAGGGGCATTCGGTCGGGTTGGCAATGGGCGCGAAGGCCGACACCGACGAATAGCGGCCCGGGTTTTTCAGGGCACAGATCAACGCGCCGTGACCTCCCATGGAATGGCCACTGATCGCCCGGCTATCGGTTACCGGCAATTCACTCTCGATCAACTGCGGCAACTCCTTAACGACGTAGTCGTACATCCGGTAATGGGGTGCCCAGGGCTGCCGGGTGGCGTTGATGTAAAAGCCGGCCCCGGTTCCAAAATCATAACTGTCATCCTCGCCGGGCAGGTTTAGCCCACGGGGGCTTGTATCGGGGCAAACGATTGCCATGCCCAGCTTCGCGGCCCGCTTCTGGGCACCGGCTTTTTGCATGAAGTTCTGGTCGGTGCAGGTCAGCCCGGAGAGCCAGTACAGGACCGGCACTTTTTCCCGGTTCGAGCCCACGGCCGCTGGCGGCAGATACACCGCGAATTCCATGTTGCATCCGAGGGTAGCGGAGGCATGCCGGTAACGGCGATGCTCCCCTTCGAAACTGACGTTCGTGGATAAGAGTTCCATAGCGTCCTCGACCTTTGACCTCGACCTTTGAGAGGGCTGTGGATCAGTCCTCGGCGCTGGCGTATTTGGGCAGCTCAAGCCCGAAACCGGTGCGCGCCAGTTCTGCCAGGATGGCTGTACGCGTAACAATACCAATGAGTTTGTCGTGATCCACAACAGCGTACACCTTTGGCTTGCCTGCACCGAGGTTCTGGGCGAGATCCACAACCGCCATCTCCGGCGAAACTGTCAGCGGCTTCCGGAACATGACATCGTCCACGATCGGCTCCCCCTCGCTGTGATAGCTGCTCACCAGCAGGGCATGAATGCAATCCTGCTCGGACACAAACCCAAGCACATGGCGGTGCTCATCAACCACCGGCAAACCGGTTACATGATTGTGCAGCAGGGTTTTCACGACTTTGGTGAGCGGCACACCACACCGGATCGGCTCGATGTGATTCCACATAACATCTGAAACTTTGAGTGAACGCATGGACACAACCCCTCCTGTTTTTGTGGATGCTCGCCTCTGCTATGAGCATAGGCAATCACACCCGAATCAACCACTTTTAGCCATCGATCAGTTTACACGGGAATATAACTGACTAAACTCAGTCGGTTATACCCTCTTTGGGCCAAACAGTAAATCCAATACATGGCACGCACAGGGAGAACCCATGGAAACCATTGGACAATTTGTCAAAGATGTAAACGGACTGGTCTGGGGTCCCCCCATGCTGGTTCTGATTCTGGGGGTCGGGCTGTTCCTCAGCCTGGGCCTCAGATTGATGCCGGTGCTCAAACTTGGCGCCGGTTTCAAACTGATGTGGAGTGGCCGCACCGCCGCGGGCGCTGAGTCCGAAGGCGAAATCCCTCCTTTCCAGGCCCTGATGACGGCTCTGTCCGCCACTGTCGGCACCGGTAATATCGCGGGTGTTGCCACGGCCGTATTCCTCGGTGGGCCGGGCGCCCTGTTCTGGATGTGGCTCACGGCCCTGGTCGGCATGGCCACAAAATATTCCGAGGCGGTCCTCGCGGTCCGTTTCCGGGAGGTAGACGAACGCGGCGCCCACGTCGGTGGGCCCATGTACTACATCCGCAACGGACTGGGTCGCAAATGGACCTGGCTCGGCGTCCTGTTTGCCATTTTTGCCGCCATTGCCGGATTCGGTATCGGTAATACGGTACAGGCCAACTCGGTGGCCGATGTGATGCAGACAAGTTTTGGTCTGCCGCACTGGGTAACCGGTCTGATCCTGATGGTTCTCGTCGGCATGGTGCTGATCGGCGGTATCCGCCGGATCGGCCACGTCGCCAGTACCCTGGTGCCATTGATGGCGGTTTCCTACCTGATCGCTGGGCTGGTGGTTCTGGCCATCAATGCCGCGGACATTCCCGCGGCATTTGCCCTGGTGCTCGGGCACGCCTTCAGCCCCATTGCCGCAGAAGGCGGCTTTGCCGGTGCTGCCGTCTGGGCGGCAATCCGGTTCGGTGTTGCCCGGGGCATTTTCTCCAACGAAGCGGGGCTGGGGTCCGCACCCATTGCCCACGCCGCCGCGCAAACCAGAAATCCCGTCAATCAGGGCATGGTGGCCATGCTCGGCACCTTCATCGACACCATTATTATCTGCACCATTACCGGCCTGGTCATCATCACCTCCGGTATCTGGACGTCCGGGGAGTCCGGCGCAGCCCTCACTTCCATGGCTTTCGAGGGCGCGCTGCCCGGTGTCGGCAACTACCTTGTGGCCATTACGCTTGCGGTTTTCGCCTTCACCACCATTCTCGGCTGGTCGTTCTATGGTGAGCGCAGTGTCGAATTCCTGTTCGGCGTGAGGGCCATCATGCCCTACCGGGTCGCCTGGATTCTCGCCATACCGGTGGGGGCCACCGTAAACCTGGGATTTGTCTGGCTGCTGGCAGACACGTTGAATGCCATGATGGCACTGCCAAACCTGATCGCCTTGTTGTTGCTCAGTCCGGTGGTATTCAAGCTGACCCGGGAGCACTTTGAAAAAGAGAAGGCAATGGGGCCCTGAGCCCCTTGTAATTGTCTCACCCGGCACCAAGGTCTGTCTTATTACACCCGGAATGCAATCCCGGTCACTGTTAAGCCGGAATGGCAAACGAAATCGTCACAACCATGATCACAGGAGAGTAAACATGTCTTTACGTCTCGGAGACACTGCACCGGATTTTGAGCAGGAGTCCAGTGAAGGAAAAATTTCGTTTTATGACTGGCTGGGCGACAGCTGGGGCGTTCTGTTCTCGCACCCGGCCGACTTCACGCCCGTGTGCACCACTGAGCTGGGCCTGACCGCCAAACTCAAGGACGAGTTTGCCAAACGCAACGTCAAAGCCATCGCCCTGAGCGTGGATCCGGTGGACTCCCACAAGGAGTGGATCAAGGACATCAACGAAACCCAGGGCTGCGCGGTGAACTTCCCGATCATCGCAGATCAGGATCGCAAAGTGTCCGAGCTGTACGACATGATTCATCCCAATGCCGACAGCAGCCTGACCGTACGCTCCCTGTTCGTGATTGATCCGGACAAGAAGGTTCGGCTGATGATCACCTACCCCGCCAGCACCGGCCGTAACTTTAACGAAGTGCTGCGGGTTATCGACTCGCTGCAACTGACCGATGAACATAAGGTTGCCACCCCGGGTAACTGGGAACATGGCGGCGATGTGGTCATCGTGCCGTCCCTGCAGGATGAGGAAGAGATCAAAGAGCGCTTCCCGAAAGGCTACAAGGCCGTGAAGTCCTACCTGCGGATGACACCGGATCCGAAAGTGAACTGGAGCGGTGATTGATCGGATGACTGAAATTGCATGAAATCGGGGTCAGATGAAAGCTTTCATCTGACCCCGGGCTTCCGGGCTTCTCCGACCTTCCCGGTTATCAGAATGCCGGAACCACGGCACCTTCGTACTGTTCCATGATGAATTCTCGAACAGCCTCAGAGTTCAGCGCGGCCGCAAGCTTCTGCATTGCGTCGCTGTCCCTGTTGTCCGGACGGGCAACCAGGATGTTCACATAGGGTGACTCGGAACCTTCAATCACCAGCGCATCGTCAGACGGGTTAAGGCCCGCTTCCAGCGCGTAGTTGGTGTTAATCAGTGCCAGGTCAACCTGGTCCAGGATGCGCGGCAAAGTGGCGGCCTCAAGCTCTTTGAAATCGAGATCTTTCGGGTTCTCGGCAATATCACGAGGGGTTGCTGTAATCTTGCTGGCATCCTCAAGCCTGATCAGGCCGGCCTTCTGCAGAAGCAGCAGTGCACGGCCACCGTTGGTGGGGTCGTTCGGAATAGCGACCACAGCGCCCTCTTTGAGGTCATCCAGCGAATCAATCTTGCTGGAGTAGGCGCCGAACGGCTCAACGTGAACGCCGGTCACGGTCACCAGACTGGTACCACGACCGGCATTGAACTCATCCAGATACGGCTGGTGCTGGAAGAAGTTCGCATCCATCCGCTTCTGGTCCACCTGGATGTTCGGCTGGATGTAGTCGGTGAATACCTTAACGTCCAGTTCCACACCCTGTTCAGCCAGCTGCGGCTTCACAAATTCCAGGATCTCCGCGTGGGGTACGGGAGTTGCGGCTACAGACAGCTCCCCGGCAGCAACTGCGCCAGAGAAAGTAGCGGCCGCAGCCAGTGCTGCGAATGTTTTCTTCAGATTCATACGTCTGTTCTCCTTTGAGAAATTACGAACAATGAAATCAGTCCGGGAGTACGGCCCACGGCCGGAAACCCCTTCCGAAAAACGCCCGTAAATACATCCAAGTAGGGCTCGGTCGCCATCCCTGGCGCTCCACGTTTTCGGAAGGGGTTTCCGACCGCGTGCCTATATCTGGCTGTACCTATTTGCGGCTGAAATACAAAACCAGACGGTCGCCGACCATCTGCAGGACCTGGACGAAAATGACCAATAGGGCCACAGTAATGACCATAACATCGGTCTGGAATCGTTGGTAACCGAAGCGGATGGCCAGGTCACCAAGGCCGCCGCCGCCGATGACACCAGACATGGCGGCGTAAGATACCAACGTGATGGCGGTCACCGTAATGCCCGCGATAATGCCAGGAAGCGCCTCTGGCAGCAGGGCGCCGAAGATGATCTGGCGCACATTGGCGCCCATGGCCTGGGTGGCTTCGATGATGCCCCGGTCCACCTCCCGAAGGGACGTTTCCACCAGCCGGGCAAAGAACGGCGCACCACCGGCCACCAGCGGCGGAATCGCACCGGCAACGCCGAGAGACGTTCCGATCAACATGACGGTGAAGGGAATCATCACGATCAACAGGATGATAAAAGGCACTGAGCGCAGCACGTTCACCACGAACGACAGCACCGCGTAGGCAACGGGCTGCTCCAGCAACTGGCGCTTGCCAAACAGGAACAACAGCACACCGGTGGGCAGGCCAATCAGCACGCTGAACAACAGCGACACGCCGACCATGACCAGGGTATCCCAGCTGGCCCAGCCGATCTCACTCCAGTCTACATTGCTCAACAGGGCTTCCATCAGCGCAGCACCTCCACATGAACGTCGGCGGCATCCAGCGCCTGCATGGCAACGCGCAGGTCACCGCCCACCAGGGACAGTGTAAGCTGGCCATAAGGGGTGTCCTTGATGTGGTCAATACGCCCGGACAGAATGCTGAAATCCACGCCGGATTCCCGGGCCACGCTGCCCAGTAAGGGCTTGTAGGTTGATTCACCCTTGAACGTCAGCCGCAGGATCCGGCCATCGGCCTTGCTCAGGTCCTGCCGCAGTTCGTCCCGGTCAACACTTTCACTCTCGAACACAAAATCCCGGGTGGTCGGGTGCCTGGGATGCAGGAATACCTCGCTGACCGGTCCCATTTCCACCACCTGGCCGGCGTCCATTACCGCTACCCGGTCGCAGACACGGCGGACCACGTCCATTTCGTGGGTGATCAGTACAATGGTCAGGCCCAGTTCCCGGTTGATATCCGCCAGCAGCTTCAGGACCGACTGGGTGGTTTGCGGGTCCAGGGCGCTGGTAGCTTCGTCGCAGAGCAGGATCGTGGGCCGGCAAGCCAGAGCCCGGGCAATGCCTACCCGCTGTTTCTGGCCACCGGAGAGCTGTGACGGGTATTTGCTGGCATGGTCAGTGAGGCTGACGCGGGCCAGCAATTCCCGGACCCGCTCCCGGATGTCCGTTTTCGGGTAGATGCCCGCCAGCTTCATGGGGAAGGCAATGTTGTCGGCCACGGTTTTCGAAGACAGCAGGTTAAAATGCTGGAAAATCATTCCGACTTTACGGCGGAAGGCCCGCAGTTCGGCGGCGTCATAATCGGTAATATTCTCATCGTCGATCAGAATGCGGCCGCCGGTGGGTGGTTCCAGCAGGTTGATCAGACGCACCAGCGTCGATTTGCCCGCGCCGGAGTGGCCAACGATGCCGAATACCTCGCCGGTTTCTATGGTCATATCGGTGGGGTGTAGCGCGGGGATCGCCCGGCCGCCTACCTGATACGACTTCTGTACCTGGTCAAATACAATCACGGTCAGCGCCTTGTGGGTGCAGCGTTAAAACCGGCGATTATAGCCGATACGGCGGGCAAACCCGAATTCCGGCAGAAGTCGCCGGGTGGGTAGATATCCCTACACAAACGGTTACCTGACACCGGACACCCGCCTGAACTAGACTGTGGGCCAAAGCATAACCTTCCATTTCCCAGAGGCGCGCTGCCCAGAGACTCACTAACGTGACCAACGAAAAACAATCAACGCCCCCAAGGATGAACTCCACCCAGGCATGGGTCACCTATCTCAGCAAAGTCGAGCTACCGGTACTGGCAAATACGCTCCGGCGCATCAACGAACTGACGGACAGCCGGAACAGCACCGTCAACGAACTGGCCAACGTTATCCTCAATGATGCCCAACTGACCTCCCAGGTGCTGCGGCTGTCCAATACCGTATTCTACAACCAGACCCGCACCCAGGTGAGCACCGTCAGCCGGGCCATTACCCTGATCGGTTTCGACGCCGTGAAATCCATGGCGATTTCCTCACTGATCGTAGACACGCTTTTGCAGCGCAATGACCGCCCCCATTTGCTGCGCTGCCTGGCCCGGGCAATTCATGCGGCCGTGCAGGCCCGGAGCCTGATGTCCAAAAGGAATGAAACCGCGCTGGAGGAAGTGTTCATCGGGGCGTTGCTGATGAATATTGGCGAGTTGGCATTCTGGTCCTGCGAAACTCAGCAGGCCACCGAACTGGAGGAACGACTGCGGCTGGATGAGCCCCCGGTGGAAGCGCAAAAGTCGGTATTGCATACAACGTTTACCGAAATTACCCGCGGTCTGGTAGAGGCCTGGTCGTTGGGGCCGTTCATCCGGGATGTCGTTTCCCCGGGCCAGGCCAATTCCGCGGCGTCCAGCCTGGTGCGCAATTCCGCAGAGATGGCCAGGCTGTCCGAGCAGGGCTGGAGCGGCCCGGAAATGAACAAGGTTCTGGAGCAGCTTGGCAGGGACATCGGAGAAAGCCCGGCCGTGGTCCGGGATCAGCTCAAGGTAAACGCCTCGGAAGCGACTCGCGTCGCGGTCTCCCTGGGCATTCCCCAGGTCACGGCCATGATGCCGGGCGCGGAACGAGGCTCAGGTGATGCCGCGCGGGCACCGGACATGGACGCCGAACTGCAGTTGGAAATCCTGCGGGAGTTAAGCCAGTGCCTCACGGAAAAACCGGACATCAACGAGGTGTGCCAGCTTGTGATCGAAGGTATCCACAGGTCAATCGGCATGCAGCGGGTGGCCCTTTTGATGAGCGACCGGACCGGTAACGAACTGGTGCCGCGGAAACTGGGCGGGCGCGGAACTGAGGAATGGCGCGGGAATCTGGTCATTCAGAAAGATGGAACGGGGCCCCTGGGCTCACTTCTACCCCTTGCCCACTGCACCATTTATGAACCCGAACCGGCATCGGAGGGCGTGCCTTATGATCGGTGGCTTGGCAAGGTGCCGGCGCTGACCGGCCCGATCACAGCTAACGGTCGGCTGGTAGGCTTGTTCTACGCGGACAACGCAGCCTGCGCCTATGTGCCCTCGAAGGAGCAGCTGGCAGCATTCGGTCATTTTATCCGGAACGCCCAGCTTTGCCTTACATTGCTCTCCAGCCGCTGATATCCGGGGCCCTTGCCCCGGACAAAGGGCGTGCCTGTCAATGCAGGGCCCGCATCTGCCTTGGGTAGAGCGCAGCACTCACTTCGGGCTCCTCCAGAAGATCCGCCAGTTCGCGGTCCACATCGGTCTCCGCGCCTTCTTCCGGCAGCGGCTCAAACAGCGTACTCAGCCACGACGCAACCGAAGGCGCTTCATCACGCTTGTAGTCGGTGGACAACGCCTTGATCCGGCGGAAGCCGATAATGCGCTGGTGTTTGGGGTCCCGGATCTGTTCAAAACCCCGCCAGTAAACATGGTCCCGGGTGTGCAACTGCACGAACAGGGTATCGATAGGCCCGCCTGAGTCGTCAGAGTCGTCAGGGCCATCGGACTCGTCCGGCACCTCCCCGGAGGCCGCTTCGGCTTCCACTCCCGGTTTCTTATGGCGGATGGTCGTCCAGGCCGGATAGAGCACGGCCACGGCATCCGCCTCAACATGCTCGCGGGCGGCGCGGAGGATTAACCCCCAGCGGGCCTTGTCGGCATCGGTTTCAAGGGAATTAATGGGCAAGTCATAGCTTTGTTCGCTGGACAGGACAATGGCCATCATCGGGGCGTCAAGCTCCCCCATGGCCTCGGCCTGTGCTACTGATACCAGTTCGTCGATTGCCATCGGTTGGTTCATAATACGCTCGCCTCCTCGATGCCATCAGGATCTGTCAGGAAGAAGGGCCTTCCTGTCTGACAGCATAGCCTGTTCCGCGTGCAAAGATAAACGTGGAGTTTCACCAGCCGGATCACAACCCCTGTTGCCTCAGAACGCATCCTCAAGCTTTTCGTAGTTGCTGAACCAGGGGTTTGCCTCTTCCAGCTGGGCCGCCAACTGAAGCAAAACCGCTTCGGCCCCGTGGCGCGCACCGAACTGGACACCAACCGGCAAACCTCCGGAAGTCCAGTGCATGGGGACAGACATGGCCGGTGTTCCGGTGAGGTTCGCCAACTGAGTGAATGGCGTACGGGCCAGACTTTCCAGGGCCATCTGGTCTACCTGGCCGGATCGGTGCACCAGTTTGCCTGCATTGAGCCTGAGCATCAGCCGGGCCGCCAGTTTCAGATGGGGCGGTGTCTCCAGCTCCCCGATCACCGCCGGCAGTTGCCCGGTGGTGGGACTGAGATAGAGATCATAGCTGCCAAAAAAGGCCCCCAGGGCCCGGGCAAATTCATTCCACTGCTGGCGACGGCGGACATACTCCGACAGCGGCATGGTTTGGCCCAGCATGCCGATCAGGCGGGTATCCAGCTCAAAATCACGGTCACTGGCGCCGAATTGCTCTTTCGCCTTCGCCATCAGCGCCGACACTTCGCCGAAGTACAGGGCCAGATAACAGCGCGCCAGGGCCATGCCGTCGAATTCCGGCGCAGCATACTCGACCCTGTGGCCCAGGTTCTCCAGGACCCGCGCCGTTTCTTCAACCGCCGCAACGCACTCGGGGGCCACCTCGGTGTTGTAGGGAGAGGAGGTGAACACGCCGATTCGCAGGCTGCCCGGCGACTTCTGCATCAGATCAGCATAGGCCGAGGCCGGCGACGGAATTACAAAAGGATCACCCGGAGCAGGGCCACTGAGTACATCCAGCATGGCCGCGCTGTCTCTCACTGTCCGGCTGACCACATGATCGGTGGACGCGCCGGTCCAGGCTTCCCCCATGAAGGGGCCCACGGAAATGCGGCCACGGGACGGCTTCAGGCCGAACAGGCCGTTGTAGGCAGCCGGTATCCGGATGGAACCGCCGCCATCGTTGGCACCGGCCATGGGCACGATACCGGCTGCGACGGCGGCACCTGAGCCGCCACTTGAACCGCCAGGCGTCCGCTCCGTGTTCCAGGGGTTGCGGGTCGGGCCCCACAGCTCGGACTCTGTCACTGCTTTTAAACCAAACTCGGGGGTTGCGGTTCGTCCCAGAAAGACCAACCCGCCATTGCGGGCCCTGCGGACAAATTCCGAGTCCTGGGGCGCGACGTTCCTTTTCAATCCCCGGCTGCCATAGGTACATGGGTGCCCCGCCTGCTCCTGGGCCAGGTCCTTGAGCAGCAGGGGCACGCCGGCAAACACGGCGTGCCCGGGGAAGTTCTGGCCGAGCGCGCCGGAGAACTGAGGGTAACAAATGGCGTTGAGGGTACCGTTCACGCGGGTTGCCCGTTCCACGGCCGCCTCGCATACTTCCCTGGAGCTTACCTCGCCCCGGCGGACCAGATCAGCCAGTGCAGTTGCGTCGTAACGAAGGTATTCGGATTGCTTCATGGCAGGTTCCATTTGTTATTGTATTCTGGGGAAGGTCACGGACATAACACTTATGATCAGATTTCTCAATAGCTTACGCCAACTGGTCTGGATTTTCATCCTGACTGCAACAACAGCCACCCTGGCCCAGGAGGGTGAGGATATCCCGGCCGGCGACAGCGACTGGACCCGAATTGTCCGGGCATCGCCCTATTGGGTCAGCCAGGGAGTATTCGAAAACATTCTGACCATCCGGCGCTGGGTGCTGAAGGAATCCGGCTACTGTTCAAGCTCCGGCCGCCACATCCTATTCGACATGCGTGGCCAGTTCCTGGCCTGGATCAGTGACGGGGATGACCGCGAAGCCACCCAGCGCCGTCTCAACGAAACCCGGCAGTCCCTGTACGGCAAGGGCCGCGTGGAAACCTGGGTGCCGGGCGATGCCGGACAAACCGGCTACCCCTTTGCCCTGTCCTGTGACCAGCCACACGTGAATATCAATGAGGCCATTGCCCGCTACCTCGGGACGCTGCCCGGCGACCGGATCTGGGGCACCTGGGATGACCTTTCCTTCGCCACCAGTGGGGCGCCGGGCACGCTTCATGATGCCCTGCTTTATGTTTCACAGTACCGGAACAGCCAGAACCGCCTCTCTCTGCCCGAAACCCTGCCCCGGTATCTGGCCGGCCAGATTCTGATCGAGAGCGGGGCACAGGCCCGGGCCCATTCCCGGGCTGACGCCCGGGGCATACTGCAATTGTCGCCCGCTGCCCTGGGTGACTGTGAGATCTCACCGAAAAACACCTGGCACCGGCTGGCCCAGATTGACTGCGCCCTGCGCCTGATGAACCAGAACGCTCGCAACCTTGAGCCGGTATTCCAGCAACGTTTCGGCGATCTGCCCGACAGCAAACGAAACCGCCTGTTCAGCCTCTTGCTGATCCAGGCTTATCACGGCGGCGTTGGACGGGTTCAGGCCCTGCTCGAAGACCCTGTTCTGTCACAGCCGTCAGAATACTTTGCCGACAACCATGACCGTTTTACCGCGGGCGACATTGCCTTCGGCCTGATCTTCCACAATCTGGGCCGCGATAGACTGGGGCTGGCTTCACTTTACTATGTTGCCGATGTGCAACTGGCTACCGAAGCGCTGTGCTGCACACCGCGCCTGAAACCAACGGAATTCTGTGAATGGAAATAGCGTTTATTCCCGAAAGCCTGAGCCTTCCCGTCGCGCTTTTCCTGCTTGCCAGCTCCACCATCACCTCCATGATTACCGCCAGCCTGGGCGCTGGCGGAGGCGTACTGTTGCTGGTACTGATGGCTACCTGGATGCCACCCGCGGCGATTATTCCCGTGCACGGCATGATCCAGCTGGGTTCCAATCTTGGCCGGGCCACACTGACCTGGCGCCATGTGGACTGGCGGGTCATCGCCGCCTTCGCCCCCGGAGTTCTCGTTGGCGCGGCTCTGGGCGCCTGGTTGCTGGTGAATCTTCCGGCCCATATCTGGCAGCTCACCATCGCCCTGTTTGTGCTTTACCTTTGCTGGGGGCCGGCTTTGCCCAAGGGCGCTTTCGGAGCACCAGGGGTTTTTCTGGCCTCGGCACTGACCAGCTTCGTGAGTTTATTCGTGGGCGCCACCGGGCCACTGGTTGCCGCCTTTATCAAGCAGATTCACGCCGACCGGTTCAAAACCGTTGCCACCTTTGCCACTGCCATGACGTTACAGCATGCACCCAAGGCACTGGTGTTTGGAATGGCAGGGTTTGTGTTCCTGGAATGGCTGCCATTCATTCTCGCCATGATTGCCTGCGGGTTTGCCGGCACCTGGCTCGGGTTGCGTGTGCTGAAATCCCTGAGCAACCGCTGGTTCAGCCTGGTCTTCAACCTCGTGTTAACCGCGCTGGCGGTTCGCCTTCTGTGGCAGGCCAGCGCCTCAGCCGGCTGGTGGTGACGGCACCACAACAACCGCGTTACGGCCGCGGGACTTGGCAAGATAGCAACCCTCATCGGCCCGGCCCATGGCCTCCCTGGGACCGCTGTCATCCGGCGCCAGCTCGGTCAGGCCAATACAGGCAGTAACACCAAACGACCGACCGTCGTGTTCTATGCGCAGATCTTCAACATTCGCCCGTATCTTCTCGGCAAGCGCCTCGGCTCTGGCAAGTCCACAGGCCGGCAGAATAACGCCGAATTCATCTCCACCCAGCCTCGCTACGGTATCGGACTGGCGGACGGATTCCTTGAACAGGTCCGCGAGCCGGCGTAACAGGTCATCTCCGAGCAGGTGCCCACCCTCATCGTTTACCGGTTTGAAGTGATCCAGGTCTATCAGCATCAGCACTGAGCGCACGTCCTGGCGGCCGGCCTCGCCCATGCACCTGATCAGGGCGGCATTGAATGCCCGGCGATTAAGCAGTTGGGTGAGGCTGTCGTGGGTCGCCTCCCAGGACAGCCGCTCCTCTTGCCGGCGGCGATCACGGTCATCACGCAACACGAAGACCAGGCGTTCATCCTCGCGGCCCCGGCGAATGTGGAGCAGGGTGAGGTCGATATCGAAGGTTTCACCGGCCGGGTTCAACAGCGTTACATACCGGCTGCCCAGATCCTCGCCAGTGAGAAACTCCTGCCGTGTCAATTCGCGGTCGCGGTCCCTGATTGTTACCAACTGGAAAAAATTGCGAAGCAGGCATTCGCCTTCTGCACCCAGAAAACGGCAGGCTGCGTCGTTGGCGTAACGAATGACACCCTCGGTGTCGACCATCAGAACCCCTTCCTGAAGCACACCGAGGAGGGTCTCGGCCCGCTGCTGCTCATCCCGAAGAGCCTCTTCCACCTCCAGTTCATGGGAAATGTCCCTGACAACGGTAACCGTACCCAGTGCTTTCTCCGGCGTTCGGATAGCTGCAATCATCACGTCTCCCCAGATCAGCCGGTCAGGCTCTCGGGGCGCGAGACGGAACCGGCCCCGGAACACACTCTGGTTACGGATCGCATGTTTCCAGCCGGCAATGGCAGCGTCACGGTCTGCCTCGTGCACGCGACCTGCAAGGTAGGTTTGAGTCAGGTCTTCCGAGGGATGGCCGATAACGGCTTCAAAAGCAGGATTGGCAAATTCGATGCGGCCCAGAATGTCGGTCTGGACAATGCCGATAGGCGCACTCTGAGTGAGTGAACGAAAGAACGCTTCGCGCTCAGCGAGCGAGACCAGCACTTCATCCCGCTCATCCATGACGGTATTGAAAATCTCCGCCACTTGTCGGATCTCGGTACCCCCAGATACATCGACCGGGTCAGACCGCATCCCGAGATGACGCTCACGAATCTGATTGCCCAGCGTCTCCAGCGGCGCCATCAGCCGGCGGAACCGCCACAGGGCAATGGGCGCTATCAATACAATCACCAGCAGCAGTATCCAGATAAAGGCATCCGCGGTGCGGGTTATCGGCGCATAGGCCTCACGGGATGGCCAGACCGCAGCCACGAACCAGGGTACCTGGGTCATCTGCCGTACCGACATAATCGTGGCCTCACCATCGCCATTCCGGGTTTGCAGCGTGCCCTCAAAACCTTCCATCGCATCCCGCAAAACCGGATTGGCAACCCGCACCGGTGCCATTGGCCGGCCAGAACGACCGTGAGCAACCGTCACCCCGCTTCGGGTCGCAACGCCAAGGTAGCCGGTTTCACCGATCCGGAGGTTAATGAACTCTTTCATAAAGTTGTCGCCATCCAGCCGGATGGCACCGCCAATCATTCCGATAAAACGCTGGCGATGATCAAAAATCGGCGTCGCCACCATAACCGCGGGTTTGTCCTGATAGTTTGATATATACGGCTCACTGATCACCGGTGCCAGGGTCGAGGAGACTCGCCGGAAATATTCGCGGTCACTGACATTCAGCCCGGTTTGCTGGAAGGATTCCGGGTACTCCGCCAGGACCTGGCCCGACTCATTGATCAGGTAAATGCCATCAAACAGGTACTGCAGTGCCGTCTGGCGCCGGACCAGCAAACGGGCGCGGGCATCCAGAGAGTGTGCAGACATGGTAAGGCCCTGGGCGACCTGGTTCAGGGTTTCAAGCCTCAGCGCCAGCTTGTCATTCAGTTCCCCCGCCACCAGTGCGGCAATGGTATCAACCTGGCCAAGGGCCTGCCGCTCCAGCTCTGCCCGGCTGAGAAGGGCGCCAGCAACAGTGACCAACAGTGCCGAGAGAACAATTACCACAACCACCAGGGCAACCGCCCGGTTAACCAGACTGCCAAACCAACGCCTGATCAACACAACAACCACACGTTCGGGTAGGCCCGACGAACAGTGATGATCTTTACCCCCGATTCCAATACCATAACCATACTTTTGCTTCTTACTTCTGACCGAATTCTAACAAAGGCATCACCGGCGTCAGGGTTGCACCCTTGCAAATTAAATAATAATCTTTATTATTTAGATCCACTCCATTGTGCCTGAGAGTCATGCCATGACAGATATTTTCCCGCCTCTTAGCAACGGCCTGTTGGCTCAACTGACCGAGATGGGCGGGCCCGTGATGGTCGTGCTTCTGGTGATCGCTCTCCTTGGCGCCGTCACCTTTATCTACCTGATGTTGCTGGGGACACTATACGCGCCCCGCTTGCCGGGCAGCCTTAAAAAAACCGTAATCCGCTGGCAACAAAACCCCGGATCTGTGTCGCCCGGCGCCATTCGTGAGCAGGCTGGTCGCTGGGGCAGGCTGAATCCGTTGCTGCACCTGGTTACCAACACCATTGAAGCACTGAACAGCCAGCAGGATGAGCGCCAGATTCGCGAAACCGCGGCACGGGACGCACAGCAGTCACTGGAGCCGTTCGAGGCGCCCCTGAAAATCATTGAAGTAATTGCGGCTCTGGCACCCTTGCTGGGACTTCTGGGAACCGTGCTGGGCATGATGGACGCCTTCAGCGCCATGGCAGCTACCGAAGGGCGCGCCAACGCCAGCCAATTGAGTGGCGGTATTTATGAGGCGCTGACCACCACTGCAGCCGGCCTGGTTGTCGCCATACCCTTTGCAGCACTGGCCGCCTGGGTGGAATTCCGCTTACGCCGCATTCACAAAACCATTAATAGTACCCTGGTTTCAATCCTGAACGTAACCGTTGACCGCGATGCCGAAGCCCGGGCTGATGCCCTGCAGGCAGTGGCAAGCCGCGAGTGTGCTTCAACCCCGCCCGCGGCCGATCTCTCCCACGACAGCGCCGGCAGCCGGCGATTCGCCCATGCAACTGGTTGAACCCAGGCCGAATCGCCCGATACCAATCCGCATCACGCCGCTGATTGATGTGGTGTTCATTCTACTGGTGTTCTTTATGCTCACCAGCCGCCTGCTGCCGGTGGATTATCTGGAACTGGCCAACAATCCCTCCGCCCGGAGTCCGGCGACTGGCGAACCGCTTCCGGAGCTGACCCTTACCGCAAACGGCCAGATTCAGTGGCAGGACATGACAATGCCACTGGAGCACCTCCTCCCTGAACTTGCACGTGCCGGGATAACCGAGGTCAACCTCGCCACGACGAATGACGCCAGCCTCGGCGCCTTCACCCTGGCGCTCAGCCAACTGACCAATAATGGCATCGATACTCACTGGAAGCGGGAAAACGACAAAGCACCATGACCGACCTGGTTCCACCGCCGTTTACGTCTGGCAAATCCCTGATGGAGCGAGTGGAAGATGCGCTTCTGCCGCTGATCAACCTGGTGTTCCTGCTGCTGATGTTTTTCATCGTGGCAGGCCAGCTTGCAGACGACCCACTGCCCGAGCTCCCCGCTACAACGCAGATCCGGGAGCAGCGGCCACCCGACGCCGATCTGACAGTGGATGCCGGGGGCAGGTGGCGGATTGCCGGAGAGACCCTTGATGAAGAATCCCTCCTATCAACCCTACCTGTCCCAAGTGAGCTGCACCCCCTGAGAATCGCTGCGGCACAAACGATCACCATGGCGGATCTGGAAACCCTGTTCCGGGTGCTTGAGAAGGGTGGCTACACGGATATTCTGCTGCTGACGGAGCCGGGTGAATGACTCTGCAACCCCAACCCTCGCGCTTTGTTTTACTGGTGCTTGCAGCGGCAATTACAGCCGGCGCCCTGGTCGTGGCCGCGCCCGAGAAAACCCTGGAACTCAATTCGCTGGGCGAGGCTGCCATCAACACCGCACCGGCTATCCGCATCAAGCTTGCCGCGGAACCTGCGCCCGAGCCGGACGTTACGCGCGGGCCCACCCCGGAACCCGAAGCGAAGCCAGAGCCAGAGCCAGAGCCAGAGCCAGAGCCAGAGCCAGAAATGGTGGCGGAGGTAGCGGAGCCGGAATCAACCCCCGTAGAGCCTGAGCCTGCCCAGTCTGTGGCAGAGACAGAATCTTCCACTTCCCAACCGGCGGACAGTGAGGTGGAGGAAGCCGGGTCCCGCGCCACCATTCCACTGCAAAACGCAGGCGAGCGCTCCGAGGTCGATCACTATCTGAGCCGACTCAGGCGCCACCTGGCCCGTTTTTACGACTACCCCCGGCGGGCCAGGCGACTGGGGCAGGAAGGCACACCGGTGATCGTCTTTGAATTCCGGCGAGATGGTTCTCTGGTCGCACACAGCCTGCAAACCGGCTCTGGCTACTCGTTGCTGGACGACTCCGCCCTGGCCATGCTGGAACAGGCCGCGCCGCTGCCGGCCGTGCCCGGGGAGATCTCAGGGAATCGTTTCCGCTACGCGCTGCCGGTGCGCTTCAGCCTGCGCTGACAGCTTGCCCCGCTGATTGCGCCAGCCTGTAGCATCAGGGGCCGGCCACGCACCGAACAGGTGCGCAGGCTCGGGGAACGCAGTTACCATGACGACCACCACAAACCCGCCACCGACCTTACCTCATTGAAATCAGTGCGGTCTAGCAAACCATAATCACTCTGGCACGGTCTCTGCAAACTCTCCTGCTAACGGAACCAATGTGGGCTCTGTTCACGGCAACAGCTTTATTCAGACGACGGCGTCTACTTGCACCTGCGAAATGCAGGCGGCGGGTAGCGCCGTTTTTTTTGGCCAGTCCATCGGGTTGGTTATCAGGTTAAGGTCAGAGGAACACACTATGTCTTACATCGCGCCTTCAGAGTTTGTCACTAAAATGGTCGACGCAGGCGAATCCAAAATCTACATGTCCACCCGGGACACCCTGATCCGGGCCTTCATGGCCGGGGCCATCCTGGCCCTGGCGGCCGCTTTTGCCATCACCGTTGCGGTCCAGACCGGCGTTTTTCTGATCGGGGCAATCCTGTTTCCCATCGGGTTCTGCATGCTGTACCTTATGGGGTTTGATCTGCTCACCGGCGTGTTCATGCTGACACCGCTGGCGCTGCTCGACAAACGGCCCGGCGTGACCGTGCAAGGCATCCTGCGGAACTGGGGCTGGGTCTTTCTCGGCAACCTCGGTGGTGCGCTGACCGTTGCCTTCATGATGGCGTTTATCTTCACCTATGGTTTCAACACGGATCCTGGCGCGGTTGGCACCAAGATTGCCAGTATTGGTGAAGCCCGTACCCTGGGTTACGCTGAGTACGGCGCTGCCGGTTGGGCCACCATCTTCATCCGCGGCATGCTGTGCAACTGGATGGTTTCCATGGGGGTGGTTGGCGCCATGATCTCCACCAACGTCAGCGGCAAGATCCTGGCCATGTGGATGCCGATCATGCTGTTCTTCTTCATGGGTTTTGAGCATTCCATCGTCAACATGTTCCTGTTCCCGTCTGCGCTCATCATGGGAGGCGAGTTCTCGGTGATGGACTACCTGTGGTGGAACGAAATCCCGACCGTTCTTGGCAACCTGGTCGGGGGGATCGCGTTCACCGGTCTGACCCTTTACACCACCCACGTCCGCACAGCACCGAAACGTCAGGCTCCGGCCGCCCGTAACGCCGCCGCCCTGGCGCGGTCCACCTAAGCCCGGCACTCCCGCAACTCCGGTAGCCGCACCCGCCGGAGTTGCCTTTTCTTTTACAGTGGAAACCCTGCCTGACGATGACAGCTTTCCTTGCCATCTCTGCCGGCCAGCACTCAGAAGCCGGTAAAAAACCGGTCAACCAGGATTTTCACGGACTGCTGGTGCCGGACAATCATCAGTTGGTGACCAAAGGCATTGCCGTTGCCATCGCCGACGGCGTCAGCTCCAGCAATGTCAGCCAGATCGCCAGCGAATCCGCGGTCGCCGGTTTTCTCAGTGATTATTTTTCAACGCCAGACAGCTGGTCCGTCAAGCAGTCTGCCCAACGTGTTTTGCGGGCAACGAATGCCTGGCTGTATGCCCAGACCAGGCAAAGCCAGTACCGCTACGACCGGGACCGTGGCTATGTCTGCACCCTGAGCGTGATGGTGTTCAAATCCGCCACGGCACACCTGTTTCATATCGGTGATTCCCGCATCTACCGGGTTCACCCGGCTCAGCTTGAGCTCCTGACCACCGACCATCGGCTCTGGCTTTCCCGGGAGGACAGCTGCCTGACCCGGGCCATGGGCATCGGGGACCAGCTGGATATCGATTACCAGAGCCTGCCGATCCAGCCGGGCGACACCTTCCTGCTGGCAACGGACGGCATCCATGAGCACATTGATGAGCGCGGCATGGCGGCCATCATCCGTGAATCCGGAGACGATCTCGACGAAGCCGCCCGCCGCCTGTCGGCCGCCGCCCTTGAGCGGGGAAGCGATGACAACCTGACCGCACAGATTATCCGGGTTGACTCGGTGCCCTCGGAGCGCGGGAACGACGAGCTGTTCCGGCAGTTCGCGGGACTGCCCTTCGCACCCGAGCTTCGCCCCGGGCAAAGCCTTGATGGCTATCGGATTCTGAGGCAGATACATGCCAGCAGCCGCAGCCATGTTTACCTCGCTGCGGATGAAGCCACCGAAGCCCGCGTGGTACTGAAGCTGCCATCCATGGAGCAGCGGCATGACCCGGTGTACCTGGAGCAGTTTTTCACCGAGCAGTGGATTGCCCGGCGACTCAACAATGCCCATGTTGTGCGCCCGTTTGCGCCGGACCGGCAACCCGGGTTTCTGTACCTGGCCACGGAATTCGTGGACGGCTGCACACTCCGGCAATGGATGCTGGACAACCCGGCTCCGGACCTGGAAACCGTGCGCAATCTGGTAGAGCAGATCGCCCGGGGCCTGCGAGCCTTCCACCGGCTGGAAATGGTGCACCAGGACCTGAAACCGGACAATGTTCTGGTGGACGCCCACGGCACCATTACCCTGATTGATTTCGGCGCCACCCGGGTCGCCGGCCTGGAGGAGTCCGAAACCCCGGAAGAGCAGCCCGGGCCACGGGGTGCCGCCCTGTTCAGTGCTCCCGAGACCTTCCTCGGAGAACCCGGTGGTCCCGAATCCGACCTGTTCTCCCTCGGGGTGATCACCTACCAGCTGCTTACCGGCCGCTTGCCTTATGGAGCCGAAGTTCCGAAACTGCATAGCCGCAGCCAGCTGCGCCGACTCAATTACCAATCGGCCCGGATGTTCCGGGAGGATGTGCCCGGCTGGTTCGATGAGGCCATCGGAAAGGCGGTTCATCCACAGGCCCACAAACGCTACCCGGCACTCTCGGAGTACCTGTACGACCTCCGCCACCCTGCAAGGGACTGGCACAGGCGGCAGCGTCCGCCGCTGATCGAGCGACATCCCATCGTCTTCTGGCAAGGTGTATCCGCCTTGCTATTGCTGGCTTTACTGACCTCTCTCGCTTTCGGTTAAAGCCAGCGCCACTCGAGCAATTTCTGGCCTCGCCAGCAATTCGTCGCCCGTCAGGCGGGCGCGGGATTGCCCGCCCGAGGGGAACGCAATACCGGAAATTCGGCAACCATCTGTTTTAACTGGCTTTAACTGAATTGGCACAGGCTTTGTTGTATCAGTAACCGTCCAGGGAACAACCCGGGGACGTTACTCATTCACCCGTCCTGGGAGCACGCCGTTGCCGGTACTTCCGGTGCCGACGACTGGCGCTCGCCGATCAAGGCGTAAGCCCAGCGTCCATTATGGAAAGGGAGCGGCAATTGCCCTCCTTTTCCAAACTGTCAAAAGGAGATTGATAGTGAGCGACATTAACCTCACCGAGGAGGAGGTTGCTTCCGTGCAAGCAATCGTCACGGCCTTTTACGGTGAACGGTTTGCAAACCGTTATCATGCCGGGAGCATTACCGCTGAGACACTGGGACTTACGGCACAACTCATTACCGGAACCGAAGTTTGCAGTAAATGGATTGACGCTGTTCCAAACCCCAAGGACCTTCTGACTCCAACAAATGGCATCCGTAAGTGGGCAATTCGTGTAATCAGAGCTGCCGGCGAGCCATTTCTACGTGGTAACATCGAAATCAATTACACCTGCAAGGTTACTCGCGGACTACAGTTTAGAGGCCTGTTAGAAGCATCTTTACGGTAAAGATGGACGTGTCAATACAATGAAATTCATCATATCAATCATTTTTGCTCTGATCCTGACTGGCTGCGCCTCTACATCGTCAGTCCAGTTCTCACCGAGCCAGGATTACGCTGTATCTGTCCAGTCAAACTTATTCGATGCTGTCCGTATTGCCAACAATGACATAACGCTGTTCAACGACGGAAAGGCTCTCGGATTCATTCGCTTGGAGCCAATTCCCTCCGATGCCCCGTCGATATCTGAGTTCATTAACACCCTCAGATTGGTATCAGAGTCGGAATCCGTCGAAACCGAAGCGCTTGGGCTTTATCCCGGTTTTCAAGGGTTTTCAGCTAAGGTTCGTGGCTATCAGACGGGTTACCTTATAAATGGAGAAAACCCGAGTTCCATACTTATATTCAGCTTTCCAGAGGGCACGTTTGAAAACGTAGCGAAGACAATTTCTTCTGGTATCTGAGTCGCTCTCGAGAGCCATGAGGTGGACCCCACCAGTTGGACAGCTTGAAGGTACTGTTAAGCTCTGATCCTTTTGTAATCCCAGCTCAAGCTGCCAGGGTCATGGGTTGTTGGCAGTACACCTCATCCGGGGTTTGATTAGCACCGCTGATGGCTTTTTCGACGACGTTTTATCCACATCAGCGGTTCACTAAATGCACCAATAATATTCGCCGTTAATGTGCACCGCCTGAATTGTCCTGGCCAAGTGGTTTAGTGGCGGCCTCAGCCTGCAGACGTTCAACCAGCCAGACCTTGATGATGGATTGACGGGTAACGCCAATACGTGCGGCCTCACGGTCCAGAGACTCTGCGACCCAGCCCGGAAAATCTACGTTGATTCGCTTTTGTTCCTGATTCACACGCCGGGCGGAAGACAGATCGAGATCTTCCACAATGTTCTCCTGGCCCTCGTCCGGCAGTTGGTTAAGCGGGACCGGCTGATACATTATGCCAGAATCCCGCTCAGTCAAAGTTGACCGTCAAGCTGGCATAGTAGGGCCTGGAGCTGTGTTCGAGAACCCCGACGCACTCATAATTGAGGAATCATGACACCCTGCAAGGGACTGGCACAGGCGGCAGCGTCCGCCGCTGATCGAGCGACATCCCATCGTCTTCTGGCAAGGTGTATCCGCCTTGCTATTGCTGGCTTTACTGACCTCTCTCGCTTTCGGTTAAAGCCAGCGCCACTCGAGCAATTTCTGGCCTCGCCAGCAATTCGTCGCCCGTCAGGCGGGCGCGGGATTGCCCGCCCGAGGGGAACGCAATACCGGAAATTCGGCAACCATCTGTTTTAACTGGTTTTAACTGGCTTTAACTGAATTGGCACAGGCTTTGTTGTATCAGTAACCGTCCAGGGAACAACCCGGGGACGTTACTCATTCACCCGTCATGGAGCAGACTATGCCAACTCCTTGTTATATCGCCATCGAAGGCCAGACCCAGGGCAACATCACCGCCGGCGCATTCACGTCCGATTCCGTAGGCAACATCTACGTCGAAGGCCACGAAGACGAAGTACTGGTCCAGGAATTCAGCCACGTTGTCACCGTACCGACCGACCCACAGTCCGGTCAGCCTTCCGGCCAGCGCGTTCATAAGCCGTTCAAGTTCACCTCTGCCCTGAACAAAGCCACCCCGCTGATGTACAACGCCCTGGCGTCCGGCGAGATGCTGCCGAAGGTCGAGCTGAAGTGGTACCGCACCTCCGTTGAGGGCAAGCAGGAGCACTTCTTCTCCACCATCCTCGAAGATGCCACCATCATCGACATCAACTGCAACATGCCCCACTGCCAGGACGCCGGCAACGCCGACTTCACTCAGCTGGTCACCGTTTCCCTGTCCTACCGCAAGGTTACCTGGGAGCACGCCGTTGCCGGTACTTCCGGTGCTGACGATTGGCGTTCGCCGATCGAGGCGTAATGACTCCACGAGGGCTCCTGCGGGAGCCCTCGTGCTTTATTCAAGGATGAAACTATGGAAGGCAAACTATCCGCTGAAGACATTGATAAAGTCAGAGCTATCATGAAGGCATTCTACGGCCATTCCGTCGCCTCGGGATTCAGTGAAAGCAGCGTAACCGAAGAAACCGTGCGCGCTATCGCACATATGCTTGTGGAAACCGTTGATTGCAGTCGGTGGGTTGATGCGGGTCCCTCTCCGCAGGATCTTTTGCGGCCAACCCGAAAGATCACGAAATGGGCTTTACGCCTAATTCGCGAGGCGGGGAAACCTTTTCTGCAGAACGAAGTGAAGGTAAGCTGGCTTTGCCGGACTGTTCGTTCTGGACAGTTTAGAATCTCTATCGAAACGACATTGAGATGAGACTCCCACCATGCCAAGGATAGGTCTAGCGCTAGCATTTGTACTTCTTTTTTCCGGCTGCGCATCCCACTCTTCATTGGTCATTCAGCCATACAGCGATTTATCCATAGAAGTACCCGAAAAGATGTTCTCCTCTGTGAAGGTGAGGGATGGCGAGCTCCTATTTATGAGGAACAACCGGATTGTAGGTTTTGTCAAATCAGAGGGGATCCCGAGCACAGTAAGATCGAGTTCAGCGATCAACACCTCAACGACGCTTTTTGAGAATGCCAATCAGGGGGCAAGCAAACCAGTCTGGATGGAACAAATTCACGAAGCTCGGGTATTTGGAGTAATTCAGGGGGATTTTAGAACCGTATTTATTGTACCGAACAGCCAAGCTCAATCACTCATCACCTTCCAAGGGCCAGTTGAAAGCTCAACGTCATTGCGGATAAATGGTGCGAAGATCTCAGAATAATGCGTACCTGCCATTCACACGGTTCCCGGGTTCCGCAGCCTGCTAGCAGCTCTACATCCAAATACAACCGGTAATGAGAAGATCCATAATTTTAAGGATAGTTCTGGCCAGCCTGATCTCGGGTTGTGCTTCTCTCAATCAACAAGCCATCGAGTTTCGCATTTCCAATGGCATTGCGTTCGAGTTCAATAGCGGACAATTTGATACTGTCGATATCCAACCTTCTGAAACACAGATTTGGCGCAGCTCGGAATTAGTGGGCTCTGTAGCGACGATGGAAACCAACGCTGACTTTTCAACGGCAGTAGAAGAGGTCAGACAGGGTTTTAGGGAAGCACGGAAATCCTCTGGTGACGTGACAGAACTGGATTTGGGCGAAGGAGTCTATGGGTTCTCTGCGACTATAAACGGCTACACCACTGCCTTTATCGCCACGTCGAACCACCCGTCATCATGGGTTACGATTAGCACCGCTGATGACGTTTTCTACCAAGTCTTATCCACATTAGCGGTTCACTAGAGGCACCAATAATAATTGCCGTTAGTGGGCACCACTGGCATTGTCTTGATTGAGCGGCTTATTGGCGGCCTCTGCCTGCAACCGTTCAACCACTTCAGTTGGTTAAGCGGGACCGGCTGATACATTATGCCAGAATCCCGCTCAGTCAAAGTTGACCGTCAAGCTGGCATGGCAGGGCCTGGAGCTGTGTTCGAGAACCCCGACGCACTCATAATTGAGGAATCATGAAGAGCCAGGCCATAGCAAACCGCAATTCCCGGCGTTAAGCTTGGAGAATCAAACGTATCGCGGATGATGACAAGGTATTGAAGTTTGCTGAAAACGCCCCTATCCACCGAAACCGCCGTTGGCCTTGGCGAACTGATGTGTTCCGTGACCCGGGACTGTCTCTGGCAACCCGCCGAGCAATGGGTCCGGGAACGCAGCCCGGGCAGTTTCCTGCATTGCCGCGTGGGTTCGGGCCAGGCGACCTACCACCGCTTTGATCCCCGTGACCGGCAGCACCTGATTACCTATGGGGTTCGCATGATTGCCGCCAAGCACCAGCCGGACACGGCCAGCGGCTGGCTGTCCGGGCGGGAGATCCGGAAACGGGGTTACTTTGGCGGGGAGCTGAGCACCCTGAACCTGCTGGCCCATACCTGCTGCCATGAGTTTGCCCATCTGCTTCAGCAAAGCGCCGGGCAACGGTTCCGGGGTTCGGTGCACAACCGGCACTTCTACACCATTCTGGATGAGTTACACGAAAGCGGTGCTGCAGGAGTCACTCGGGATGCGCTTGCAGACCAGGCCCGGAAACAGGAGCTGGCGTTACCGGACACATCCTTTGAACCAGTGGACACCCGGCAGCATCTGGCCCGCTGGCAGGTGGGCGATACCGTGCGCTTCGGCACCGGCCAGCGAGAGCTGCACGGGCAGATTATCCGGGTCAATCGCAAGACCTGTACCGTGGATGGCATCGGGCCTTCGAAAGGTGCCCGTTACCGGGTACCGGTACAGATGCTGAGTCCGCTTACACCGCCTCGGTAACGGACACCAGCAAGCTGCGGATCTCCGGCAAACAGGATCCGCAGTTGGTGCCGCACTGTAACTCCCGACCCAGTGCGTCCACGCTGTCCACACCCCGTGCAATCGCCTGCTGTATTTGCCGGTCACCAACCTGGAAGCAGCTACAAACCAAGTTGCCAGCGTCATCGCCGTCCACCGCCCTTGCCGCCAGCAAGCCACGACGGGTGGTCTCATCGAGTTCCGTCTGGCTGAAGCAACTGGCCAGCCAGTCCATGGATGGCAGTGCGTCTGGTTCACGATCCACCATTAATACTGCCTCCAGCTGACCCTTGCGCAACCAGGCCGCTCTGAAACGGCCCTCGCGGCCATCTTCCATAACCAGTTGCGGCTGGCCGCCCAGCCAGTCGGCGACTGTCGTCTTCCAGTCCACCTCAGACTTTCCGGCCACAGTCCAGCTGTCGCAATCAGGCAATGGCTGGCGGGCCCAATAGTCTGCATTCCAGCATTTTGATCGGCCCCGTCGCACCAGCAATCGACCGTGCCAGCAGGCCGGCCAGTGGGTCAGGGTGGCGCGACCATGCTTGGCCTCGGGTTGCCCGGATATCGGGTCCACCACGCTGTCGGTCAATGCCGTGGCCAGGCCCTGCCCGGTATACTGGTCGTTCCAGTGAATCGGCACAAACACCTCACCCCGTCGCTGATCCGGTGTCGCCCGGACCCGGCCGACAAAGTGTCCATGGGCGCTATTGAGTGTCGCCAATGCCCCGGGCCTCAGCGAAAGCGCCCGGATATCCCCGGGATGCACCTCGATAAACGGCTCTGGCCGGTGCGCCAGCAAACGGCTGGACCGGGCGGTCCGGGTCATGGTGTGCCACTGGTCGCGGATGCGGCCGGTATTCACAATCACCGGGAATGCATCCGTCGGCGGCCGGGCCGGGAGCCGAGAGGCTATCGGAATCAGACGTGCCCTGCCGTTGCCGGTGGCGAACCGGCCATCGGTAAACAGACGCCGGGAATCAGAGCCAGAGCCGTTAACCGGCCACTGCACGGGCTCAAGGGTGTCGTACTGATCGTCACTGAGCCCGGCCAGCCCGGAAATATCAAAGAAACGCTGACCGGCATTCTCAAAACCCGACAAGCGGGCGTGTTCCCGGAAAATGTCGGCCGGCCCCTCATAGTCAAAGCCAACGCCGTGCCCGAGGGCCCGGGCGACTTCCTTGAGTATCCACCAGTCCGGCCGGGCCTCACCGGCCAGCGGCAGGAAGCGGCGCTGGCGGGAAATACAGCGTTCGGAGTTGGTGACCGTGCCGTCCTTCTCGCCCCAGCCCGCCGCCGGAAGCAGGATGTCCGCATAGCGGGCGGTGTCCGTATCGCTGACGCAATCCGAAACAATAACCGTCGGGCACCGGGCCAGGGC
This sequence comes from Marinobacter sp. SS8-8, assembly GCF_030540945.1. Taxonomy (NCBI): domain Bacteria; kingdom Pseudomonadati; phylum Pseudomonadota; class Gammaproteobacteria; order Pseudomonadales; family Marinobacteraceae; genus Marinobacter; species Marinobacter sp. SS8-8. Next base: position 64,721 of record NZ_JASSVN010000015.1, on the reverse strand, counting down.
CCGGCGGATACTATCCGTTTCCGGCAAACTGACCGCGGGATTGGTGGCCATGATCCACAACACCTTGATATCACCCTGCTCGACCGCGTCGAACAGGTCAACGGCTTTCATTCCCGGCCCGTCCGCCACTGCGTCGGTACCCCAGAAACGGGCCACCCGGTCCCGGGCACCCGGGCTGTCATAATCCATGTGGGCAGCGAGGGTGTTGGCGAGCCCGCCTACTTCCCGGCCACCCATGGCATTGGGCTGCCCGGTCAGCGAAAACGGACTGGCGCCGGGTTTGCCAACCCGGCCGGTTGCCAGGTGGCAATTGATAATCGCGTTGCCCTTGTCGGTGCCGGCGGAGGACTGGTTGATGCCCTGTGAGAAGGCGGTCACCGTGCGCGGCTGTTCCCTGAACCAACGGTAGAAGGTGGTGACGCTCTCAACGGGCAGGTCGCAGAGTCGGGCCACCGCCTCGGGGGAGGGCGCCGCAGATCTCGCGGCCCTCAGGGTGTCTTCGAACCCTTCGCAGTGTTCCGTCAGGTAACGGCGGTCAAGAGCCTCCTGGTCCGCCAGCCAAACCAGCAGGCCATTGAACAACACAGTATCGGTCCCGGGGCGCAAGGCCAGATGCAAGTCCGCAAGATCGCTTGTGGCGGTTTTACGGGGATCAATCACCACCACCCGGCGGCCGGGCCGGGCCGAGGCCTGCATTCTCTGGTAGAGCACCGGATGGGCCCAGGCGGCATTGCTGCCGGCCAGCACCAGCAGGTCAGCCAGTTCCAGATCCTGGTAACAGGCGGGCACCAGGTCGCCCCCAAAAGCCCGTTTGTGAGCGGCGACGGCAGAGGACATACACAGCCGCGAGTTGGTATCCACATGGGGAGTGCGGATAAACCCCTTGGCCAACTTGTTGGCCACGTAATAGTCCTCCGTCAATAACTGACCGGAAAGATAGAAGGCGACGGATCCGGGACCATGGCCCGCGATTGACTCGCCGATCACCCGGGCGACTTCCGTTACTGCCCGGGGCCAGGTACTTTCCCGCCCGTGGACACTCGGCTTTAACAGTCGCCCGTCCGGGGTCAGGGTCTCGTGCAGGGCGGAGCCCTTCACGCACAGGCGGCCCCGATTCGCCGGATGGGTCTCATCCCCCTGCGTGGCGGATGGCGCCGCATTCACACCACAACCTACACCGCAATAGGGGCAGGTGGTTTGAACCGTCGCCGGTCGATTGTCGGTACCGGTCACAGTACATCCTCTTGTTTCAGAAACAAAAAACCCGCCAATCCGGGTGCCGTAGAGGGCCATCCGGGGCGGGCTTCATTGCCAATGGGATCAGGTTGTCTTGAACAGATAGGTACGCGGCTGCAATAACAGGGCCACTCCGGCCGGAATTGACTTTGATCCCTGCCAAGGCCCGTACATGGCGGCTCCGGACCTGCCGGGCTGCAGCGTGGTCTCGGGTCAGCGACCAAACCCAGTATCAAATTGGTGCAGATTTGACCGGCGGCGCACTAAAACCACCCGGATACCCACGCCCTTTCCCTGGCGCTCATGGGCGTGAGCCACCTAACTCACTGTTTTATAAAAGCCCGGAGATATGGCACGGCGCGTGCAGTACCCTAGCCAGAGACGCGCATTAACCACTCAACAGAAAACCGATCCCCAGGCACAGGCGCCTGCTTTCCGGCAACGGAGAGCAGGCGTTTTTGCGTTTGGGCCAAACAGAATGAGGGACACCCATGCAGATACTCACACGACAAACCGCCCGATGGCTGACTCGAATCCTCCTGGTAGCCAGCTTCTGGACCGGTAGCGCCCAGGCCCAGGCGGAAATTGGCCCGGCCGAAAAGCCGGACCTCAAGCTCGGCTTTATCAAACTGACGGACATGGCACCGCTGGCGGTTGCCTGGGAGCAGGGCTTCTTCATGGACGAGGGCCTGTTCGTGGAGCTCGAGGCACAGGCAAACTGGAAAGTGCTTCTGGACCGGGTCATCACCGGGGAGCTGGACGGCGCTCACATGCTGGCCGGCCAGCCTCTGGGCGCCTCCATCGGCTACGGCACCCGGGCCGATATCATTACCGCTTTCAGCATGGACCTGAACGGTAATGGTATTACTGTCTCCAATGATGTCTGGGACACCATGAGCCAGCACATCCCCGGCAATGCAGACGGCAAGCCCGAACACCCGATCAGTGCCCGCGCCCTGTTACCCGTGGTTGAAGCTGCCCGGGACCGGGGAGAACGGTTTCGCATGGGCATGGTGTTTCCGGTGTCCACCCACAACTATGAGCTGCGCTACTGGCTTGCGGCCGGCGGCCTGAACCCCGGCTACTACGCGCCCCAGCGCGGCGACACCAGCGGCACCCTGGAAGCGGACGTACACCTCTCGGTAACCCCACCGCCGCAGATGCCCGCCACCATGGAAGCCGGCACCATCCAGGGTTACTGCGTGGGCGAGCCCTGGAATCAGCAGGCTGTATTCATGGGCATCGGTGTGCCGGTCATCACCGATTACGAGATCTGGCCGAACAATCCGGAAAAAGTCTTCGGCGTGACCCGCCAATGGGCCGAGGACTACCCCAACACCCATCTGCGCCTGCTGCGGGCCCTGATCCGCGCGGCTCACTGGCTGGATGAGAACAACAACGCCAACCGGGGGGAAGCCGTGAAAATCCTCGCGCGCTCCAACTATGTCGGTGCCGATGAGGCGGTGATCGCCAACTCCATGACCGGTACCTTCGAGTATGAGAAGGGCGATGTCCGCGAAGTGCCGGATTTCAACGTCTTCTTCCGGTACCACGCCACCTACCCCTACCCGTCCGATGCCATCTGGTATCTCACCCAGATGCGCCGCTGGGGCCAGATTCCCGAGGCCAGGCCGGACGACTGGTACATGGAAACCGCAGCCCGGGTCTACCGCGCCGATATCTATGAGCAGGCTGCCCGGTCACTGATTGCGGACGGCACCCTGGAGGCTTCGGATTTTCCGGATTTCGACGCCGAAAATTTCCAGCGCCCGCAGCAGGGTGAGCTGATTGACGGTGTCGCTTTCACTCCCCGGACACCCAACGCCTATATCGACAGTTTCGACATCGGCCTGAAAGGCACGCAAACACCGTAAGCGGGTTTGCAAGGAGGTTTTATCACCATGACTACAATCACTTCCGCCAACAGAAGCTCTCAGCCACCACACTGGCTGGCACGCAGGCTCCGGGGCCTGGGCGATTCCCTGGCACCCGATCAGCTGGCTGCTACCGGCCGGCAATTGTTGCTGCCACTGATGGGTATTCTGATATTCGTCGGTTTCTGGCACCTCGCTGCGCCTCAGGTGGACACTTCCCTGGGCAGCTTTCCCGGCCCGGCCCAGGTCTGGGAACAATCGGGCCAGCTCTGGCAGGAGCATGTCAACCAGCGCGAGCGGGCTGACAGGTTCATTACCATGCAGGAGGAGCGGAACGCCCGGATTCTGGCGGACAATCCGGAGGCCGAAGTAAAAATCCGGAACTATCCCGGCGCGCCCACCTTTCCGGACCAGATCGTAACGAGTCTGATCACGGTTCTGGCTGGATTTGTTTTGGCGACGGCAATCGCGGTGCCGCTTGGCATCGTGGTGGGCCTGAACCGGCACTTCCAGGCCGCGGTCAATCCGCTGATACAGATCTTCAAGCCGGTATCACCACTGGCCTGGCTGCCCCTGGTTACCATGGTGGTGTCGGCCACCTACGTGAGCGATGACCCGGTGTTCGAAAAATCGTTCCTGACCTCGATGATCACAGTGACCCTGTGCAGCCTCTGGCCCACGCTGATCAATACCAGTGTGGGCGTGGCGGCGGTTCATCCGGACCTGCTGAATGTGTCCAGGGTACTCCGCCTGTCGTTCTGGACCCATGTCCGCAAGGTGGTGTTGCCTTGCTCTGTGCCGATGATTTTTACCGGGCTGCGGGTGTCACTGGGGATTGCCTGGATGGTGCTGATCGCGGCCGAGATGCTGGCCCAGAGCCCGGGGCTGGGAAAGTTCGTGTGGGATGAATTCCAGAACGGCAGCAGTGAGTCGCTGAGCCGGATTATGGTGGCGGTGCTGGCCATCGGGTTTATCGGGTTTGTGCTGGATCGGGTGATGCTTTTGATTCAGCGCCGGGTTGCCTGGAACGAGTAACCGGTTGCTCTGGAGCATGCCGCACCGGGTGGGTCACGCCTCCCGAAACACGCGGCGAGTACATCCCTGTACGCTCCGCAAAAACATCCATGTTTTTGAGGGTTTCGGGAGGCGTGACCCACCCGGCGCTCCGTTTAACTAAGAGGTGCTTTCCATGACCAAGTCACATCTTGAATTAACCGGCGTTGAGATGGCGTTTGATACGCCGAAGGGGCCGTTTGTGGCACTCGACAACATTAATCTGAAGATCAAGAAGGGCGAGTTTGTTTCCCTGATTGGCCACTCCGGTTGTGGCAAATCCACGGTGTTGAACATTGTCGCGGGGTTGCTTCAGGCCACCAAAGGCGGCTGTGTGCTGGATGGCCATGAGGTAAATTCGCCGGGGCCGGAGCGGGCGGTGGTGTTCCAGAACCATGCGCTGATGCCCTGGCTGACGGTGTATGAGAACGTGGAACTGGCGGTACAGCAAGTGTTTCGAAAATCCATGGGCAAGCAGGAAAGACGCGACTGGATTCACCACAACCTGGAGCTGGTGAATATGGCCCATGCGGCCGACAAGCGTCCGGGAGAGGTCTCCGGCGGTATGGCCCAGCGGGTGGGCATTGCCCGGGCCCTGGCCATGAAACCCAGTGTGCTGCTGATGGACGAGCCCTTCGGCGCCCTGGATGCCCTGACCCGGGCTCACCTGCAGGATTCACTGATGGAGATTCAGCAGGAGCTGAACAATACGGTGATCATGATTACCCACGACGTGGACGAAGCGGTGTTGCTGTCTGACCGGATCATCATGATGACCAACGGCCCGGCGGCCACCGTAGGCGAGGATCTGTACATTGATCTGCCCCGGCCCCGCAACCGGGTGACCCTGGCGGATAACCCGGGGTACGTGCATTACCGGCAGGAGGTATTGCGCTTCCTGTACGAGAAGCAGCGCAAGCTGGAGCAAATAGCGCCGCGCCGTTCCGGAAAACCCGACACCTCTGAGGCAGAGGCATCTGAGTCCCGGGCGGCCAGGGCCTGAGCCGGCCCAATCACTTCAGTACATCCGCCATGGACACCAGGGCCCGGGCCACTTCGGGCAGTTTCCGACCCTGGTCCATGGCCAGTTTTCGTAGCGCCCGGTGTGCTTCGTCGTTGCTGATCCTGCGATGGCCCATCAGCAGCAGCACCGCCTTTTCCTGGGTTTTCCGGTCTTCCAGGGCTTCCCTGGCACTCTGCAGTTCATCGGTCATCTGTTGCAGGCGCAGGGCCTGCTCCTGAACCAGGTCGAAGATGGAGCGGCCAAACTGTTCGCCTGCTCCGTCACTGGCCCAGGTCTCCACCGCCCTGTTTTCATTGCCTGAGTCACACAACACCAGCATGGGCTGAGACAGAGGCTCCCGGGCTCCAAGGGAGGCAATCAGGGTCTCCTGGTGGGCAAGGGAGTTCCGGGCGTCGGCAAAACGCTCGATACAGCGGGCATGAAAGCAGCCTTCCACGGAGTCCTCCACCTTTTTAAGTTCGTCCATGCGTTCGGACATAAGACCAAACCACCGGTCCGCCAGCGAAGGGTCCAGAGGTTTGTAGCGGCCGACGGAGGTGCCCAGTTGCCGCAGCTTTTCAATTTCGGCCTCCCGGCCGTGGCCTCGAAGTGCCTGCCACAACGCCAGCGAGTCTTCGTCGGCGAAGCTGATAAACACCTCGAAACACCGTTCCTGCGCCTCATTCAGGTGCGCCATGCGCTGGCACAGTGCGCGATCAAACTGGCCACTGGAAAACCCGGCGGACCCCACCGCCCGTTCCTGGCCGCAGAGTTCCTTGCCGTTCATCAGGTGCACCATGGCCACCAGAAGCCCGGCAATGGTGGGGTCAACAGCGGTATCCGCAGCCTCAAACACCACCGCAATCAAGTTGTGAACCAGGCAGCTGTAATCCTCGGTGGCGGAGGCCGCCGTCACTTTCCGGGCAGCCACACAACGCCGCAGTTCCGGCAGCCCCTCCAGGCCATGAAGCGCAGTGGCCAACTGGTTCAGCAGCCGGCTGCTCACCGGGTGGGCTGTCAGTTCCCGATGGATCTCCGCCAGGGCCTGGTCGAACTCTCCACACAGCCGATCAGACGCCGCGACCATGGCTTGTCGCTCGCGGGTAAATTTCCCGCCGGCGGAGCCCAGAAACACATTGGACGCACCCCGTTCGCACTGCAGCGCATGCACCAGGTTGCTGATGCACTGGACCAGTTTGCCCATCTGCAGAAAATACTTGAGGTTCACTAACTCGCAGTTCTTTGAGGCGATCAGGTAGTCGCCGGCAGTAGGCGGCTTGTGACCAGCGGCGCGTTTCGTGTTCATGACAGACTCCGGAGGCACGACAGCCTCGATTTCAAAGATCAATGTTCAATTCCGTTCAGCCCACCCACGGAACCAACCTCTGGACAGTTATGAGCAATTACCGCGCCACCGCATTCTGGCCCCAAAGCCGTGCAAACTGCCCCGTGGCAGGGCAGATTTTTTAAGCCTGCCCGGTCAACGTACAGACAATAAACACCCACCTCATTGATTTTAATTAATTATTTAAATTGGCACGAATATCGCTGCAATTTAACCAAGGACGAACTTCCCGGCCAGGGATCAGGCCGAACCATCAGATCATTGTTGTTGGCATTGGCGCCGGACCATCGACTTCCCTCGGGAATAGATGCTCCGGCTTTTTTTTGCCAGAAACGAAACGGACGGGCGCGAAGGCGATGACTAAACAGAGCGAATCGACACTGGTGATCTGCGGGCATGGGATGGTTTCCCAGCGCCTGCTGGAAGCCCTTTGCCGTGGGCCGGGGCGGCCGTTTACCCGCATTGTCGTGTTCAATGGCGAAATAACGCCTGCCTATAACCGAGTACAGCTCTCGTCGCTGCTCGCTGGCGAAACCGACGAACGCTCCCTTGCCTTGCAGCCCGGCGACTGGTTCCGGGACAACGCCATAGAAGTACACGACGGCGAACCGGTTACGGCCATCAACCGGCAGGACCGCAAGGTCACCACCGAAACCGGCCGGGTCCAGTCCTACACGCACCTGGTTCTGGCCACCGGCTCACAGCCCGTAAAACCGGGGGTGCCGGGTGAGGATCTCCCGGGCGTCATGACATTCCGGGATCTGAACGACACCCGGACCCTGATTGAGGCCACCCGGCGCCACTGCCGGGCGGTGGTGATCGGCGGAGGCTTTCTCGGCCTGGAGGCTGCCGAAGGTCTCCGGCAACGTGGTATGGCCGTCACCCTTCTGCATCGAAGTGGCCACTTGCTGAACCGGCAACTGGATAGGGTCGGCGGTCAGCTACTGCAGCGGCACATGGAAGACCGGGGCGTGAACGTACGCACTGGAGCGTCGCCCAAAGCCATGCTCGGGCGCTCCATGGTACGGACGGTGCAACTGGAGGACGAAACCCTGATCAGCACCGATCTGGTGGTGATTGCTGCCGGGATCTCACCCTCGATCAGATTGGCCCGGGACGCCGGTCTCGCCTGCGACCGCGGCATCCTGGTGGATGGCCGGCTGCGAACCACAGACCCGGCAATTTCTGCACTGGGTGAATGTTGCCAAATGGGAGACACCACCTTCGGCCTGGTGGAACCGGGTTACCAGCAGGCCGAAGTACTTGCGAGCGTGCTCGGTGGCAGAGCCCCGAAGGCCAAATACCAGCCGGTGAACACACCGACCCGACTGAAAATCAGCGGTGTCCCCATTTTTTCCTGCGGCCAGGTCAGCCCCGGCCCGGACACCGAATCGGTGGTCTGGCAGGACCACGAACAGAATCACTATTGCCGGCTGCTGATCAAGAACCAGCGCCTGACCGGCGCCGTGCTGCTGGGTGATACCCGTGACGGCCCCTGGTACAGCCAGCGCATCCAGCAGCAGGACGACATTTCCCGGTACCGGGATCACATTGCATTCGGCAAGAACTACTGCGAAGCGGCGGCCTGAGCCTTCAGCCCATAAAGCGCCATCCGCCCGAAGAAAGAGGACAACCCCATGAGCAAGAAAACCCTGATAGTCGTCGGCAATGGCATGGTCGGCCACCATTTCCTGGAGCAATTCTGCGCCAGCCCGGCTGCCGCCGATTTCGAAATCATCGTTTTTGGCGAGGAAAAGCAACTGGCCTATGACCGGGTCCACCTGTCGGAGTATTTCGGCGGTTCCACCCACGCGGATCTGGCCATGGGTACGCTGGAGTGGTACGCCGGGCAGGGCATTCAGCTGCACCTGAATGAACAGGTAACCAGCTTCAACCGGGAAAGCCGCACCCTGGAAACGCCCCGTGGCAGTTACCGGTACGACGAACTGGTGCTGGCCACCGGCTCCTATCCGTTCGTGCCACCAATCGACGGCAATGACCGCCCCCACTGCCTGGTCTACCGCACCCTGGACGACCTGGATGCCATTCGCGCCAGCTCGGAAGGCGCCCGCACCGGCGTGGTTGTCGGCGGCGGCCTTCTTGGCCTTGAGGCCGCCAACGCCCTGAAGTGCCTTGGCCTTGAAGCCCACGTCGTGGAGTTCGCACCGCGGCTGATGCCGGTTCAGCTTGATGCCGACGGCGGCGCCCTGCTGCGCAAAAAGATTGAGGAACTGGGCGTTCAGGTGCATACCGAGAAGGCGACCACGGCCATTACCGAGGGCCAGGATGCGCGCCTGCGCATGAACTTCAGCGATGAATCCTTCCTGGAGACCGACCTGATTGTGTTCTCCGCGGGCATCCGCCCCCAGGATGCCCTGGCCCGGGCAAGCGGCCTGGAAATCGGCGAGCGCGGTGGCATTGTCATCGACAACCACTGCACCACCTCGGACCCGCACGTCCATGCCATCGGCGAGTGCGCCCTCTGGGAACAGAAGATTTTCGGTCTGGTGGCACCGGGCTACACCATGGCCCGTACTTTGTCCGCAGATTTGAACGGCGACCGTGAGACCGCGTTCACCGGGGCCGACATGAGCACCAAGCTGAAACTGCTGGGGGTGGATGTGGGCTCCATCGGCGACGCCCATGCCCAGACGCCGGGCGCCCGCAACATCCGCTTTAACGATGAACAGGCCGGCCACTACCGCCGAATGGTGATCAGTGAGGACGGCAAGACCCTGCTCGGCGCCATTCTGGTAGGGGACAACAGCCACTACGATACCCTGCTGCAATACGCCCTCAATGGCATCCCCCTGCCGGACAATCCGGAAACCCTGATCCTGCCGGAAAGCCAGGGCGGTGCGCCTGCGCTGGGTCCGGATGCCCTGCCGGAGACCGCCTCGATCTGCTCCTGCCACAACGTCACCAAGGGCGACATCTGCAGTGCCATTGATGCTGGCTGCACGGATTTTGGCAGCGTGAAAGCCGAGACCAAAGCCAGCTCCGGCTGCGGCGGCTGCACCGCTCTGCTCAAAAACGTGGTGGATTGCGAGTTGGAGAAACGCGGCGTGGAAGTCAGTAAAGACCTCTGCGAACACTTCCCATACAGCCGTCAGGAGCTGTTCCATCTGATCAAGGTCAATGGCATTCGCACCTTCCGTACCCTGATCAAGCAGCATGGGATGGGTCAGGGTTGCGATATCTGCAAACCGGCAGTCGGCTCTATCCTGGCCACCTGCTGGAACGAGCACATTCTGGCCACCGACCATGTGCCCCTGCAGGATACCAACGACACCTTCATGGCCAACATGCAGAAGAACGGCACCTACTCGATCGTACCGCGCATTCCTGGCGGCGAGATAACGCCGGACAAACTGATTGTGCTGGGTGAAGTGGCGAAAGAGTACGATTTGTACACCAAGATCACTGGCGGCCAGCGGGTGGACCTGTTCGGCGCCACCCTGAGCCAGCTTCCGGAGATCTGGGAAAAGCTGATCGCCGCCGGCTTCGAGACCGGCCACGCCTACGGCAAATCCCTGCGTACCGTGAAATCCTGTGTCGGCAGCACCTGGTGTCGCTACGGCGTGCAGGACAGCGTGGGCATGGCGATCCGCCTGGAGGACCGGTACAAGGGCCTGCGGGCGCCCCACAAGGTCAAGATGGCCGTTTCCGGCTGCACCCGGGAGTGTGCCGAGGCCCAGAGTAAAGACTTTGGCGTGATTGCCACGGAGAAGGGCTGGAACCTGTATGTCTGCGGCAACGGCGGCATGCGGCCCCGCCATGCCGATCTGTTTGCCACCGATCTGTCCGATGAGGCGCTGATTCGCACCATTGACCGGGTGGTGATGTTCTACGTGCGCACCGCCGACCGGCTGCAGCGCACCAGCGTCTGGATGGAGAACCTGGAGGGCGGTCTGGAATACCTGAAGCAGGTGGTGCTGGAGGACAGCCTGGGCATCTGCACCGAGCTTGAGGAGCACATGGAGGGTATCGTGAGCACCTACCAGTGCGAGTGGAAAACCGCGGTGGAGGATCCGGAAAAGCGGAAACGCTTCCGGGAGTTTGTAAATGCGCCTTCGCAGACCGATCCGGTTCAGCAGTGGACGGTAGAGCGGGGGCAGCGTCGGCCTGCATTGGAGTCGGCCTAACCTTCCGGTTTCAGTTTTGAGCGACATAACCTATTGGAGACTGACTATGAAAGCACGCACTCGTTGGGATGCGGTATGTACCGTCGATGATCTGGTCCCGGAATCGGGCATTGCAGTCTGGACCGAGGACGGGCCGGTGGCGGTGTTTTATCTGCCGCACCGGCTGCCGGCGCTGTTTGCGATCAGCCACAGTGACCCGTTCAGTGGCGCCAATGTGCTGGCGCGGGGGATTACCGGGGATCTGAAGGGTGAGCCGGTGGTGGCGTCGCCGTTGTACAAGCAGCATTTCAGTCTGCGCACCGGCGCCTGCCTGGAGGATGACACGGTCAGGGTCAAGACCTATCCCGTTCTGGTGGACGGTCATAAGATCCGACTGGCAATCCCCGAACGCCAACACAGGGCCGTGGCTGCGTAGCCCCGTCGTCAAACCGCGACCTGTGGGTGAGCCCTGGTTGGGGGTCGGAACCGAGGTTCTGACCCCGTCTTCAGCCCGGAATCTACCAGAGGTCAATTTTCCACCGGCAAAGCTGAGGTAAGATGAGCGGAAATACCAAAAACAAGGACGCTTCCGTGAAACCCCTCGGCCCTGCTGACCAACTGTTCCTCTGGCTGGAAAAACGGCAACAGCCCATGCACGTGGGCGGTCTTCAGCTGTTCTCCTTTCCCGACGACGCACCGGACGATTATGTTGCGCAGCTGGCTGACCGGTTAAGGCAGTACACGGAAGTAACCCCACCGTTCAACCAGCGCCTGGATTACCGTTTCGGTCAGCCGGTCTGGGTCGAGGATGAGCATCTGGACCTGGAGCATCACTTTCGGTTCGAAGCACTGCCCACACCCGGGCGGGTCAGGGAGCTATTGTCCTTTGTCTCGGCGGAGCATTCCCATTTGATGGACCGGGAGCGTCCGCTGTGGGAATTCCACCTGATTGAAGGGTTGGGCGAGCGGCAGTTCGCGGTTTACATCAAGGTGCATCACGCTTTGGTGGACGGTGTCTCAGCCATGCGCATGGTGACACAGATGCTCTGCCAGGATAGCTGCGCGCGGGACATGCCGCCGATCTGGGCCATGCCACGCCGACCGGCCAGGGAAGGAGATGAAGGCGGACCATCCCTGTGGCGGAGCGTTGGTCATCTGTTGGGAGAATCCGGCAAACAACTGGGCACAGTGCCTACCGTTGCCCGGGAACTGCTTCGGACCATCAACAACGCCCGGAAAGACCCTGCCTACTCGTCCATTTTTCACGCACCCTGCAGCATCCTGAACCAGAAAATCACCGGCTCCCGGCGCTTCGCCGCGCAATCCTATTCCCTTGGCCGGATAAAAGGCGTGTGCAAAGCCTACGGAACAACGGTCAATGACGTGGTGATGGCCATGTGCGCGACCGCCCTGCGAAGCTACCTGATGAACCAGGACGCGCTGCCGGAAAAGCCCCTGATCGCCATGGTGCCGGTGTCCCTGCGCAAGGGTGACACCTCCGGCGGCAACCAGGTCGGCGTTATCCTCGCCTCATTGCACACCGATGTCGCCAGCCCGGCGACACGGCTGATGCAGATCCACGAGGATGTGAAAGCCGCCAAGGACCGCTACGCCCAGATGTCCCCGGAAGAAATCATCAACTACACCGCCCTGACCCTGGCACCCGCGGCGCTCCACCTGCTGACCGGCATGGCTCCGAAGTGGCAGACCTTCAACGTGGTGATCTCGAACATCCCCGGCCCGAGGGAAACCTGCTACTGGAACGGCGCAACGCTCGACGGCATGTACCCTGTGTCCATCGCCATGGACCGCCTGGCCCTGAACATGACCCTGACCAGCTACGGCGACCAGGTGGAATTCGGCCTCATCGGCTGCCGCCGCACGCTACCCAGCCTGCAGCGGATGCTCGACTACCTTGAAGAGGCCCTGGTCGAACTGGAAACCACCGCCGGCCTGTGATCCGAAAGGATCAACCGAAGCGGCGCTCTTCGTTGCGGATGGAAATCTGGTTGTTCAGGGTCCAGAAATCATACAACACACCGATCAGGAACAGGCCGCCGGTAAACAGGTAGATGATGCCCGTGATCCACTTGCCCATGTACATTCGGTGAATGCCGAACACACCCAGGAAGGTGAGCAGGATCCAGCCAATGTTGTAGCTGACCTCACCTTCCCGGAACCGCAGATCCGCCTCCCGGTCCATGGCCGGAATGAGGAACAGGTCAATAATCCAGCCGATAAACAGCAGCCCCAGGGTAAAGAACCAGATGGTGCCGGTAACGGGTTTGCCGTAGTAAAACCGGTGCGAGCCCAGGAATCCGAAGATCCAGAGCAGGTAGCCGATCAGTTTGCTGTGGGTATCTGGCCGTTGTGTCATTTGTTGCTGTGTCCTTTTAACCTGGTGCTGGATTCTGGCACTGTTCACGTACTTCACACCATTGTGGCATGAGCCTGGAAAAACAAACTCAAACAGATAAATAAACCAGGATGCCTGGAGTACTTATGGCCCAACTTCAGGCGGCGAATCCGAGAGTGCCATGGATGGTTAGCCTCAGTTCCCGAGTTAGCAGGAAACCGGCCGTCCTTACCGGCGAGGTTCAGGGCATGCTCGGCCATAACAATAGCACCGGTAACAAACACCCGGAGATGCTGAATGATCCCAAAGATTTTCCCTTAAGGTACTGCCAAGGGCCTATGGTGGATGTGGAGCAAGAACGGCCCCTTCTCGAGCGTGATCCCGGCCTCGCTGGAATACTTCCGGCCCGGGGTCCACCCCGGGACCATAACAACAGCGAGTTGCTTTTTCCCGGAAGAACGACCTCCCTACCTGATTAGCCACTCCCAGGTCAGGCATTCGATTCAGCAACGCCTGAACGTATGACCTCTCCCTTCCGCCAAAGACGCCATTCACCCGGCTGGTAAACATCCCATTTCTCATCCGTAGTCAGCGGTTCGGTGACGATCACGCTGACAATGTCGTTGGGGGTGGTTTCGGATTCAAAATCAACGGTGACATCGGCATCTTTCAACCGAGCGGGCCCAAAAGGTGCCCGGCGGGTGATGCTAGCCATTTTTGTAGTGCAGTAGGTGAACAGCCAGTCGCCGTTGCTAAGGAGCAGGTTGAAAACGCCCTGGCTGGCGTAGGCCCGGCATAGCCAGACTAGGTGATCGACAATCTTATCGGTATTGGTGTTCCGGTCGCAGCGGCTGCGCAGGTGGTTGAGGATATCGCAAAACAGGGCCTCGCTGTCGGTGGTGCCAACCGGCTCATAGAAACCGGGTGACGGCCGGAACCCCGAGAGCTGACCGTTATGGGCAAACACCCAGTATCGGCCCCAGAGTTCGCGCATGAAGGGGTGGGTGTTGGCCAAGCAGATTTCACCGACGTTGGCCTGGCGAATATGGCAGACCGCCACCTCACTTTTGATCGGATGGGTCTGGACCACTTCGGCAATTCGGGAGCTGGCGCTGGCGTCAGCATCATGGAAGGCTCTGATGCCTTTGCCCTCGTAAAACGCGACGCCCCAGCCGTCCCCGTGGGGGCCTGTTTCCCCGCCGCGGCGGGTCAGCCCGGTGAAGCTGAAGCACAGGTCCGTGGGCGTGTTGGCGCTCATGGCCAGCAATTCACACATGGGGGTAGGTTATTCCTCTTAAAGGCACTCCCCCAAGAATACAGGAACTAACCAGCCTCGCCAGTCAGAAATGTCCTGGCGAAGGAAGTTTGCCCGGTTTCGTCCCGGATCACACGGTTCCGGCCCGCCTGCTTTCCGCTGTAGAGATAGCCATCGGCAATACGGAACAGGGTTGCAGCCTGCCGCCCGTGGTCCGGCCACTGGGCAATGCCAAAAGAAGCAGTAACACAAATGCGGGCTTTGCCATACTCAAGTTTCCGATCAGCGATTCGCTGGCGCAGTTCGTCCATCAACTCAAAGGCGGCGTTGGGTTCCACGTCCCGAAGGATCAGCCCAAACTCTTCTCCACCAAGCCGGCCGACAAAGTCCGTGCTCCGCAGCCGCTCGGTCAGACAGCGGGCGATATCTTTCAGTACAAGATCACCGGCTTCGTGACCAAGGGTATCGTTGACCACCTTGAAATGGTCAATATCCATAACCACCAGCGCGAACCCGGAGCCACTTCGCTCGCTTTCCGCGATAGTGCGGTTAACGGTGCCCTGGAAATTGCTGCGATTGGCCAGGCCGGTTAGCGCATCGGTCTGGGCCATGTCCACCAGACGTTGCTCGGCTTCCTCACGACGCATTTCATACAGGTGGATAAACGCCAGCATCAGCATGCCACACAACACCATGTTAAGAAGGTCAATCAGGGCACGGGGATTGCCCACCTGGCCAAGGTAAACGAAGTAAATCACACCTCCCGCCAGCATGAAAGGCACACTGAGAATCATGCCCTCACGCTTTCCCAGCAGTAGATAGGCCAGAACCGGCATCATGAGGACCCAGACAAAGGCAGCAACTGACGCTTCCGGTAACAACATGATAACCAGAAAAAAAACAAACAGAGTGACCAGATAGCCGTAAATCCACTGCTGCAGATAAGGCGTGGCCCTCAGCCGCCACACGCCAAAATACAGTACGACACTGGCCACCAGTTCTCCGGCACCCACCCAGACGTAACCATTAAGGATCTGCAGGATCGCAAAAATCACCAGCGCAGAACCGGTGCTGAAAAAAAGCAGCCGCATCAGTGAACGGCGATGACTATCGCGCAGACCTGAGCGGCTCTGTTCCAGAGTGGCCCCCAGATCTGGATGGTGACGTGAATTCATGCTGACTCTTCCTTGGAGCAGCCTTCGAGTATAGACTCGGATACCTGTTTGTAAAATGTACAGAAAGCCCGGGAGTCACCTGAGCCCACCGCCCATTCAGCCTGCTATCAGAAACAGTTGCCTGATGGCGGGGTATGACTTTAGTGAACTGTGCCTCAAGGCAATCCGGCCACCCTCTGACGTGGCTCCGGGTTTTGGGTACAATCCGATACCACCAGGCGGCTCATCGAACCGGCCTGCATACCTTTCCCCAAATCTGTGGGTTTCTTTATGGAATGGAGTCTTACGCATTTCTGGCTGATCCTGGCCCTGGCGCTCAGCCTCGCCGAACTGGCGTCCGGCGTTCTGTTGCTCCTGGCCTTGGGTATTGCCGCAGCATTGACCGCCCTGCTGGCATTTCTGGGCGTGCCGTTCGAATGGCAACTCGCCGGCATGGGCGTTTTCTCGGGGATTCTGGTACCGGTTGCCATTCGCTGGATCCGTCCTCGTTTTTCGCCCCGTGGCGTGGCCTACGGCACGACAGGAACCGGCGTTGAGCAAGGTCGGCGCTACCAGACCCTGAAGCGGGATTTCGACGGTGCTTCCGGCATCAAGATCAACGGCGACTTTTATCGCTTGCGAGTCAGTGACACCGGAAACACCGACCTTCCGCAAGGAACCGACGTCATTTTCAGGCAATTTGACGGCACGACCGCCGTTGTTGAGACGATCACACACAAGGAGCAGTAAGCATGGAAACCTACCTTTCACCCGGGCTGATCATCAGCCTGATTGTTGTCGCTATCGGTATTTTCATCATTGCCAAGGGCCTGGTGATCGTTCGCCAGTCCGAGGTGATGGTCATTGAGCGCCTGGGCTCATTCAATCGCATCCTTGAGAGCGGCGTTAACATCATTATTCCGTTTATTGAGCGGCCACGACCCATCAGCATGATCCGCTATGTGCGCATGGGTGACGATTATCATCCGGTTACCAGTGACGAGACCCGGATCGACCGCAGGGAGACGGTCATGGACTTTCCGGGCCAGCCAGTGGTCACCACGGACAACGTGACCGTGAAGATCAACGGCGCCCTGTACTACCAGATCATCGACCCACGCCGCGCCGTGTACGAAGTCGCCAACATGAGCCAGGCGGTGGAGGTTCTCGCCAAGACCACCCTGCGGTCGGTGGTGGGCAAGATGGAACTGGACAAGCTGTTTGAGTCACGCAGTGAGGTAAACAATGCCATCCAGGCCGAAATGGAAGACGCAGCCTCCAAGTGGGGCGTAAAGCTTACCCGGGTCGAAGTCCAGGACATCAGCATGCCGGAGGAAGTGGAAGAAGCGATGCGGTTACAGATGGCGGCAGAGCGCAAGCGCCGGGCTACGGTGACCGAAGCCGAGGGTGAAAAGTCGGCCGCGATCGCCATGGCCCAGGGCCAGCGCGAGTCTGCCATTCTCAATGCCCAGGGCGACAAGGAATCCGCCATTCTGCGGGCCCAGGGTGAGCAGGAGTCCATCCGCCTGGTGCTCAGTGCCATGGGGGATTCCGAGGACAACAAACAGACCGTTATCGGTTACCTGCTGGGGCAGAGCTACATCAAGGTTCTGCCCAACATGGCGAAGGACGGGGAGCGGGTGTTTGTGCCCTATGAATCCTCAGCGCTGCTGGGCTCCATGGGCATGTTCCGTGAACTGGCGGGCAGCCCGGAAGACACGGTTCGCCAACACCTCCAGCGAGACGGCCTGCGTGGCGGGCTGGTCGGCGCTGCCGGTAACAGTTAAGGCCTGACAAAAGCCTCTCAACCCAGCAGGTTATCCAGGGGTTGCTCGTAACTGGGCGCGAAGACCTTCAGAAAATAGGAAACCTCTGGCAGCCCGTCTGCGTCCAGCCTCTGGCGAATCTGACGGGCAGCCGGCTCGAACTCCTTGTTGCCGGCCTGGATTTCCGCCCGGCACTTGAGCCACGCGGACAGCCGGTCGGCAGCCTTGATCAGTTCCCGGTCCTCCGTCGGCCACTGAGATTCGCGAAGGTAGGGCGAAAATTCCTCTCTCAGATCTTCCGGAAGCAATGCCAACAGTTCGGCTTCCGCCTTGTGCTCGATATCCCCGAACGCCTCCCGCATAACCCGCGAATGGTATTTCACCGGTGTCGGCATGTCTCCGGTAATCACTTCGGTTGCGTCATGATAGAGCGCCGCTGCCGCAATCCGGTCAACGTTTGCATGGCCACCGAAATGCCGGTTGCGGATTATGGCCAGGGCATGGGCCAGGGTGGCCACTTCCCAGGAATGGGTAGCGACGTTCTCCTCAATGGCATTTCGCATCAACCCCCAGCGCTTGATCCAGCGCAGGCGGGAGACATAGGCAAAAAAATGGCTGACAACACCACCCATCAGTCACAGTCCTGTTTTATAAAAGTTGATAATTTTTTTATTCAAATCCGTGAATTCACCGTGCTACTCTGAATAAGTATTCAATTGTTACATACTGGGGGCATAGCGTTGAATCCAGTGTCCTTCGTCCGGAGCAGTCTGGTGGCGCTTTTCGCCGGCATCATGCTGGCCTGGTCCCCGGTATCCGTCGCCGAAACCAAAATCAAGGTCGGTGTCTATCACTTCCCGCCGGTCGCCAGCGTCGGTCCCGATGGCAAGCCAACCGGTCTCCTCGGCGATCTGCTGGAAGAGCTCGTACAGATCCACGGGGATATCTCTTTCCGGGTTGTCCACACCTCTCCGAAGCGCCGGTTCCTGGATTTCGACGCCAAACTCTATGACGTGATGATCTTTGAATGCCCGGACTGGGACTGGCGCGACAAAGAGGTGAGCATCAGCCGCCCCCTTCTGGTAGACGAAGATTTCTACGTGGCGCTGAGAAAACCGGGCCGGGATCTTTCGTTCTTCGACGACCTTCCCAGCCACACCATCGCAGCGATATCCGGCTACCATTACAGGTTTGCCGGTTATGAAACCGACCATTCAGTCCTTGAGCAAAAGTTTCGTATCGAGTTCTCGGACAACCACAGCCGCAATCTGAAGCTGATCAAGGTGGACAGACCTTCCGTTGCCGAAGTGGCCATCGTCAGTCACTCCTATCTGCAGATGCACCTCGCCGGGCATCCGGAGGATCGCGACACGCTGCTGATTTCGGACAAACCGGATCAACGCTACCAGCTCGCCATTATAGCCCGCAAGGACGGCACCCCGAGTGCCGACGAAATACTGACGCTGTTGTCACCACTGATAAAGAACGGCCGGTACCAGCGTCTCGTTGAAAAGTGGGGCCTGCGGCTGCCGGCCGGCTTCCCGACGGGTGACGAAGCGCCCTGAGCTCAACGAACATCCAGGCTGAACGCAACGACCACGCGTCCATCATCACCAACCTCCGCATTGCGGGAGGGGTCGAGCAGGAATAACTGGCCTGCCGGAACCCCAAGGGTATTCTGCAACAGGTTCCGGAGCGCGACACCGCGAGCCGAGGCGAGGTTACTCAAGGCCTCCGGGGCCAATGCCCGCTCTCCTGCAATGTATGCTTCCCGGGCTGCCTGCCATGCCGCCCCGGACAATTCCTGCCGGCCTCCTTCGGTCAGTTGGTCACGCAGTAACGCCAGGCCATCGGCTTGAGGTGCGACACTGCCACGGATGTTCAGAAGCAGATCCGGCCGTTCCAGCAAGGCGTCCGCCAGCACCGACAGTTTTTCCGCTTCACCCTCTGCCAGCTCAGTACTGCCGGGAACAAAGCCCACCTTGCCAAGCTCTTCGCCACCGAACCCTGCCAGCCCGGCAACGGAGCCCAGCATGCTGAAGGGAGACGTTGCGGCTTTCGCCAGCAGGTTCACGAACGCCCGCATAACAACCTGGCCGACACTGAAGTCTGGACTGGAAAGGTCGCCGCTAATCGGCAGATTCACTTCAATAACGCCCTTCCGGTCTCGCAGCAGGGCCAGGCCCAGCTTGACCGGAGCTTTGACGGCCTGGTCGCTCGGTATCGAAGCGCCCAGTTCAAGCCGGTCCATAATCACCCGGTTGGAGGCCTCGATCCGTGTACCGGAAATCTGATAATCGAGGTTGAGATCAAGCTTGCCACTGTCTACTCCATACCCCAGGTATCGGCCGAAGTAGGGGGAGAGCGTGGGCAGGGAAAGATTTTGCATCATCAGTTGGAGATCACTGACGTCCTCGGTACCGAGAGTGCCGAGGGTGCCTTCGAATCCCAGATCCGCGACGCCGCCGACGCGGCCGTTCATCGACACCTTGCCCTGTTGCGGGGAGATATTGCTAAGTCCGGTGACGCTGCCGTTCAGTTCATCAAACGAGGTTGTGAAGGCCGGCTGCAGGGTGCGATCCGTGTAGGCCAGGGCGCCATCCTCAAGCATCAGCTGCCCGATCCTGAAGATAAACTCCGGCTCCGAATCCCCCGCTTTCTGCTGGTCGGAAGACGGCTCATCCTGGCTGCCAGAGGCAGGCCCTCTGACGATCTGCTCAACGTTATGGACACTGTCCGCATTACGAACCACATTGATGACCGGCTGTGCCAGGGTCACTGTGCCGATTTCCAGACGGGCGGGGTAGACGTTGTATTCGATGGGCGCCAGTCGCAGGGTTTGCCAGGACACCAGCCGCTCGGAACCGCCGGGCAACCGCACACTAAAGCCGGCCACTTCCGCGGTACCACTGAAAGTGCCGGTGAGTGGGTCCTGCTGGCCATCCAGGTCCAGGTTGCCATCGACTCCGAGACTTCCACTGGCTATGGCAAGATTGGCGCCCTCCTGAACATAAGGTTCAAAGGCAGCCAGTTGCACCCCGATCCCGGAAATGGCGGCTTCCAGAGTGAATGGCCAGGGGGTTACCTGGCCCGTCAGTGACAACTGCCCGCCACTGGCCAAGGTGCCCTGCATCTTATAGGTCACCGGTTCTTCCAACCGATGACTGATTGGCCCGGTGGACACCGATAACTGCTCCAGAGCAAGTTCTACAGGGCTCTCCGGTTGGCTGTCCTGCCAGAGAATCCGGCTGCCAGACAGGGTCACGCCCGCCACAGACCACCAGAACGGCTGTCCGGCGTTTACCGGCTCTGCCCCACCGTTCGGTGGCTTGCTGGCTTGGGGGCCTGGAGCCAGTGGCGCCAGCCAGTCAATCTGGCCGGTCTCACTCCGGGCCAGCGCCAGATCCAGGTTCTCCAGGGCAACCTGACCCACGTTGATTTCACGTGCGTTGAGATCAAAGTCGATGGCATCGACAGACAGGGTGCCGTTACTCAACCGGACCTGTCCGCTCTCCTCATTCAGGGCAAGGGCAAGATCCTCGAGGGCCAACTGGCCGTTACTGGTTTCCAGATGGAAGACCTCACCGGCCTGCAGTTCATAGTCGGAACTGAGGGTGACACTTCCGCCTCGCAGGTCATAGGGAAAGTAGGGGCTCAGGAAGTGAGCGATGGTTTCATAGCTGACCGCAGAAATCTTCACGGAACCACTGGAATAGAAAGGCGCGATACTGAGCTCCCCCGCCCACTCGACGGTCTGGCTGTCCAGTGCGGCGTGCAGCGCGTAGTCGCTATTCTGGCCCTCACGGCGCCAGGTGGCGAGGTCGGTCAGAGTCAGATCCAGTGGCGTTATGCGAAACTCGGCCATTTGCTGCTTGCTGAAATCCCGGAACAGCACTTCACCGCCATTGACGGCAATCTGCCGGAAATAAACGCGGGCTGGCTCGGTGCCTTCTTCAGCGACAGGCGGTTCCGCTGCCCCGGCAGGTTCAGGATTGGCACGTTGCCAGTCCCGGGCGAAATTGACACTGTAATCCTTCAGCAGGTCAACCCGGATAAAGGGTTTTTCCAGCTGAATCGCCTCAAAGCCGGCGATGCCACGGATCAGTTGGAAGAAATTCATGTCGACCAGCAACCGATCAAAACCAGCCACCGGCTCGCCGCCACTGTCCCTGGCCGAAAGCCCGAGCACGTCGACCCTCAGCGTGTAAGGGTTGGCGCTGATGTCGGTTACTTCCGCACGCCACCCCATACGCTGGTCCAGCTGTTCGGGTATCGACCGTTCCAGCCACCAGGGGAGTAGCAGGAAGCCTGCAAGGGTATACAGAATCAGAAGGACCAGCAATCCGATCAACAGATTCCTGGGAACACGACTGCGTTGACGGCTCTGGGCCACGGACATCTCCTCATAAGCGGCGGAATCCCGGGGCAATCTTGCCCACCTGCCTGTTCACAAGGATAGTCGGCCCGACGCCGGTTTGTCAGCTGTGCCGGTTACAGCCGGTCAATACTGGCTCCAGTATCGCTGACAGTCAGGCCTGAACCCGATATGCTGCTCAGTCGTATTTATCCCGTGTCAGTTGCGCGCGAGTGAGAGGAAGGTTTATGGACATCAGTGATATGCGTCGTGATTTCGAGAGCGAGGGCCTGGGTCGCGACGCGCTGGACAGCAATCCGGTCGGGCAGTTCCAGAGCTGGTTCGAGGATGCCCGGGAGGCCGGCATTCTGGAGCCCAACGCCATGTCACTGGCCACAGCGGGGCGCGATGGCATGCCAGACCTCCGTACCGTGTTGCTGAAATACTTTGACAAACAGGGCTTTGTTTTCTATACCAACTACCGCAGCCGCAAGGCCCGGGAGATGGATGAAAACCCGCAGGCCGCCCTGCTGTTTCCCTGGATCGGCCTGAACCGCCAGGTCAGGATTCAGGGCCAGGTAGAAAAAGTCAGCAAATCAGAATCGCTGCGCTACTTCGCATCCCGGCCAAGAGGCAGCCAGATTGGCGCCTGGGTCTCCGAGCAGAGCAAGGCCATCACCTCCCGGGGGCTGCTTGAACAGAAGCTTGCCGAGATAAAACGCAAGTTCGCCGAGGGTGAAGTGCCCCTGCCCGGTTTCTGGGGCGGTTACCGGGTGGTTCCCGAGCGCATTGAGTTCTGGCAGGGTCGGCCCAGCCGGCTTCACGACCGCTTTGAGTATGTGAGGGACGGCGATGGCTGGCTCATCCAACGGCTCCAGCCCTGACCCCCGGCCAGCCATTTGGCTGTGCCATCAGACAGATGGAATCGAGGCCCCCCCTCCGGCATGGCTGACCGGGTACGAACAGGATACGGTCAGGAAATTCAGCGGCCCCCGTGAACGGGAATATGTGACCAGCCGCTGGCTGATTCGACAGGCCATTGGTAAATCCGCCAACCTCCCTCCGCACCAGTGTCGCCCTGTGGCCGGTCGCCCCACTGCTTCAGGTCGCCCCGATGGCTGGCAATTATCGCTCAGCCACAGCCACGGTTTGTCTGCCTGCGCCACTCGTGCCAGCTCTCCCATTGGCCTGGATCTGGAACCCTGCCAGCGCCATCCGCAATGGCAGAAGGTGGCCAGGCGCTGGTTCACAGCGGTTGAACAGGAATGGCTGTTCCGGGAGGACGATCCCAATGCTTTCCTGAAGGTCTGGACCCTGAAAGAAGCCTGGCTGAAAGCCACCGGCCGGGGCATTGCCGGCAACCTGCAGACTCTGGAGGTACGCAAGAATTTCGAAATCTACGGAGACCAGCCCGGTGAGGACTGGCAGGCCTCCTGCTGTTATATTGAGGGCTACCTGGTAACCCTGGTATTTCGTGGGAGCCGGCCGCAATGGCCTGATATCACCCTGCTGGAACCGCCGCCCGGGGATTTCAGCCTGGTGGATGCGGTATCGATGGAGGCTTCCTGGGAGCCTCTGTTCCAGCGGACCATCCGCCCGAAATATTAGTGTTCCGAACGAAGCGGAGACAACGGAGGCCACTCTGATATGGATAACCCCGAACGCTGTCCCTGGTGCGGAAATGATCCGCTTTACGTGCACTATCACGACACCGTGTGGGGGCGCCCCGAATACGACGACCTGGCACTGTTCGAAAAACTCTGCCTGGATGGCCAGCAGGCCGGGCTGAGCTGGATCACCATCCTGCGAAAACAGGAGAGTTACCGGGCCGCCTACGATCACTTCAACCCGGAGAAGATCGTTCACTACGATGAGTCCCGGGTTGCGGAACTGCTGACCGATCCGGGCATTATCCGCAATCGCCTGAAGGTGCAGTCGATCATCAGGAACGCCCGGAGTTATCTGAACCTGCAGGATAAAGGGATGGGTTTCGGCGAATTTACCTGGTCCTTTGTCGAAAACCAGCCAATTCAGAACTACTGGCGCTCGCTGGCAGACGTGCCTGCGGCAACCCCTGAATCCGAGGCCATGTCCAAAGCCCTGAAGCAGGCTGGCTTTACCTTTGTCGGCCCTACCATTGTCTATGCCTTTATGCAGGCCACCGGCATGGTCAACGACCACCTGGTGCAGTGCCCGCAACATCTGGAATGCTATTTACTGAGCCAATGATCTCAATGGACTGGAGGGTCGTACGTTCTGGAGTGTTTTAAACCCCGGAGCTTGACCGTGAGAATCACCCTCGACGAACTCAGAAGCAGAAAACGTGATTGCTGTCGCTAGGCTCGCCATTCTCGTTGGCATTGCCGGGCTGATCCCCTTTATCGCGATGATCGCGGGGCTGTTTTTCATGCCCCAACACAGTGTCGCGCTGATGGATTACTTCTACCTTTACAGCGCCGGCATCCTGGCCTTCATGGCAGGGGTTTACTGGCCCATCGCCATGCAGCTTGATAACTGCTGCTATCCGGTGTCGCCACTGGTCACCATGCTGCTCAGCCAGGTGTTCTTTGTGGCCGCCGGTATTGGCCTGCTGTTGCCCATCCCTGGACAGATCCTCCTCTACACCAGTGCTTACCTGGCACTCTACCTGGTGGATGCAGGGTGGATGCGGGTGTACTGGCCGGCTTGGTATCTGCGGCTGCGCCTGGTGCTTACGTCGGTAGTGGTGGTGTGTCAGCTGTCCGCGGCAGCCTGGTTCTTCATTCCAGCCCACTGACCTCCTGTACCGCTCAGGCTGCGACAATGGCGTATTCGTGGTTATGGGGCTCAATGAGTACGCCATGCAAGGCCACGATCGCCCCCTCGTAGTCGTCCTCATCCACCACAAACTGAATATCCACCTGGCGCATGCACTGGTGCAGGGCCAACACACTGATCTCCTCATCCGCCAGGGCCTTCACGGAACGGGCAAGAATACCCGGTACCTTCATGTCGCTGCCGATGGCAGACACCACAGCCACCTTGCGGGTGTTGATCTCGGCATTGGGAAACTCTTCCTCCAGCGCCTTGACCACCCGTTTGACGTGCTTCAGGGTGCTGCCCACGTAATGGGTGATGGTGTTGGCGTTGGTGTCCTTGGACAGGAAGCGCACCTTGAAGCGGCCCAGTACGTCCAGAATACGGCGATCCGAACCCGGCTCGCCCTGCATGTCCTGATCGAACACTTCCACGGCAAACACGCCCTTGGCGCCGGCGATAATCTCCACCTGCGGTTTCTCACTGACGTAGTCGCCGGTGATCAGGGTGCCGGTGTGCTCCGGCTCAAAGGTATTCATCACCCGCAGCGGGATTTCATTCTGGCGCAGCCCCTTACCGGCGCGGGGATGGATAGCCTCCATACCCAGGTTGGCCAACTGGTCGGCAACGTCGTAGTTGGTGCGACCCAGGGGCACCACCTTGTCCGCACCAACGATGTTGGGATCGGCGGAACTCAGGTGGTATTCCTTATGGATAACCGCTTCCCGGGCCTCCGTGATGACAGCCACCCGGCTGAAGGTCATCTCACTGTAGCCCCGGTCGAAGGTGCGCATCAGACCTTCCTTGCACTGGGCGTAGCCGGTAACAATCGGTAGCTCACGACTCAGATCCACTGCGTCGAAAGCCTGTTTCAGCTTCTCGTCCAGCGGCAGCAACTCATTGTCACGCCACCCGGTCAGATCCACAAAGCGGGCATTGATGCCTTCCTGCTGGAGCTTCAGGGCGGTGTTAAAGGCGCTGTGGGCCTCGCCGATGCCGGCCAGCATCTCGCGCACCGTCAGCAGGTGTTCTTCCAGCTGGAACTGGCCGTAGGAGCACAGACGCTGCAGGTCGATCAGGCAGCCCCGCACGCCTTCAACACGATCAGTGATGAACTGGTCCGCCTGTTGCTTCAGCATCGGATCGACAAACAGCTCGCCGTTGATGTCGGTCAGGAACTTCACCAGCTTGGTGAGATCGTCACCCCAGGCCCAGTCCGACTCGGCATCCGCAAACAGGGCATACACGCCCGGCTCGCCGGTTTTCTTGTGTTCCAGCAGTTCATTGGTCACTCCGCCATAGGCGGACACCACAAAGATACGCTGGTACAGGTCGTCCTTGTCGCGATTACCGATAATGATGTTATCGCGGACGGCCTCGTAATTACTCATCGACGTACCGCCGATTTTTTCAACGGTATGTAGTTGGCTGGTCATAGGTTTGCCTTCGCTATCCTTCAGCATGAATGTCCGGAGGTGCGGGGCGCCTTACGACGCCTCGCTGAGCCCTTCCTGCATGATTTCGTCCACACTTTTCGCAAGCAGTGCAGCACCTTTTTTAAGGTCCTCCTCACTGGTTGTCAGCGGCATCAGGCACTTGATGACTTCATCATTCGGACCACTGGTCTCAATGATCAGGCCGTGCTCGAAAGCACGCCTCGTGATCGCGCCTGTAACGTCTGCGTGGGTTGCTTCGATACCACGCATCAAACCGCGCCCCTTCATTTTGAACTGACCAGGGTACTTGTCGCAAATCGCCTGCAGGGCGTCGCCCAGCACCTTGGTCTTGGCCTTTACTTCATTGGCAAAGGCATCGTCTTTCCAGTAAGTCTCGACAGCGGTGCGGGCAGTAATGAACGCCATGTTGTTGCCGCGAAACGTGCCGTTGTGCTCGCCCGGGTCCCAGACGTCCAGTTCCGGCCTGAACAGTACCAGCGCCATCGGCAGACCGTAGCCACTGAGGGACTTGGAAACGGTGACAATGTCCGGCTTGATGCCGGCAAACTCAAAGCTGAAGAACTCACCGGTACGGCCATTGCCCGCCTGGATATCGTCCAGGATCAGCAGGATGTCGTGCTTCTTGCACAGTTCGGACAAACCCCTGAGCCATTCCGCGCGGCAGGCGTTCAGGCCACCTTCGCCCTGAACCGCTTCCACGATCACTGCGGCCGGTAATTCAAAGCCGGAAGAGCCGTCGCTGAGCAGCTTGTCCATGATGGCAAGACTGTCCACGTCGTCGCCCAGGTAGCCGTCGTAGAACATGAAGTCGACGTTACCCAACGGCGTACCGACGCCACCGCGATGGTGTTTGTTACCGGTAGTGGCAACGGCACCCATGGAGACACCGTGGAAACCGTTGGTGAAGGAAATAATGCCACTGCGGCCTTTCACCTTACGGGCCAGCTTAAGAGCCGCTTCCACACAGTTGGTCCCGGTAGGGCCGGTAAACTGCATTTTGTAATCCAGGCCACGGGGATCCAGGATGTACTTCTTGTAGGATTCAATGAAGTCGTGTTTGGCCGTGGTAAACATGTCCAGGCCCTGGCTCACGCCGTCTGTCTCGATGTACTCAAGCAGCGCTTTCTTCAGGATGTCGTTGTTGTGGCCGTAGTTCAGGGAACCGGCACCGGCCAGAAAATCCAGGTACTCCTTGCCATCTTCGGTATAAAGATGCGCGTTCTTGGCGCGGTTGAAGATGACCGGAAACGCACGGCTGTATACACGTACTTCGGATTCAGTCGACTTGAAAATTTCCATGGTCTTGCCTCTTAGCATGTCAGGTTCGAGGTAGATGCGCGGTGGCTTATCAAACAAATGCAGACGCGGTCGCGATAGGCCCACCGTGCGTTGGTTAAAGCCTGGTGGCAGAGCTACCTCAGTGGTCTGCCGGCTAGTCCAATCACAGCTTTACAGTCGTTCATGGCCCAAATTGCAAGTTACAGGGCCGATCCTGGACCGGGGCGTTCAGACCGGCTTCGTGAAGGGCCCGATGCGCAGCAGAAACTCGGAATCGTGCTGCCCGCCAAAGTGGGTCTCTTTCTTGAAGTGCTCGTGATAGGTGAGCTCGGCTCCCATGTCGCGGGCGAATGACCGGAACAGCGCCCATGAGGCCTCGTTGTCTTCGGTGATGGTCGTCTCCATGTGGGTGACGTCCTTACAGGCATCACGACCGACGATATCTTTCAGCATCCGCTTGGCGAGGCCCTGTCCACGACCTTTCTCGTGAACCGCCACCTGCCAGACAAACACGGTCTCGGGCTGTTGGGGAGGGATGTATCCGGAGATAAAGCCGACCAGATCGCCTTCCTTCTCCGCCGCCACGCCGGTTTCGGCGAAGTGGCTGCACTGCAACAGGTTGCAGTAAATCGAGTTGGGGTCCAGCGGTGGACATTCTGCCACCAGCTGGTGGAGCCTGAAGCCATCATCCTTCACCGGTGTGCGAAGCGTGATGGCGGTGGTATTCGATCCTTCTGAGGTCATAGCGTGATCGGTTCGTGTCAAGAAGTTAGTGTTAAATTATATAGACCACAAAATATATTTCAAGTCAGGCTCGAAAGAGACCAAAACAGGGTGATCGCAGCGGTGTAACTTTCTACCACGCAGACTCTCCTGGCTCACTGTTTCAGAATAGAGCAGATTGAATCCTCCGTCAGTGACGAATTGGCTAAATAATGGAAGGGGAAGCCACGCCGTCAGAACTCAGGGGCTGCCATTCAGAATCCTGTTACGGAAGGACAAGGCTCCGGGTAAGCCAGCCCGCCAGGGACTCCGGACCCCATGCACCCCTAAAACCTTTAGGCCTCCAAAGATCAGGTATCGGTACCTCAGGCCTCCCCAGCCGCCAGCGAACGCCCGGCAAGACGCCGGAGCAGCAAGGGAACAAAGAATCCGGCCGCGCAAATGAGGAAGCCATAGGCATTCACGCCCAAGAGCATGGCGTACTTGCCTTCACCAATGGCCCAGCTCGCCGGTATCAACCCGACCGCAAGCAATACTCCGAGCCCCAGACCGGTCCAGAAACTCAGATGGAAACTCCAGGGCGACCATTTGGTGAACCTGTAGAACAGGAACACCGGCGCTAACCCCATCACCATGGTACCGGATATGGTGGTGGCCTTGAGAATATCGGTGCCAGCAAACATCGGCAGGTTGCCCGCGAAGGCGAAGATAACCATCACCACCGCCCCCACACGAATGCCGGGAAGGCGATCCTGCGCCCGCCGCGCGAGCCGCGGCAGATCCACAGCGAGCGATTTCGCCAGCGAGGTAAAGGTGGAATCCAGTGTTGAGCCGGCTGAGGTCATCATTACCACACTCATAAAGAACAGTGCCGCCAGTCCCAGGGACTGCCCCACGGCAGCCGGCGCATTACCCATCGCCTCGATTCCATTCAAACGGGCATGAACACCAACCAGGCTGAAAATAAACACCGCCACAAAGCCCAGCAGCCCCGCGACCACAAAGCTCTTGAGCATGGTTTTTTCCTTGTTTACAAAGCCCCGGTCGGTCAGCACCGGGTCATGAAACGGATAACTGAACATCTGCAGCAGGGCCACCAGCAGCAGATCAAAGCCGGCATCGAGCCTGAACTCGCCATTGCTCAGCAGGGCTCTGGTATCGTTGGCCGGAATAATCAGGAACAGCACCGCCCCGACAAAGAACACAAACACAAAGGCCTGAATCACGTCGGTAAAGATCGAGGATCGCAACCCGCCTTTCAGGCTGTAGGCCAGGGTAAACACCGTGAACACCATCGCCGCTGTGTAGTATTCCCACTTGCCCGGCAATCCGAAATAACCACCGACCACGGCGGTGTTGCTCCACACCTCATTGTATAAACGGATTAAAATCGCAGCGGCAAACGCCAGCGCCGCAAACCGCCCGAACCGGCAGGTCAGGAAATCCTGAAGGCTGCGGGCACCGGTCTGGGTCCGGATCAGGTATATGATGTAACCGGCTATGGGAATCGACAGCCAGTAACTCGCGTAAGCCAGGCCGCCGGTCACGCCATAGGCCGCACCGAGGTTAGCCGCGTTGGTGACCGATTTGGCGAAGATCCAGCTGATAAAAATACTCGCCGTCAGTGACCACTGCCCCACCGGGTTGCCGTTATCGTCCGCGCCCTGGTAAAACGAATTCGCGTTCTTGCTCTTTGGCGACAGCAGGTACATCACCACGCCGTACACCAGCAGGAATCCCCAGAACAGGGAGGCTTCGGTAAAATTCATTGTCTTGTTCCTGGTTCGTTATTCCCGGGGCTCTGCCCGGGGTTTCTGATTTGGGTGGTGACGGCGCTGGCCGGGAAGGGGCTCAAAAAAACGCCCGTGAATACGTCCCTGTAGGGCTCGGTCGCGCCATCCCTGGCGCTCCACGTTTTTTGAGCTCCAACCCGGCCACCCCCTTGTTCAAATCCAATGGTGGGCTCCCCGTCAAAGGATCTGGCTTCCGAAGAAACCCAAAAATGGATTTCTTTTTCTCTTCTCTTTAGCGGATAGCAAAGCGATATCCGCGACCAGTCCTAAAAAAAACTAACCAGGAGCTGAACAACTGGCCCCAAACCGATAACAGGAAAAACACCGGTGATGCCGCAGCATAATGCGCTCATCCATACTCTCGGCCAACGAGCCCCCGAGGTCATACTGCGGATCATCATCCACCAGCGTGCAGGCATACACCCGAACCCGGTCACCCTTCTTCACCAGCATCCGGGTGTAGGTGCACATAAAGTGCGTCCGCGACTCCCTGGTCGGATACTTCTCCATACAGGTCTCGGTAATCTCCGGACTGCCGTCCTCCGAACCCGGTGTGCCAAGGTCGGGAAACGCGGTAAACGCCAGGTTCTCGGGAATATGCCAGTTACGGAAAATTGCCCGGAAAGCCGCTTCCACGTCCGACGGGATTTCCTCGGGATCGGTCTGGCGGGCAATCGACACCTTGAAACCCTGCTCAATCAGCCAGCGGATACCCTCCAGCGCCAGATCAAAGCTGCCTTCACCGCGGTCCTTGTCGTGCCGGGCGCGGTCCGGAAAATCCAGGCTGACCCGGAAGTGGATCGGGTAGGGATTGTCCAGCAACGGCAGCACCTGGTGCCGGCGCTTGCGCAGCGGCTCGGTGGCGTTGGTCAGCACGAAGCAGGGCCGGTGCTGGCTGGCGTAATCCAGGATGTTGACAAAGTCCCGGATCACGAAGGGTTCGCCGCCAGTGAAGGAGAATTGCTCCACACCCATGCCGATGGCTTCGTGGATAAAGGGTTTCACATCGCTGAGCTTCATGCCGGGAATGCGGCCATCACCAGGATGGGAGCCTTCCAGGCAGAACGGGCAGGCCAGGTTGCAGGCGGTGCCGGTATGAATCCACAGCTCCTTCAGCCTGTCCGCATCAATGTAGCCCCGGGGGTCACCGTTGCGGGTGTGGGTCCAGCTGTCGAACGCCCGGGGCTCCAGGACCTCCACGGCTGGAATGCGCCTTCTGCGGGCCGTGGGGGTTTCAGTCAGGGACATAGAGGCTCCTCGGTGCTTTTGTGTCTTTGCCGCGACGCCAGCCGTGCAGCTTTTCCAGCAACTTCAGGATGCCCGCGGGGGCATGGGCGCGCTTCCATTCGCCGGCAGCGTATTTGGCGGATTCGTTCCAGGTCGGGTACGGATGGATAGTACCCAGGATCTTGTTCAGGCCAAGGCCATGTTTCATTGCCAGGGTGAATTCCGCGAGGATTTCACCGCCATGAGAACCCACCACAACCGCTCCAAGGATCTTGTCCTTGCCCGGCGGTGTGAGCACCTTGATAAAGCCATGGTCTTCGCTCTCAGCGATAGCGCGATCCAGGTCATCCAGTCCGTATCGGGTGACCTCATAGGCGATCCCCTTCTCTTTGGCTTCGGCCTCACTAAGCCCGACCCGCGCCACTTCCGGTGAAGTAAACGTCACCCAGGGCATCACCCGGTAATCCACCCGGAAGCGTTTGAACTGTCCAAAGAGGCCATTCACGGCGGCATACCAGGCCTGATGGGCGGCAGCGTGGGTAAACTGATACGGACCAGCCACATCGCCACAGGCAAACACGTTCGGGT
Organism: Marinobacter sp. SS8-8; assembly: GCF_030540945.1. Taxonomy (NCBI): domain Bacteria; kingdom Pseudomonadati; phylum Pseudomonadota; class Gammaproteobacteria; order Pseudomonadales; family Marinobacteraceae; genus Marinobacter; species Marinobacter sp. SS8-8. Next base: position 33,339 of record NZ_JASSVN010000015.1, on the reverse strand, counting down.
AGCGCAGGCTCATGTCTTCTTCCACCGGTACTGTGCCGTTGGGCAAGGTATCGACACCAATCCTGTCCAGCTTCAGGCCGGCGGTGTTTGCCGCGCGGCCAACGGCCACCAGTACCTGATCGAAGGGAATGCGTACCCGCTCACCTTCATGCTCGCAGTAGACGACCTTCTCGTCTTCCTCTGTACGGAACTCCACCGCAGAATGTTTCAAACGGACATCAATACCGTCCGCCTCAAACTGCTTGAGAATCAGCGAAGACACGTCGGTGTCCTCCTTTGCCAGCAGACGCTCCCCCATCTCAACCTGGGTCACCCTGCTGCCCAGCCGGGCGAACGCATGGGCCAGCTCGGAACCGATCGGACCACCGCCCAGTACCAGCAAACGCTCCGGCTGTTCCTCCAGTTCCCAAAGGTTATCGGAGGTCAGCGGCTGCATGTCTGTAAGGCCGGGAATCGGCGGCATGGCCGGTTTTCCACCGGTGGCGACAACAATGCTGCGCGCGGTCAGCCGTTCGGTACGGCCGTCGTTGTGCCTGACTTCCAGCTCCCAGGGCGATACGAAGCTGGCCTCGCCAGAGAGGCAGTCCACACCCAGTTTGCGGTAACGCTCAGGGGAATCGTGAGGCTCCACCCTGGCGATCACGTCCTGGACGCGGTTCATAATGTTCCTGAACGAGCCATTTACCGGCACGGATTCGAGACCATAACGGTTTGCATGGCGCAGGGTGTCTGCCGCCTTGGCGCTGCGGATCAGCGCCTTGGAGGGCACGCAGCCGGTGTTGAGGCAGTCGCCGCCCATTTTGTGCTTTTCAATCAGGGCCACTTTTGCCTTCACCGCCGCTGCGATATAGGCCGAAACCAGGCCGGCGGAGCCGCCGCCAATGACCAGCAGGTTGTAATCGAAGCTTTCGGGCTTCTTCCAGCCGGCATAGACCTTGCGCCGGCGGATAAAACTGACCACAAACCTGGCAATCAGAGGGAAAAGGCCAAGCAATGCAAAGGACAGCAGCAGATCGGCTGAGACAATGTCACTGGTGGATTCGATCTGGCCGAGCTGAGTGCCGGCGTTCACATACACAAAGGTGCCCGGAAGCATGGCGATCCAACTGACCAGGGCGTAAGTGCTCAGCTTCATGGCCGTCAGGCCCATGGCCAGGTTGATCAGAAAAAAGGGGAATACCGGAACCAGGCGCAGGGTTGCGAGGTAGAAGGCACCGTCTTTTTCGATTCCTCGGTCCATTTTCGCCACGGTCTCGGCATAGCGCTGGCGCAAGGTATCGCGTATCAGGAAGCGGGCCACCAGAAACGCCAGAGAGGCGCCGATGGTGGATCCAATCGACACCGCCGCCAGGCCGTACAGGTTGCCGAAAAAAGCACCGCCCGCCAGGGTCATGATCGTCGCTCCGGGCAGTGACAGCGCCGTGGCCACTACATAGATGGCCACAAACCCGAGCACCGCAGCCACCAGGTTCTGCGCAATCCAGCTGTCCAGAAGCTGCTGGTTATCCTTGAGATTCTGCAGCGTCAGCAGTTCATTGCCACCGCTGGCGATAAAACCGGTGATCACCGCCACGATCAACGCAACCAGAATCCATTTTTTCGATGTCATGTCATAATCCTTGTTACCCTTAATGTCGTATCGCAGGGACACAACAGTTGCGGAAGTGTTACATCGGGTTCTTCTGTTTTGCTTTTTCCACAGGTTTAAAGAAGTTGTACGTTGTGCAGACCGGCATTGTGTCAACGATTGCTTATGAATATCTAACAAGTGGCTGCACCGGATTGGCTGACACTGCGCTTTAGCCAACCGATGAGCCAAGCGTTAAATCAGTAGTGATACCGGAGCTGTGCGATAAGCAAAGCGTCATCCGTGACCTTGTAAACGATTCGGTGTTCTTCGCTGATTCGACGGGACCAGTAACCGCCGAGGCCGTGTTTGAGGGGCTCGGGTTTACCGACGCCTCCAAACGGTTCTCGCTTGGTCTCCTTGATAAGCTTGTTGATGCGGTTAAGGATCTTTTTGTCCGTTTTTTGCCAGTACAGATAGTCTTCCCAGGCGTTCTCGGAGAAGATCAGTTTCATTCAAGAAGTTCCTTTTCCTGACCACCGCCTTGCTCCAGCTCGGCGACGGATTCCAGCAAACGACGGGCGTTCTTCGGTGCCCGCAGAAGGTATGCAGTTTCCTGCAGTGCCTCGTAGTCCTCAAGGGAGATCATGACCACGGACTGGGATTTGCTCCGGGTGATGATCACTGGAGAGTGGTCTTCACAGACCTGTTCCATAGTTTTTGCTAGATTGGTTCTAGCGGCTGTGTAGCTAATGGCATCCATAAGGCTGCTCCTGTACAGGATATGGTTCATGTGCAGGATACCGTACAGAAAAAGATTTAACAATCGGCTGCACAGCGACCGGGGTGTGCTTTGTAAATCAGGCGTCCACGCAGCAACAGTTTTGTGTCTTACCCTGGGAGGCCTGTTTGCTGTTCAGGGAGAGAACTGAACGCTGGGCAACCGGCGTTGACCGGCAAGCAGGAATCAGCAGAGGGCATAGTAGGTTCACCCGTGAACTGAAGGCCCGAACAGAGACAGGAGTCGATCATCCGTGCAGATGATCGGGAATGCATCAGACAAGCAGCTATCGCTGTCCCTGTCCCTGGCGTTGCCAGGGGATGAACCCTAGTCTGGAAATCGGACCGCGTCGGACTCCGTTCAACCCTCACCGTGGATGAACTGCCGGATTATCTCCGCCAACAGTGGCCGAATATCAGACAGCAGTTGCTCCGGCAGACCTACCGACCGCAACCGGTTCGGCGGGTCACCATTCCCAAGCCCAACGGCGGTTCTCGTCCACTGGGTATTCCCACCTTGCTGGATCACTTTATCCAGCAGGCCATCGCCCAGGTGGTACAGGAAGATTGGGAGCCCCGGTTTCACCCACACAGCTATGGCTTCCGCCCGGGGCGCTCAGCGCACCAGGCCGTGGGATACGCACAAGGCTGTGCCCGGGCAGGCCATAACTGGGTGGTGGATCTGGACCTCAAAGCCTTCTTTGACCGGGTGAACCATGATCGCTTGATGGCACGGCTGAAACGGCACTGTCCGGACAAACCGCTGCTCAGGCTGAGGAAGCGCAGCTTCCTGGGCTTCACCCACAGCCGGAAAGGGCAAAGATTGAAAGTGGCCAGCAAGGCCATCAACAAGCTGAAAGCTCATATCCGCAGACTGAGCCGCCGCACAGGGGGCCACTCATTAGTTCAGGTGATCGCAGACTTAAAAGACACCTTGCTTGGCTGGAAAGCGTACTTCGACGTTGCCGAAGTACTGAGCCCGCTGCGGGGCCTGGAGAAGTGGATACGGCGGAGAATGCGAAGTTACGTGTGGAAGCAATGGGGTCGAAAAGGCTATCGTGAGCTGAGGAAGCGGGGTGTCTCGGTCAGACTGGCCTGGAACACCGCGAAATCGGCCCATGGTCCGTGGCGCCTGAGCCGGTCACCGGCCTTGGCGCAAGCCTTGCCGGCTCGAATCTTCCGGAGCTATGGACTGCCGGAATTGGCAGTGCGGTAACGGGTTGAATCAAGCCACTGAATCGCCGTGGTACGTGATCCGTATACCCGGTGATGTGGGAGGAGGGGCACCGTGAGGTGCCTCCCTATCCCGATTATGTGGTGCCAACCATGCTAAAATCCCGGATTTTGAGCAATGTTTAATTACATGTAGCCAGGAAGCTACTTTTGGCTGAAAGGAACTCTGACCATGAGTAATCTCATTGCCGCCTGCGTTGGCGACATGCACGTTTGCCCGATCAAAGGGCACGGCTCCTCCCCCATCATGCCCAACGGCTCCAGTATTCTTGTTGAAGGCAAACCCATAGCCCGGGTGGGCGATGTCACCGGCTGTGGTGCGGTTATTACCCAGGGCTACCCGCTGGCGCTGGCCGATGGTATGCCGGTGGCCTACCTTGGCAGCCCCACCAGTCATGGCGGTTCTATTGTCAGCGGTAATTCTCGTGTGATCTTGGGTGTCGCCACCAATACCGCGCCGGTTGTCGATTTTGCCATGGCCGGTGCATTGGATGACAAAGGCCAGCTTACCCCTGCCGCCAAAGAGTTGCTGGACAAAGATCCACAGGAGTTTGTTCGCAAGGCTGCTCAGGAGGGTGCGTTGATTGACGAAGGCTTGTTGGACGAGTCGCCGGATGACTCGCCCGAAGAAGAGGGCCGTCCCAAGGTCCGGGTAGAGGCGGGTATCTTTTTCGATGGCACCGGCAATAACCGCGATAACACCCAGACGTATCGGCAGCATATGGACGAGTGTCTGACGGCCAATGCAGCCGGGGCCATCTCCGAGGATGAGTGCAGTGCCGAACTGTCGCAGATCATGGAGGGCAGTTATCTTAACGCGGAAACCAATGTCTCCAAGCTGGAGCGAATGTATCAGAAGGGCCAATTCCAGAGTGAGGAGTGGAAGCGGGCGCGCAGGACTTCCATTTATGTCGCGGGTGTAGGCACCAAGTCAGGCCAGCCAGACGACGACGTCATGCTCACCCCGTGGCGTGACTAACCCTTCAGGAATCGTTGTTCATCGAACACCCTCTGATGCTTGAGCATAAAGTAGGCAGCGCGCCCCAATTTGGGGGCCAGCGCAGTACCTGGCGGTGTTCATCGACCTGTTCAGCCGACGGGTAGTAGGCTGGAGCATGGGCTCGCGGATGAAAGCCAGGCTAGTGACAGACGCTCTACGCATGGCGATCTGGCAGCGGCAACCGGACGCCCGATTGATCGTCTATTCAGATCGAGGCTCTCAGTACGCCAGCAAAGCTTACCGGCGACTTCTGCAAGCCAACGGCTTTGTTGGCAGTATGAGCCGTAAAGGTGATTGCTGGGACAATGCAGTCGCCGAGAGCTTCTTCGCAAGCTTGAAGAAAGAGCGTGTGCAATGGCGGAACTACCAGACCCGCACTGAGGCGCAGCAGGATATTCTGGATTATATGGTGATGTTTTATAACAGTCGGCGACTGCATTCTACGCTGGGTTACATCAGCCCGAACGATTACGAATCAACCGTTGTTGAATTGAGAAAAGCGGCTTAACTGGGTTGTCACAAAATGCTTGACCACTCCAGGCGTTGGTCGATTTGGGTTAACGGAAATTGGCGCATGACGTTCGAATTTCAGGACGGCAACGCTTATATTCGTGATTACGAGGATTATCACTAATGAATATGCATAATCCGCCGCATCCTGGCGAATTCATTCGGGAGGTGTACCTGGAGCCTTTCGGTATCAGCTCTCGTCAGCTTGCTTCCAGTTTGGGCGTTTCACCTTCCACTTTGTCTCGGCTGCTCAAAGGGGACAGTGGCATTAGCCCTGAAATGTCTCTGCGGCTGTCCAAGGTTCTCGGACGTACTCCTGAGAGCTGGTTGGCGATGCAAGATATGTATGACCTCTGGGTGGCTCGCAGCACAGTCAATCTAGATGGTATTCATCGCCTGGACTTTGAAGCAGCTTAACCAGTGGCTGTTGTCGGACGCGTCTACGCTGCGCTCCGGCATGCCGCAAAGCCAGGCGTTAAAGGCCTGGCTCCAGTGTTCTTGGTTGTTACCTTGTGCTTCTTCCGATACCGGGCTTTAACGCCGGCCTCGCGCCTGGAATCCGGCAGTCTGTCGCGTTGACGTTGGCAATACCGATTAGAACCTCCAGCGGAGAAGGGTATTCTTTGTCACAAGCAATTGAAACAAAATAAAAAACCAGAATCCGAGGAGGTAACAATGCGTCAAAAACGCACCGTCCAGAGCAGTATATTCGATCTTTACGCAGAGCACGAGATCGGGCGCGAACTCGAAGCGATGTCCGACTGGCTGGTCATCCCTGGAGCATTGTGGAATGCTTCAAATCCACCCTGATGCTGATCGAGTCGTTCCTGCAATAAAGCCACGCGGCTGCTTGCGTTGCGGCGTTAAATGCCAGTGATTGCGAGGTCCAGAGCTCCAACAATCTGGTCTCTGAAATGCGATAGGGAGCCAATTGGGTTCTTGAGCTGTTTTTCAGGCACTGAAGAAATTTGAGGTGTCAGCAACAGCAGTTCCTGGTCGGCAAAGGTGATTTCCGGTGTGAGGCCCTGCATGGCTTGACCGCCAAAGGCCGCGTGTTTGGCCAGTGGGATGACGATACGAGTCGCGAGATCTGTTAGTAGAGGGCTTTGAATATCCACCAAGTAAGGGTAATGCGCCTTGCTGGTTTTGCTGGGGTTTGGGTAAACGTCGAACTGAGCCATCAAAACTCCCGAAATTCATCCCCGAAACAGCCATGCTGCTCGACGAACTCGTTGTAGCTTTTGATGGCCGCCCGGTTTTCTTCAATCCATTGGGAAGACTCGCGCTTTGCCAATTCTTCTTTCAATGCCCGCTCAAGGGTCGCGGAGAGATTAATGTTCAGAGCGCGAGTTTTTTTCAGCAAGTCGCTGTTGACTGACAAATTCGCGGCTTTTTTCGGTGCGGTTGTGTTGTATAGATCGGCCACTGTAGCCTCCAGTTGCAGTAACACACTTAGTAATAGGGTATGCGCATGATTGTGCGCATGCAAGTGCATTTAACCAGAGGCTGTTGCCGGACGCGCCTGCGCGACTATGAGGCAGATGTGCTGCGCTTCCTGGACGATCCGGCGATCCCGTATACCAATAACCAGGGTGAACGTGATATCCGCATGCTCAAGGTGCAGCAGAAAATCTCCGGCTGCTTCCGCTCATTCGAGGGGGCCCGGATCTTCTGTCGTGTGCGCAGTCTTCTGTCCACGGCGCGGAAACAGAACCTGGGTGCCTCCGAGGTATTGACGCAGCTGTTTACCGGGCATGAGCCGGCTTTCATGTCGGCCCCGGAAGGGGGTTAACAGGACTTTTTACGGGGAGGCAGCTGAATAGTTACACCAGCCCAGCGGTTGCCCGCTAAGCTGGAAAGTGACCAAGCACTGCAAGGGATTGGCACTGGTTGCAGAAGATTCATACCGTAAGCCGCCGTCGTTTGAAAAGCCCAGCGGTGATCTTGCGGGAGCTTGTTCGCGCCGCATCAATATTCAGCATCGTTTGGTATACCAAGTGCTCGAAGACGAGTGAGTGGTGAAAGTTCTCCGGCTTTGAAGCCACGTCAGAAGATCGGTGCTAAGCTGGCTGGGACAGGTATCGAAATAGTCGCTCACCTGCCGCAGGCCGTGGATGTAAAGGTCAATGGTCCTGGCGCTTTTCCCGCGCAGGGAAGTGCAGATGACTTGGACCTCGGCCGCGTAGCGGCTTCGCCCAACCATCAACATAAGACGAAAGGAGTCAACAATGGCAACGGCAATTATATTTCACGAAGTTCAGGATGGTGCAGTTTGGGCCAAAGCCTGGAAGAAAGGACCAGGGAGCCGCCATGAGATGTTCGGGAAACTTGGCATCAAGTGCCGAAACTTCCGTGACCCTAATAACCCCAATGCGACGGGCGTTATGGCGGAAATTCCTGATATGGCGAAATTTGAGGAGCTGCTGCAGTCTGATGAAGGCAAAAAAGCGATGCGGGAGGATGGCTTGAAGGTCGAGACGATGCGGATGTTGGTCGAGTTCATCCCGTAGATGCAGGCGTACCCTTCAAGTCCATCAACCCGAACCTGGAGGGCATTACGATGTTTGGGTGGACAAATTTTTATTGACTCCTTGTCCGAGAATGTAGGTGGCGTCGCCCTTTTGGGGTCGCTTCTTGTTGCTGGGAAAGTGTTCCGTTACCCGGCGCAACCAGCTTAATCCTGCCAACTACCGGGAGTTGGCGTGGTAAACCGTTTAACCTTGTCTGGCGGTGCGCAGCTGGGCTTCATTTGTTGATCACCCAGTAAAAGATAGTTGTCTCGGTGAGCCGTTCCCAGAGGGATAGCACCTTCTTTGGTAAAGCATTGCAATTCAATCTGATCTGCGACGATGAGATAGCTATCTGCGGTTTCGTTCATCCACAGCCATGCGTTGCGACTTTCCTGCTCAAGGTCGGTGAAAAAGCTGAAGTGGGTGAAATCGCGCCTGGAGAACAGGATAAATTGTTCCCGGAAATCGATCATGCCGAGTTGTGCATCGGCCGGCATGCTCCGTTCCGCAGCCGCGAGAATATCACGAGGTGTGCGTAAAGGTTCCAGAACCCGGTAACCCCAGGTTGTGTATAGCAGCCAACTGACCATCATGGCCACGAACAGCCGCCCCAGCGCATTAGAGCGCCAGAACACCGCAAGGCTGACCAACCATACCAGGCCAACGCTGAAAACCAGTGTTCCGGCCTCATGCAGCCGCGCCGGGTCTCGGCTGTAGTCCGCCACTTTTTCGACCAGCCTGGGATGATCATTCCAGGCCATGACTCCAACGACCAACAGGGCCGTGGCCAACAGAAAATGCAGTCCCGTGAGAACGGCCGGGAACCAGCGGGCAGGTTGCTGAGTGCTCAACACCGGCGCAAGACTCAGGACGAACATGGGCAATGCCGGCAGAATATAGACCCCGCGCTTGCCGGGGCTGATGCTGAAAAACACCACAACCAGTGCGATCCAGACCAGCAGAACGGGAATGACCGGGTTTCGCCGGATGGCTCCCGCAAGGGGGCGTACTAATGCAAGCAAGAGTAACGGCAGCGGAAACCAGAGCGAGGGGATAGCATTGGTCAGGTAGTAATACCAAGGCTGGATATGACCCCAGGAGTCGGCATATCGTTCGCCGGTTTGCCTGAACAGAATGTTGTTCCTGTAGGCAAGGGCTTCTTCCGTGCCCAGGTTGTTCACGTAGAGCACCATTGGGATCAGCCAGGCTGCAACGACGGCTATCATGGCCAGCGGGCCGAGCGCACAGCGCCAGGTAAGGGTGCCGGAAAAAAGCTGGCGATTCCGGAGCCCGAGTATCAGGATCGGGATAAACATGAATGCGGGCAGAAAGCCGACACCTTTGGTAATAATTCCAAGGCCCATGAATGCCCAGGCCACGAAGTACCAGCCCCAGGCCGGTCCGGTGAAAAAATGCCGGATCAGACCATAGCAGGCGACGGTAATCCAGGCTGCAACCATGGCATCTATCTGGGCCTTCTGTGCCTGAATCAGGAACTGCGGCGCAAGCAACAACAGCAACACGGCTATCGTGCCGGTGCGCTGGTTCCATAGCCGCGTGCCCAGATCAAAAACCAGTCCCAGGGTCAGCAGGCTGCTAAGCGCATTTGGCAGCAGGAAGGCGACTTTCAGGCTGCCAGTTAACCAATAGAACAGGGCAATGCTCCACATGAAGACCGGAGGCTTGTCCGGATAGAGCTCGCCACCTCTCATGGGAATCAGCCACTGTCCGGAAGCCACCATTTCCCGGGCAACTTCGGCAAAGCGGGGCTCGTCGGCCGGCCACGGGGATCGCAGGCCGATACCGGAGAAGATGATCGCTGCGGCAAATGCCAGCAGCACGAGCAGTAGCCGGTTCCGCGAGAGGTTGAAAAGGTACTCGGGGAGAGGGCGAACGAAAGGCGATGCGGGCATGGTCGGTCTCAGGAATGATCGGAAAGGGAATTGGCCAGGGTTCTGGCTCTTTGATTGTGGTAGAGCAGCGCGCCAATCATGGAGGCCAGAATGAACAGGGCAACGCTCAGGATCAGTTGATATTCGTCAGCAGTGCCAATGCCGGCGCCGGCCAGAGCAAACACCAGCATTTGCGGAAGGTATCCGAGCACGCTGCCGGCCAGGAAGGGCAGAAAACGGATGCCGGAACAACCTGCAACGAGGTTGGTGACCAGGTTACTGCCGACAGGCAGCAGGCGAACCATGAGTACCTTCAGCAGGGTCTGTTCCTGAAACAGTTCGTCAAACTGGCGCATGCGCCGGTTGAACCGGCGGGCCAGGGATGTTCGCAGCAGCCATCTTGCGGTGAAGAAGCACCCTGAGGCGCCAATAGTGGCTGCCAGTGTTGATACCAGGGTGCCGTTGATGCCCCCGAGGGCAAAACCAAGCACAAAGGCAAGCAGTTGGCGGGGGGCGCCGATGCCGGTGAAGATCGCGCCTGCCAGGGTGATAGCCAGCAGGCCTTCAATTCCGTGGCTGTGCAGGTAACTGGCTACCTGGGCCCTGTCCGCTATAAAATCGAACCAGCCATTCCGGATTGCCAGATAGCCGACCAGCGCCAGCACAGCAAAGACCAACCAGCGGGACCCGTTGAACATGTCAGGACTGCTCCGTTACCGATACCGGGGTGTCGGAATTGACGGGGTTGGCAATGACAGGAGTACGGGTCCGGTGTAGTAGCCATAAAACGCCGAACAGGTCGAGTATGCCGGCCCAGGTCCGATTCCAGGCGTTGTATTTGGAAGTGCCCGCGGCACGTGGCCGGTGGTTTACTTCCACGACCACAATCTCACCACCAATACCCCGCACCAGCGCCGGAATGAAACGGTGTGCGTGGTCAAACCAGGGCAGTTTAAGAAACGTGGAGCGAGGGAACAGCTTGAGGCCACACCCGGTGTCTGGCACACCGTCATGCAGCAGTGCGTCGCGCACGCGATTGGCCAGTCGCGACTGAAATCGCTTCCAGGCGGTGTCTTTGCGGTTCTTTCGATAGCCCGCGATACAGAAATCCGATGCCCGGATTGTGTTTGCTTTTTGCAGCAGTGCCGGAATGTCAGCGGGATCATTCTGGCCGTCACCATCCATCGTCACGATAAGACGACTTCGGGCGTGCCTGATGCCCGTAGCCAGTGCACCGCTCTGGCCGATGCTCTGCTCATGACGAACCGTGACGAGTCGGCCGCCAAGGGACTGGGCTGTCCGGGTAGCGGTGTCCAGTGTCTGGTCGTGGCTGCCATCGTCCACCAGAACGACTTCGAAGCCGGGGTAATCCCGCATCACACCCAAGGCTTCGGTCAGCAGGGTGGCGATGTTTGCCTCTTCATTCAAGGCCGGGATAACCAGCGACAGAGTTTTTTCCTGACCCATGTAACGATATCCTCGAAAACGGAACATCAACCGGACCTTGTGACGGCCTTGCTCAACAGGGCCGAAGTATCCTCCTCAAACCTTAAATTAACCTTAAGTCTGGCTGCGCCGTGAAGCGGGACGAGCCGGAAGCCAGATGCCGACACAGAGGCCGGATTGGCCATCCGGCCGCTCGCCCAGGGTAAGCTGACCACCATGGAGCTCGGCGATGCGCCGGGAAATGGCGAGCCCGAGCCCGGCGCCGCCGCCGAGTCGCTGATCAAGCCTGACAAAACGGCTTAGAGCCCGCTCCCGCTCTTCGGTTGGGATGCCGGGGCCCTGATCACAGACGGTAATGTGGTAACCGTCGCCGGAAGGCGTGAGGTGGGTAGTAATCATGGTATGTTCGGGGCTGTACTGAATGGCATTGGCAAGCAGGGAGCGCATCAGTGTATTGATCAGCGCGCTGTGGCAGCACACCAGGGCCTGGCCTGCATCGTCTTCCAGTACCGGTTCAATATTCTTCTTCAGGGCCAGGGGTGCCACATCGGCAATGCTCTGCTCCAGAGTCGCAGACAAATTGTGGTATTCCGGTGTGAAATCGACACCGGAATCAACGCGGTTCAGCAGTAACATCTGCTCCACCAGGTGCACCATGCGATCCACGGATTGGATCAGGTCCTCGTACTGATCCGGGATGTCCTCACAGGCTTTTTCCAGGTTCAGTCGGAGCGCCGTCAGTGGTGTTCGAAGCTCATGGGCGGCATCCGCAGAGAAACGTCGTTCCCGTTCCAGGGCTTGATGGAGACGTCTCAGCAAACCATTCACCGCCTGCACCAGTCCGGCGACCTCCTTTGGTGCCCGGCGGTCGTCCAGGGGGTGGATACTTTCGGGGGCCATGTTGCGGACGGGTCTCTCAAGTCTCCGGAGTGGCTCGAGGCCCACCTGGATTGATAGAAGCACGGCCAGCGCCAGCAAAGGAAGAGCGATCAGGAAGGGCAGTGCGTTGCCCAGGGCGATTTTCTGGCTGAGTTCGGCTCTGACATCCTCACGCTGGGCAGTACGGATCCAGAAATCGGTCGCCGGATCCTCAAGGGTAAAGGTCCGCCACTGGTAATTCATGGCCTCCTGCCAGGCAAAGCCAGGCTTCAGGCCCTGGGGGTCGTTGGCCCGGAGGGTGTCGAGGATCGGTTCCCTGTCCGGCGACCAGATCTCAAAGGCAATTTTGCGTTCGTATTTGTGGCCCAAACCGTCAGGCAGGATGTTATCTTCGTCTTCCTCTCCCTGGTAGGCAGTCGCCGGCAGTTGGAGCGCTTTTGCCAGGTCTCGGGAGAGCTGGTCGTTGGGTTGGGTAGAGGAGAGATGCTCAACCAGCCCCTGGACGATGCGGGTGCTCCGGGCGAGCTCGGCATCGAACAGTTCTTCCAACACGTGGTGGCTGGCGTAGTAGCCCCAGCCGGCGGCAATTAATGTGATGATGAAAACGGTACTTGTTACCAGCAGGGTGAGCTTGCGGGTCAGGCTCATTCCGGGGGCGCCTCTGCAGCAGCTTTGCTGTCAAGCAGGTAACCAACGCCGCGAACCGTGCGGATGGTTTGTTTGCCGGCACGCCGCCGCAAATGATGGACATGCACTTCGAGCGTATTGCTTTCGGCACCCTGTTCCCAGCCGTAAAGCTGCTCCTCCAGCCGGCGCCGTGTGGCGACCTGGTCCGGATGGCGCATCAGGTAGTGCAGAATCTGGAATTCACTGCGCGGCAGGGCCACTGTCTCGGCACCAATTTGGAGCTGGCCTGAGTCAGGATCCAGGGTCAGCCGGCCAATGTTCAGGCGGCCGGCCCGGACCTCCGGGCCGCGCCGGGTAACTGCCCGGATTCGAGCCTTCAGTTCTGCCATCGCGAAGGGTTTGGTCAGGTAGTCGTCGGCACCGGCATCCAGGCCCCGCAGTTTTTCATCCAGATCGCTGCGGGCGGTGAGGATAATTACCGGTGTTTCGATGCCTTTGTTGCGGACCTTTCTAATGACATCAAGACCATCCATGCGCGGCAGGGTCAGATCCAGAATGGCCAGATCGAAACGGTCGTCGAGTAGTGCGCGCAGTGCCTGATGGCCATCATCCAGCCAGTCGACGGTATTCTGGTCGTCGCGCAGCATCCTGAGCATGGTCTTGGCCAGCAGGTGGTCGTCTTCAATAAGCAGTATGCGCATGCCGCGGGAATCCGGTTGGTACTCAGCTCAGCGGTTGGTCGTTGGTTACAGTGTAATCGATACCGCCGGTTTTGCTTTCCCGATTGGCGCCACCGGCTGTGCTTCCGGGCCGGGGTTCGAGCAGGAAAAGGCGGTAGCGTCGGTTCTCGTGGATGGGGTCGGCGAGGCCTTTGAGTCGTTGCAGCATCGCTTTATCGCCTTTCGCTACCGCCAGAGCCATGGGCTCCGTCAGGGCTCCCTTCTCCAGCCGGCGGATGACCAGATTCGCATCGATAGTGCGTGCCTCTCCCTGGCTGTAGAAACGTGCCGAGAATGGGGTCTTGTCGAGATAAGCCAGACTGTCCGCAGCCATACCGGGGATGCGGTTAACCCTGGCCACCAGTTCCCGCTCGGTTTTCAGTTGCTCCGGGTGAATGGCAAGCCAGCCACCGGCGACTGTGCCAATCACCGGTATCAGAAAAACAGTAGCCAGAGCCGCAGGGTGCATTGGTCTGGCAAGCCCCTTTGACCAAATAGACCAAAGGTTTGATGTCAGCACCGCGAGAAAGGGCAATCCCGGAAGAACGTAGGTCCAGAGGATATTGCCGGACAAGGTGAAAAAGATGGCCGGGCTCAGGGCGGACGCCAGTATCAGACCGCCAACTCCCTTTTCACGGGGCTGCCATTGATGCCCTGGCGGTTGGCCGCGCCAGAGGTTGAGTCCGAAGGCGACAATAGCGATCAGACTCCAGGGAAAACCGGCCGCGATCAGGTACAGCCAGATGGTGCCTCGGGTAAACTCGTGGGCGTTGCCATACAGGTCACCCTGCCAGCCACTGACCAGGAACCGATTGAAGTGTTCTCCCACAATAAAGTAATCAAGGAAGCCGGGTGTCTTGAGCTCAGCCAGGATATACCAGGGCATCGCGATGGTCAGCATCAGTATGGCGCCGCGAATCCAGGGGAGGCACTGCCAGAGGGTACGCCAGCGCCGGGTAACGGCGACCCACAGAAATACCGGCAGACCGGTCAGAACCAGAATCAGCGGGCCCTTGGCAAGCAAGCCGATAGCGAGACCGAGGAAGAACAGCCAGCCCCAGACCTCTGTGCCGCCCTGAAGACGGATGATCAGGCTGGTCAGTACCAGGGTAGAACCGAGGGCAAGGAAGGAATCGGTCATCACCGTGCCCGCTGTCAGGAACCCGAGTGCGGTAGTGGCATAAATCAGAGCCGCCCAGAGACCGGACCGTCTGGCCGCTTCACTGGTGTGGTCGGGATGCAGGCGTCGGCGCAGGGTGAAGATTAGGTAGACAATGACAGCATTGGCCAGCCAGGAGGGCAGTCTGCCCGAAAACTCACTTACGCCAAGCAATTTGAACGACAGTGCCTGTGCCCAGAAAGACAGCGGCGGTTTGCCCCAGAAGGGCACTCCATAATCAAACCAGGGTGTGATCCAGTCGCCGGTCTCAGCCATGATGCGGGCAATCTCCGCGTAGCGGGGTTCGGTGGTGTCGGCCAGGGGAAGTATGGCCGCCAGGCCCAGGCGCAGGGCCAGGACCGAGAACAACAGCCAGAGCAGGGTGTTAATGTTTCTGGTCATTGCCGGCCACTCGCAGTTGGGGCAGAGCCGGTCGGGCGACGTCTTCGCTGTCTTCGGCAACGATGAAAACCGGGCGCTGTTTGGTTTCCATGTAGATGCGCCCCACGTACTCCCCCAGCAGGCCGACGCAGAGCAGCTGGACGCCCGACAGGAAAGTGATTATTGCAATCAAGGAGGCGTAGCCCGGAGTAGAGACGCCGAAAACCAGGGTCCGGAGGACTTCCCAGGCGCCAAACAGGCCGCCGGCGCCGGCGGCGAGCAGGCCGAGCACCAGTGCAATACGCAGGGGGCGGGTCGAGAAAGATGTGATTCCCTCCATCGCCAGATGGATGAGCTTCAGGTAATTCCACTTGGTTTTGCCTGCTGCCCGCGGGTCACGATCAAATTCCAGGGTGACGGTAGGCATGCCAACCCAGGCGAACATTCCTTTCAGGTAGCGGTTGCGTTCGGGTAACCGGTTCAGGGCATCCACCGTGCGCCGGCTCATCAGCCGGAAATCTCCGGTATCGACCGGTATCGAGGCGTCGCTGATGCGGTTGATCAATCGGTAGAAGATGCTGGCTGTTGTCCGTTTCAGCCAGCTCTCGCCGGCCCGGGTCCGTCGCTTCATCAACACCACATCCGCGCCCTTGCGCCATTCGGCAACCATGCTGGGAATCAGCTCGGGCGGGTCCTGTAGATCGGCATCCATCAGCACCACCGCATCGCCCCGGGCGTGCTCCAGGCCCGCGGTCACCGCCGCCTCCTTGCCAAAATTCCGTGACAGCTGCACTACCCGTATGGCGGGCTGGCGATGCCGGGCCTGCATCAGCAAGGCGACGGAATTGTCCTGGCTGCCATCGTCCACGAACAGCAGCTCCACGGCATCCTCCAGTTGCCGGCTCACCAGGTCCAGGCGTGCCAGAAGATCCGGAATGACCTCCGCCTCGTTGTGAACCGGAACGACGATGCTGAGCATCGGGTCAGTGAAGATTGATGGTTGTTTTTTCATGAAAAACAAACCTCTTGGCAAAGAGATAATTGGCGAATGCCACCAGTCCGGTGGCAACAAGCTGTGAGAGGGCAACCGTGGTTCCTGCTGCCATAAGCAATGAAAAGCTGAGCAGGTTGAGGCCCCAGCCCAGTCCCGCTCCGGTGAGATAACGGGGGAAGGCCACCCGGTGCGGCAGGGCAGAGCAAAAAGCGTAACGATGCTGAAGCGCGTAGTTGGCGAGAAGCCCCATGGTTGCGCCGATGGAGGTCGCTGACACCGCACCCACACCGAACCGGATGAGTACCAGCATGATCAGCCAGTGGAGCAGGGTGGCGAACCCTCCGGCCAGCAGGAAGCGGGGCAGCCTGCCTGATCGGTTTGTCATTAAATCCGGAAGTCTCATACAGCCTCACTCCAGAAATCGGGGGTGCCCGGCAATAACCGGGCGTGTCCGGAGGAATCCGGATAATGGCACGTTAGATTACTGGCTCAACCTTAAATAAACCTGAAAAACTCACTTACAAAGCCTTAATGCGACCTTAAGCCTCTGGTGGTGAACCCTTGACCTGCTAAAGCCAGGCCCTCTGTTCTGCCAGCCGTGACGGAAGTGGCAACGAAGCCGCGTAGCGGGAGAATGGCCATGCCACGCCGGGTCGCGGATCTTGAGACTGAACCGGTGGGTAGTGGCTGCCTTGTTGATCCATCAGGGACATTGCGCATATAAAGAAAGGTCATTTCACCTCATATTACCAGATAGTATATCTTTATAATTAAATCTCTAGATATCAGCTCCGATAGAGGTGACAGTCATGAGCAACCCGATCATTCAGCATTTTTTTGATGAACCCACCAGCACCTTCGGTTATGTGGTGCGGGACCCGGAAAGCCACGTGCACGCGGACCACTTGTCTGCCGCGCCCTACCTGCAAGAGGAGCTGGGTGGCAAAATGGGCATTGGCGCGCACATCCGTGACGTCCAGGAGATTTTCGGCAAGGTGTTCAATGCCGGTACTGAATTCCAGTGCGACGGCAGCCAGTTTGACCAGCTTTTCCACGAAGGGGCACCATGGCCATTGGCGGCCTTGAAGGGCGGGTATTGCATACACCAGGGCATTACCCCCTGCCGAAGACAATGGGCAGGTTTACCTGAAAGTACCGGTTGATCTGTTCTGAGATTCACGATGAATCTTAAACGCTACCTGCCCATTCTTGACTGGGCGCCACAGTACAGGCGCAATCAGGCCACCCGTGATCTGGTGGCCGCGGTCATCGTGACCGTGATGCTGATTCCCCAGTCTCTGGCTTACGCCTTGCTGGCAGGCCTGCCTGCCCAGGTGGGGCTGTACGCCAGTATCCTGCCGCTGGTGATCTATGCCGTGTTCGGCACCAGCCGCACCTTGTCCGTAGGACCGGTGGCGGTGGTGTCCCTGATGACCGCGGCCGCGCTGGCGCCGCTGGCGGAAGCCGGCACTCCGGAATACGTTTCCGGAGCGATTCTGCTGGCGGTGATGTCAGGCCTGATACTGACCCTAATGGGTATTTTCAGGCTGGGCTTCCTCGTCAATTTCCTCAGTCACCCGGTGGTTTCTGGCTTTGTTACTGCCTCCGGTATTGTTATTGCGGCCAGCCAGCTCAAGCATATTTTCGGGATTCAGGCTTCTGGCCATAATCTGCTGGAGATCGGCCAGTCGCTGCTGCTGACAATAGACGACACCAACCTGGCAACACTGGCCATTGGCATCGGGGTGCTGCTGTTCCTGATGCTCGCCCGTAAGCACCTGAAACCGTTTCTGATGGCTGTGGGGCTGGCGCCAAGATCGGCGGACATCCTGGCCAAGAGCGCACCGATTGTGGCGATTCTGGCCACCACCCTGGTGGCCTGGCAGTTCCAGTTGGATGACCGGGGCGTGCGACTGGTGGGCAATGTTCCCCGGGGGTTGCCGGAGCTGGCCTTGCCCAGTCTGGACATGGGGCTGTGGCAGCAGTTGGCGGTCAGTGCCCTGCTGATCAGTGTGGTCGGTTTCGTGGAATCGGTATCCGTCGGTCAGACTTTGGCCGCCAAGCGCCGCCAGAGAATCGATCCGGACCAGGAGCTGATTGGCCTGGGTACTGCCAACCTGGGTGCCGGCTTTTCCGGCGGCATGCCGGTAACCGGCGGTTTCTCCCGCTCGGTGGTCAACTTTGATGCCGGTGCCGAAACTCCGGCCGCGGGCGCCTATGCGGCGGTGGGCATTGCCCTGGCAACGCTGTTACTGACGCCGGCGATTGCGTATCTGCCCCAGGCGACCCTGGCGGCAACCATTATTGTGGCTGTCGCCACTCTGATCGACTTTCCGGCCCTGGGCCGCACCTGGCGTTATTCCCGTACGGATTTCGGTGCCATGCTTGCCACTATCGTACTGACACTGGTGCACAGTGTGGAGGCGGGCCTCATCGCGGGTGTGGCCCTGTCCATCGGGTTGTTCCTGTATCGCACCAGCCGTCCTCACAGCGCGGTGGTTGGCCGGGTGCCCGGTACCGAGCACTTTCGCAATGTGCTCCGCCACGACGTGGAGCTGTGCCCCAAGGTCACCTTCCTGAGAGTGGATGAGAGCCTCTACTTCGCCAACGCCCGTTTCCTGGAGGAAACCGTGATGGATATGTTGACCCGGGAACCGGAACTGAAAGACCTGGTGCTGGTGTGTCCGGCGGTTAACCTGGTGGATGCCTCGGCGCTGGAAAGCCTTGAAACCATCAATGAGCGCCTGAAGGATGCCGGGGTCCGGTTGCATCTCTCCGAGGTGAAAGGGCCGGTGATGGACAGGCTGAAGGGAACGGAGCTGCTTTCCCACCTGGGCGGCGAGGTGTACCTGAGCACCTTTGAGGCCTGGCAGCGCCTGACCGACCCTGGCAAGCTTGAAAAACCGGTCGCCTGGTGAATCAAGGTCCGCTTGCGCCGGGGGTGGGGCGGGCCGTTATGATGTCATTTCCGACCTGGTTTCTGCGGTATTTTCGCCATGGGCATGACTGAAAACCTGCTAACGACCAGCCAGTGGGTCGTCACCCTTCTGCTTTTCCTGATGATTCTGGTCCAGGCAGCACGTTCGATTGACTGGCAGGCGTTCCGAAAGGATAGTGCGCTCCAGCATTCGTTTTTCGGGGCAGCCGTGGTGCTGGGGTTTGTCTGGCAACTGCGGGCGGGGATTTCTCCGGGCCTGGCCATCCATATTTTCGGTATCACCGCTTTAACGTTGATGCTGGGGTGGGCTCTGGCGGTTCTTTCGGGGCTGCTGGCCCTGGTGATCACCGTGATTACCGGCCGCGAGCCGTTGCTGATGTTCGCCGCCAACGGCCTGGTTACGGTGATGGTGCCGGCGCTTGTCAGCCACTGGATCATGCGCTGGGAGCGTCGGCGGGATTTCCGGAACTTCTTCGCCTACCTCTTTTTCTGCGGCTTTTTCGGTGCCGGCATTTCGGTGGCGGCTGCCGGTATTGTCATGTGCCTGATGCTATGGACCAGCGGCGTCTATGCCTTTGATGAGCTGGTGCATGAATACCTGCGCTATCTGCCTCTGTTCATGATTCCGGAGGGCTTTGTGAATGGCACTGTGGTGACCGGGCTGATGGTGTTTCACCCGGACCGGCTGACAACACTGGATCAGAGACGTTACCGATAAGGCCGTTCCGGTTCAGAGGTCTTTGCCGGAAGCCAGAACCGGATTGAGCGCACCCCCGTGGTTGCCAGACTTCACCCGTTCCTGCCACTGGCGTGCCCAGCCCAGAACCTCCCCTGCGGGCATCGGGCGGGCGATACCATAGCCCTGAACAAAGTTACAACCCATCTGCTGCAGTGCCCGGGCGTGTTCCACGGTTTCCGCGCCTTCAGCGAGTACCGGGTGGGCAAACCGCTGGGCCAGGAATATCACGCTCTCCACAATGGCGTGGTCGCTGGCATCCTCAAGCATGTTCCGCACAAAACTCTGATCAATCTTGATAACGTCCACCGGCAGCGTACGCAGGTAGGTGAGCGATGAAAATCCGGTGCCGAAGTCGTCCAGGGCCACCCGCAGGCCGAGTTTCCGGCACCGAGTGAGGACATTGCTGGCCCGTTTGGTATCCTCAAGGGCCGTTGTTTCCAGTACTTCCAGGGTAATCTGTGCCGGATCGAGGTCAGGGTGGCTGTGAAGGTAGCTTTCCAGATAGTCGACAAAGCTCCTGTCCATCAGGTGCGCTGCGCTGATGTTGATGCTGATGGCGAGGTTCTCACCGGCCTCCCTCCAGACGTTCATCCGGTGGATGGCCTCTTTCAGCACCCACTGGCCCAAGGGGGGGTCCAGGTGGCTGTTTTCCACAACGGGAAGAAACTCACCCGGAAAAACCAGGCCCTTTTCCGGGTGGTTCCAGCGGATCAGCGCCTCGAAGCCAAGCAACTGGCAGTCGGTAACCCGGACCTGGGGCTGGAAAAAGAGCTCAAATTCCTCATTTTCGAGCGCCCGGCTGATTTCCATCAGCTGATCCCGGCGATTCCGGCGATGCTCATCAAGGCCGGGGTCGAAAAAGTGGTACTGGTTACGGCCCTTTTCTTTCGCTGAGTACATAGCCTGGTCGGCATGGCGGATCAGACCTTCGGCGTCTGCCCCGTCTTCCGGGTAGCGGGTAATGCCGAGGCTTGCCGTCAGGGTAACGCTCTGGTCGCCCACTGGCACAGGCTCGCCAACGGTGGCAAGAAGGCGCTGATAGACCGCGTCGTGGTCGTCATCACCCTGTAGCAGGAGGGCAAATTCGTCGCCACCGATCCTGGCCACCGTGTCGCCACTGCGCAATGATCGTGTCAGCCGCTCGGAAAGGGTTCGTAAGGTCTGATCGCCCGCCCGTTGCCCCAGCCTGTCATTGATGGCCTTGAAGCCGTCCAGATCGAGGTAGCATACCGACAGGCTGCGGTGTTGCCGGTCAGCGTGATCCCGGGCGGTACGCAGCCGCTCCTCAAGCAGCTGGCGGTTCGGCAAGCCGGTCAGGTCGTCGTAGTTGGCCGCCCGGATCAGTTCCCTGGCGTGATTCTTGATCGCGGTGATGTCTGAAAACGCCGCGACATGGTAGTGCAGCGCGGGTTCTTCCAGATGTACGCGGCTGATGGCGAGCAGTTCAATGTATTCTTCCCCGTTTTTCCGGCGGTTCCAGATTTCACCACACCAGTGACCGGTTTTCTCGATTGATCGCCACATGGACTGGTAGTAGAGCGCCGAATGGCGCCCCGAACTGAGAATGGCGGGGTTGAGTCCCAGAACCTCGTTGCGGCTGTAGCCCGTGATCCGGGAAAATGCGGGATTCACATCCAGAATCCGGTTCGACTGATCGGTAATCAGAATGGCTTCGTGGCTGTGGTCAAAAACGCTGGCCGCAATACGCAGACTGCGTTCACTGTGTTTGCGGTCTGAAATATTGTTGTGGATGGCGATAAAGCCTTGGCCAACGTCCTGATCGGCACTGATTGGAACGCAATAGATATGAACCCAGTAAGGCTCACCGGTCTTGGTGTAGTGAAGGATATCCTCTTCAATAACCTCCGCCTGGCGCAGCTTCTGGTTGATGCGTTTCGCGGCCTTCGGGTCTGTGCCGGGCCCGTGCAGCACGTCTCCCGGGAAGCGCCCCTTAACCTCATCAAGGCGGTAACCCGTGTGCTTTTCAAAGCTGGGATTGACCCACTCGATACGCCCCGCGTTGTCCAGCATGACCAGAAGATTGGGCGTTATTGAGGCAATCAGGGCAAGCCGGCCGGGGTCGATATCTGGGTGCGGAGCGGTCGTAGTGGGGCGTCTGGCCATAAGAGCGGGTTCCGGGTTTTCGGCTGGTCAATGTTACGAACTCCCCTGCCTTTGAGACACTGTTGTAAGTGTAGCAGCTGAGCAAACATTTACTATTCGTAATATATTGCAGCCGCTCGTTGGCCGGGGCCGCCCGTGCCCGAATTCTCCGATCAGGTTTAATGGTCGGCGACAAGGCTACCGGAATAGCGCCGGAAAATCATTGATGAAGTGGGCGGTCAGAATTGACGCAGGTCAGTTTTCGATCAACGGCTTGTTCCTGAATATTCATGCAGTGTTTCCACGGTAACGTGCGGTGAGTCGGTTTTGGGTCCATTAAAATTTGCCCTGCCTCAATTTCCGATTTGACTTCATGAACTATGCTGTTGTGGTGCGGATCTGAACCCGTGGCGTGCAGCCGCATAAGGATGCGTTCAGCCCCCTCAAGGTTCCCGGAAGGGACCTGTCTGCATAATGCGATTAAGGACAGGAGACGCATCGTGACCGAAGACGAAAAGCCGCCAGAAAATCCCGAAAACGATCTTGCTTCGCGGTTTCCGACCGCTTATACCATTCTGTTTATCCTGATTATTTTTGTCGCCGCTTTGACCTGGATGATCCCGGCCGGACAGTATGATCGCGCCATGAATGAAGACGTCGGCCGCGAGGTGGCGGTGCCTGGCACCTACCAGACCGTTGACCCCAATCCCCAGGGCTTTGTTGATGTCATGCTGGCGCCGACGGCCGGTTTCTACGACCCCGACAGCTACGCGGCCAACGCCATCGATGTAGCCCTGTTCGTGCTGTTCCTGGGCGGTTTCCTGGGGGTAATGAACGCCACCGGCGCCATTGATACCGGCATTCGCAGTGCCATGCGTCATCTCGAGGGTCATGAGATCTGGATGGTTCCGATTCTGATGACCCTGTTTGCCGCTGGCGGTACCACCTATGGCATGGCCGAGGAGACCCTGGCGTTCTATGCCATTCTCATCCCGGTGATGATTGCCGCCGGCTATGACGCGGTCACCGGGGTGGCGATCATCCTGGTCGGCGCCGGGATTGGTGTGCTCGGCTCCACCATCAACCCGTTTGCCACGGTGATTGCCGCCAACGCCGCCGACATCCCCTTTACCGAGGGCATCGTCCTGCGCTTCGTGCTGCTGATCGGTGGCCTGCTGATCTGCTCGGCCTACGTCATGCGCTACGCCATGCGCGTCAAGGCCGACCCGTCCCGCTCGGTGGTGGCGAAACAGCGGGAGGCCCACCGCAAGCTGTTCCTGCAGGGGCATGAGGAAGAATTCAAGGATGCCACCCTGAACACTACCCAGATGATCGCCCTGGTGATCTTCGCGCTGACCTTTGTGGTGATGATCTGGGGTGTCGCTTCCCAGGGCTGGTGGATGGCCCGCATGGGCTCGCTGTTCTTTGGCTCGGCGATTCTGATCGGTCTCATTGCCCGTCTCGGCGAGAAGAAACTGACCGGCAGCTTTGTGGACGGCGCCCGCGACCTGCTGGGTGTCGCCCTGGTGGTCGGTCTGGCCCGGGGCATCGTGGTCATTATGGAGCAGGGCATGATTGCCGACACCATCCTCCACAGTGCCGAGAACTCCCTGGGTGGGCTACCGGAGCTGGCCTTTATCAACCTGATGTTCTGGATCGAAGTGGGCATGAGTTTCTTTGTGCCCTCATCCTCTGGCCTGGCGGTGCTGTCGATGCCGATTCTCGCGCCGCTGGCGGACTTTGCCAATGTCGGACGTGACCTGGTGGTCACCGCCTATCAGTCCGCCAATGGCCTGGTCAACCTGATTAACCCGACCTTCGCGGTGGTGGTTGGCGGGCTGGCCATCGGCCGGGTCTCCTATGACCGGTGGATCGCCTTTATCTGGCCGTTGCTGCTGATCCTGACGGTGTTCATCACCGTGGTCATCAGCGCCGCCACCCTCTTTTAATGCACTGGGCAGAGAAGGACTGAACCATGGCTGAACCAACACTGGGCGTGCATTCCGAAACCGGCACCCTGCGCCAGGTGATTGTCTGTCGCCCCGGGCTTGCCCATCGACGGCTGACCCCGTCCAACTGCGATGCGCTGTTGTTTGATGATGTGTTCTGGGTCAAACAGGCCCAGAAGGACCACGATGTGTTCTCCGGCCTGATGCGCGCCCGCGGCGTCGAGGTGCTGGATGTCAATGAACTGCTGGCGGAAACACTGGATATTGCCGAGGGCCGGGCCTGGATCCTGGATCATCGCATCAACTGGAATCAGATCGGTGTCGGCATGGTCTCCGACCTGCGTGCCTGGATGGATCAGTTGCCGGGGACGACACTGGCGGAATTCCTGATCGGCGGGCTGGAGGTGGGCGATCTGCCGTTCGATCCGGTGGGGCTGTTCGGCAACCACCTCGGGCGCTATGGCTTTGTGCTGCCGCCGTTACCGAACTTCCTGTTCACCCGGGACAACAGCGCCTGGATCTATGGTGGCGTGACCCTGAACCCCATGTACTGGCCGGCGCGCAAGCCGGAAACCCTGCTGATGGCGGGTATCTACCAATTCCACCCCAAATTCGCCGGCAAGGTCAACGTGCACTGGGGCGATCCGCTGCAGGATCACGGCCTGGCCACACTGGAGGGCGGGGATGTGATGCCGGTGGGCAATGGGGCCGTGCTGGTGGGTATGGGCGAGCGTTCGTCCCCCCAGGCCGTCGGTCAGCTGGCGAAGGCGCTGTTTGACAGCGGCACGGCCGATCAGGTGATCGCCTGCCAGATTCCCAAGACCCGCTCGGCGATGCACCTGGACACGGTGTTCACCTTCTGTGGCGGCAATGTGGTCACCACCTTCAAGGACGTGGCGGATGAAATGGTCTGTTACGACCTGCGCCCCGGGGAGGGCAAGAAGAACCTCGCCTTCCGCCAGGACCCCCGCCCGCTGTTCGAGGTAGTGGCCGATGTGCTGGGCTATCAGCGGCTGGAGATCGTGCCCACCGGCGGTGACAGCCCGGCGGAGCGGGAGCGCGAGCAGTGGAACGATGGCAACAACGTATTGGCGCTGAGCCCGGGGGTGGTCATTGGCTACGACCGCAACGACGATACCAACGCCGCCCTGGAGGCCGCCGGCATAGAGGTGCTGTCGATACCGGGGGCCGAGCTTGGCCGTGGCCGCGGTGGTGGCCGTTGTATGAGCTGCCCGACGATGCGCGACTCTGTTTAACCGGAAAGGACAACCGTTATGGCGTTTAACCTGAAAAACCGTCACTTCCTGACCCTGCGTGATTACACTCCGCGCGAAATCGGCTTTTTGCTCAAACTGGCGGCGGACCTGAAAACCGCGAAGTACGCCGGTACCGAGGTGCCGAGGCTGCAGGGCAAGGACATTGCCCTGATCTTCGAAAAAAACTCCACCCGTACCCGGGTTGGCTTCGAGGTGGCGGCCTTCGACCAGGGCGCCCGGGTCACCTATCTCGGGCCGACCGGCACCCACATCGGCCACAAGGAATCGGTCAAGGATACCGCGCGGGTGCTGGGCCGGGTTTACGATGCCATCGAGTACCGTGGCTTCGGCCAGGCGGTGGTGGAGGAGCTGGCGCAGTATGCCGGTGTACCGGTCTATAACGGCCTCACCAACGAGTTTCACCCCACCCAGATTCTTGCCGACTTCCTGACCATGCTGGAAAACGTCGAGAAACCGCTCCACGACGTGTCTTATGTTTTTCTCGGCGATGCCGCCAATAACATGGGCGACAGCCTGCTGATCGGCGGCGCCAAGATGGGGATGGACGTTCGCCTGTGCGCCCCGCAGGCCTGCTGGCCGAATCAGGCGGTGCAGGATGAGGCCAGGGCGCTGGCGGCAGAAACCGGAGCCCGTATCACGATCACGGAGGATATTGATGCCGCCGTTGCCGGTGTCGATTTCGTGTATACCGATGTCTGGGTCTCGATGGGTGAGCCAAAGGAAAAGTGGGCCGAGCGCATCAAGCTGCTGATGCGCTATCAGGTTAATGCAACCCTGATGGCAAAAACTGGCAATCCCCGGGTGCGGTTCATGCACTGTCTGCCGGCCTTTCACAACACCGAGACCGTGGTGGGCAAAGAGATTCAGGAAACCTATGGCATTGACGCCATGGAGGTGACCGAAGAAGTGTTTGAAAGCCCTGCCTCCATTGTTTTTGACCAGGCCGAGAACCGCATGCACACCATCAAGGCCGTCCTCGTGGCGACTCTGGGAGGCTGACATGCTGGTTGTGGCAGCACTGGGTGGCAACGCCCTTTTGAAACGCGGCGAGCCGCTGACCGCGGATATCCAGCGCAACAATGTGAGAACTGTGGCGCAGTCGCTGGCGGGCATCGTCCGGGCCGGACACGATTTGGTCATCACCCATGGCAATGGTCCACAGGTCGGGTTGCTGGCACTTCAGGGGGCGTCCTACAAGCCGGATGAGGCTTACCCGCTGGACGTTCTGGGCGCGGAAACCGAGGGTATGATCGGCTACATGATCGAACAGGAACTGGAGAATGCCCTGGGGCACGACCGGCCGGTCGCGACTCTGCTGACTCAAGTGGTGGTGGACCCGAAAGATCCGGCCTTTGCCAAACCGACCAAGTTTGTCGGGCCGGTGTATGAACGCTCTGAGGCCGAGCGCCGGGCAGCGGGCGCGGGCTGGAGTATTGCGCCGGACGGTGACCAGTGGCGACGGGTGGTGCCCTCCCCCAAACCCCTGGAAATACCGGATTTGCGAGTGTTGCAGCTGTTGCTGGAGCAGGGCGTGGTCGTGGTCTGCACCGGTGGCGGCGGAATACCGGTGCTGCGCCGGGAAGACGGCAGCATGATGGGCATTGAAGCGGTCATCGACAAGGACGCCGCCAGCGCGCTGCTGGCCAGACAACTGGGCGCGGATGCGCTGCTTCTGCTGACCGATGTGGATGCCGTCTACCGGGATTTTGGCACCGATCAGGCTGCGCCGGTTTCCGAACTGACGGTGGCCGAGGCGCGGGCATTGACTATGCCCGCCGGCTCCATGGGCCCCAAGCTCCTCGCCGCCTGCGAATTTGCGGAAACCGGAGGGCTCAGCGGCATTGGCCGGCTGCAGGATGCCGTTGCCATACTTGAAGGATCGGCAGGCACTCGCGTGTCTGCCGGCTAACCGGTTCCTGTTATGAGTCAGGACAAGCGGGAGGCGTTGCCGGGGCCGGGGCCTGTCACCGGTACCGTTGTTGCCATTCGGGGCGGTGTGGTAAGCGTCCGGTTTCCGGAGCCGGTACCCCACATTCGCGAGCTCCTGTATGCCGGCAGGATTGCTCTTGAGGTGGCCGCGCTCGAGGACAAGGGCGTGGTCCGTTGCATGGCACTGGCCCCGGTGAAGGGGCTGGGCCTGGGGATGCCGGTTCGGGCGACTGGTTCGTCGATCACCGTGCCGGTGGGTGATGCCATACTGGGTCGTATGCTGAATGTGTTTGGTGCGCCCGTGGATAACAAACCGGTCCCAGCCACCAGTGAGCGCCGCGCTATCCATCAGCCCCCGCCATTGCTCGAAGATCGTGTGGTCCGGAGCCAGATTCTGGAAACCGGCATCAAAGCCATTGATCTACTCTCCCCCATTGAGCGGGGCGGAAAAACCGGCCTGTTCGGCGGCGCCGGTGTGGGAAAGACGGTGCTGATTACCGAACTGATCCATAACACGGTTCAGCAACACAAGGGTGTCAGCCTGTTTTGCGGTATTGGCGAACGTTCCCGGGAGGCGGAAGAGCTCTACCGGGAAATGGGCGAGGCAGGTGTGCTTGATAAAACGGTCATGCTGTTCGGGCAGATGAACGAGGCTCCGGGTGTCCGGTATCTGATCGGCAAGACCGCGCTGACCATGGCGGAATATTTCCGTGACGAACAGCACCGGGATGTGCTGCTGCTGATCGACAACATTTTCCGCTTTGTCCAGGCGGGCTCGGAAGTCTCCGGGCTGCTGGGGCGGATGCCTTCGCGGGTTGGCTATCAACCGACACTGGCGACTGAGTTGGCCGAACTGGAGGAACGAATCACCTCGACCCACAGTGCCGCGATCACGTCGGTTCAGGCCGTTTATGTGCCGGCTGACGATTTTACCGACCCTGCTGCCGCCCATATTTTCTCTCATTTGTCCGGTTCCGTGGTGCTGTCACGAAAACGTGCCAGCGAAGGTTTGTACCCGGCAATAGATCCACTGGCCTCATCGTCGGTCATGCTCACGCCCTCTGTGGTGGGGCAAAGGCATTACGATATCGCCCGGGCGGTACGTCGCACCCTTGCCGAATACGAGGAACTGCGGGACATCATCGCCATGCTGGGCATTGAGGAGCTGTCGGCGGCGGATCGATCCACCGTTGCCCGTGCCCGCCGGCTGGAACGATTTCTGACCCAGCCGTTTTTCACCACGGCGGCGTTTACCGGCACCGAAGGCAAGCGTGTGACCATCGCCGAGACGCTCGAGGGCTGTGAAACCCTCCTGGAGCAGACGGACTTCGAGCAGAGCGAAAGTGAGTACTACATGATTGGCGCACTGCCTGAGGTGAAGGCATGACAATGGCGACGGAGATGGAAGTGTGCCTCAGGCTGCCGACCCGGGTCCTTTATCAGGGCCTGGCCCAAAAGCTGTTCGCCGTGGCGGAAAACGGAGCCTTCGGAATGCTGCCCAATCACATTGATTTTGTCACCTCACTGGTGCCGTCGGTGCTGATCCTGACCCTGGCGAATGGCAGTGAGCAGATTTTCGGCATCGACGAGGGCATTCTGGTGAAACACGGCCACCAGGTCGATATCGCGATCCGGCGGGGTGTCCCGGGTGAGGATCTGGACTCGTTGCAGGAGAGCGTCCGGAAGAACTTTATTGAGGTGGACGAAGACGAACGTGTTGCCCGATCCGCGCTGTCCCGGCTGGAGGCCGGCATGGTGCGCCGGTTTGCCGATCTCCAGCGGCCCAAGCCATGAGCCAGCGGCGCGGATCTCCGGAGGACGATATTGGCCGCCGGGCGCAGCGCATGAAACAAGCCCGTGAGAGGCCTGGCCTGAGCCCCCTGCGCGGTTTGGGCGCCTTCGGCATGATCGGTTGGTCGATTTCGGTTCCGACCGTTGGCGGCGCCTTTCTGGGGCTCTGGCTGGATCGCAACCTGCCCCAGGGTTTTTCCTGGGTCATTGCCCTGATTCTGGGGGGCGTCGTCCTGGGTGGTTTTATTGCCTGGGCCTGGATCAGTAGAGAAAGCAGGGAAGAGGAGGATGACAATGGTGACCATTGACTGGCCAGGTGCGCTGATGGGCTTTGGTGTCGGTGTGGCGATGAGCGCTCTGTATTTTGGGGGCCTGGCGGTGACTGTGCGTGTGGCGCTGCGTTCATCCCGTCCCAATGCCATGCTTCTGCCCAGCGCCCTCGCCCGCATCGCACTGCTGCTGGCTGTTGGGTGGCTGGTTTCCGGCGGGGCGACTCGGGTCTGGGCCTTTGCCGGCTATGGGTTGGCCTTTTTCCTGGTGCGCTTCCTGGCCACCATGCTTGCGCGCGCGCCGCGCCCGGAGGATGTCTGATGGAACTGACCCCTGATGAAACAACACTGTTCACGGTCTGGGGCATTGGTATCAATGAGACCATTACCAATACCTGGATCGTCATGATCGTGCTGACAGTCGTTTCCATTCTGGTTACCCGGAAATTGCGGCCGGATGTCCCGCCCAATCGCTGGCGGACCGCCCTCGAAGTGATTGTGACAGCGATCCAGAGCCAGATTGAGGAAATCTCACCACGCGCCTCGCGCCACGTGCTTTATTTTTCCGGAACACTGTTTCTGTTTATCGCATTGTCAAATCTGCTGCTGGTTGTGCCGGGCTTCACGCCGCCCACTTCCTCGCTCTCCACCACCGCTGCCCTGGCTTTCTCGGTACTGATTGCAGTGCCGCTGTTCGGGATTACCCGGCAGGGGATCGGTGGTTATCTGAAAACCTACGTTCAGCCATCCGTTGTTATGTTGCCATTCAATATCATCAGCGAGTTCTCGCGCGGTATCTCCCTGGCCATCCGTCTGTATGGCAACGTTATGAGCGGTGCGGTTATCGCAGGCATTCTGCTGGGTGTTGCGCCGTTCTTTTTTCCCGTGGTCATGGACGTGCTCGGGTTGCTGACGGGCCTTATCCAGGCCTATATATTTGCCATTCTGGCGACGGTTTATATCTCATCGGCGACAGCTACCGCTGGAAAGCCCCTGAGCAAGGAGAAAGACAAATGACTGATTTTGCGCTTATTGCCGCGGTCTCGATTCTGACCGCTGGCCTGTCCGTGTCTTTTGGTGCAGTAGGCCCGGCTCTCGGGGAAGGCAGGGCCGCAGCCGCGGCCCTTGCCGCCATTGCCCAGCAGCCGGATTCGGCATCGACACTTTCGCGGACCCTGTTTGTCAGCCTGGCCATGATCGAGTCCACGGCAATCTACTGTTTCGTTGTGGCGATGATCGTTCTGTTTGCCAATCCCTTCTGGGATCAGGCTCTGCAGGCCGCCCAGTCGGCCGCGGGTTGAACCATGTCGGTTGACTGGGTCACCGTCGCTGCCCAGATTGGCAACTTTCTGGTGCTGGTCTGGCTGCTCAAACGCTTTCTGTACAAGCCCATTCTGAACGGTATTGATGCCCGTGAGGCTGAAATCGCAACGCGCATGGGTGAGGCGGAGGTTGCCCAGAAGAAGGCCACCGCAGCCGAAGCCGCGTTTATTGAGCAGAAGCAGAAATTACTGGCCGATAACTCCGTTCATGCGGAGCGGATTCGCGAGCAGGCGGAACACGAGAAAGACGCCCTGCTGGCCGACACTCGCAAGAACCTGGAACGCGAAAAACAGGATTGGCAGGCGCATCTGGAGGCGGAACAGGAAAGGTTCACCAGAGAGCTGCATCTCGCCAGCGCCGAAGTTCTCTATCAGTTGGTTCGGCGGGCACTGCGCGATCTGGCGGATGAGGACCTGGAGGAGCACATTGCCCTCAATGTGATCAGCAAACTTGAGCCCTTGGCGCAGGAGCTTGCCTCCGCCGCCGACCATTCTGAACAGGCCATTGCCACAACCCATTCTCCGCTTCCGGAGCATACGCAGAAAAAAATGAAGGCGGCGTTGGAACGATTGGCCCCCGGTCTTGCCCTGAGTTTTGCCACGGATGCCCGTCAGGCGCCAGGCCTGATTCTGCGTATTGGCAGTGTTCAGGTAGCCTGGACGATCGACAGTTACACCGATGAGCTGATTGGTCTGCTGACAGACCGGCTGGCTGCAGGTGGGTCCGGCAGGGTAAACAATCATGGCTGAAGAACCGGAGCAAAACCCGGCGAAGATGTTTATTGATGCCCTGCTGGACACCCCGACTCCGTCACCGTCGTTGACGGAAGTAGGCACCGTTACCGAGGTGGGTGATGGCGTTGCGGTGGTCTCTGGCCTGGCCCGGGTCCTGGCGGATGAGTTACTGGTGTTTGCGTCCGGTGTCCGGGGTGTTGTGCTGGATCTGGAGCCAGACCGGCTGGGCGTCATCCTGCTCGGTCCCTCGGAGCAGGTTACCTTCGGGGAGGATGTCTGGCGTACTCATAAAGTGTTTGGTGTGCCGGTCGGACCGGGCCTGATCGGTCGTATTGTCGACGCCACCGGAGAACCCCGGGACGGAAAAGGCGCGGTGGCATCGACCGCGGAAAGGCCGGTGGAGGCCAACGCGCCGGGCATACTGAGTCGTGCCCCGGTCACCCGGCCCCTGGCCACCGGCATCAAGGCCATTGATGGCGCGGTGCCTGTTGGGCTGGGCCAGCGGGAGTTGATCATCGGTGACCGACAGACCGGCAAAACGTCCATTGCTGTCGATACCATTCTTAACCAGGCCCGCACCAACGTTCTCAGCATCTATTGCGCCATCGGCCAGCGCGGAGATGCCGTTGCCAGGGTCATTGAAACCCTGCGGCAAAGCGGTCAGATCGCGAACACCATCGTGGTTTCTGCCGGCGATGAGGACACGCCGGGCCTCGCCTACATCGCGCCGTATGCGGCGATGACCATGGCTGAATACTTTTCAAATCAGGGGCGGGATGTGCTGGTTGTTCTCGACGACCTGACGCACCATGCCCGCTCCTATCGCGAGCTGTCCCTGCTACTGCGCCGCCCGCCGGGTCGGGAAGCCTTTCCGGGTGACATATTCTATGTCCACGCCAGGCTGCTCGAACGGGCCGGCCAGTTCACGCCGGAAGCCGGGGGTGGCTCCATCACGGCGCTGCCCATTGTCGAAACCCAGGCGGAAAATCTGTCTGCTTACATTCCGACCAATCTTATTTCGATTACCGACGGACAGATCTATCTCTCGCCGCGGCTGGTGCGAAAAAACCAGTTTCCCGCGGTGGATATCGGGTTATCGGTATCGCGGGTAGGGGGTAAGGCCCAGCACCGGGCATTCCGGGATGTGGCGGGCAACCTGCGCGTCACCCTGTCCCAGTTTGAGGAACTGGAGGATTTTGCCCGTTTTGGTACGCGCCTGGATGATAACACCCGGGCCCGCCTGAGCCGGGGGGCCGCCGTGCGTGCCGCATTGCGCCAGCCGGAACAGGACCCGGTTCCCGCCGCCGAGCAGCTTCTGGTGCTGATGGCCGCGATGGAAGGACTGCTCGACGGACTGCCCGAAGCCGCCATTGCCGAGGCCATGACCAGGGTGCGCAAAGGCGTTGGAGACGCCCTGGAAGACGTTGCCAAGAGTATCAGGCAAAACCGCCCTCTGGGCGGCGATGGAAAGGCAACCCTCCTGCGGGTGGCCCGAACGGTCATGAAGTTGCCTGGAGGCGATGGCCATGGCGCAGACGCTTGAAGCCCTGTCCCGGCGCACGGAAACGCTGACCAGTATTCGCGGCATTGTTCACACCATGAAAACCATGTCGGCGATCAACGCGGTGCCCTATGAACATGCCGCCCGATCCATCGAGTCCTATCACCAGACCGTGCTCAGCGGTCTCCGGGCATTTGTTGCCAAAACCGGACCCATTTCGATGCCTGTCGTCGTGCAGCCTGAACAGATTCTGGTGGTGTTCGGCTCTGATCATGGCCTGTGTGGCAATTACAACGAGGTGCTTGCCGAGCTGGCAAGGAGCGAGTCTTCGAAGGTGGATGGCCGTGCCCGGGTGTTGTGCGTTGGCGCCCGCATGAGTGATGCCCTCAGCGATCAGGGGCTCGGCCCGGAAGTGACCTTCCTGCCGCCAGCTTCGGCCGATGGCATCGGGCGCCTGGCAAGCGACATAGTGACCCGACTGGACGACATCGGCGCCGGTGACGTGCATAACCGGATTGCCGTGAACCTGGCGTTCACCCGGCGGGCAGGCAAGGGGCAGCACGAACCGGTCGTAAGCCCGTTGTTGCCCTTGCCACTTTCGCTGCTGTCGGATCCCGGCAGGGCTGGCTGGCAATCCCGGTCCCTCCCCGACTACACGATGCCGGCGATGCCGCTGCTTGCCGCGCTGCTTCGTAACCATATCTTTGCCAGCGTTTTTCAGGCATCGGCGGAAGCGATGGTCACCGAGAACGCGGCCAGGCTGGCACTGATGCAGCAGGCGGAACAGGCGGTCGATGATCGCCTTGAGGAGGTTGGAGGGCAATTCAGGCGGGTGCGCCAGGATGAGATTACCAACGAACTCATGGACATCATCATTGGTTTTGAGGCGCTGAAAAAGAAACCATCAGCGTTATGAGCAGCCTGTGCATGTTTTCAGGGAAGAATTGCTGATAGCCTTGGCTTATTAACTAGTTTCCGTCCATAAACGGCGTGTTTTCAAGGTGACCCACCCAGCCAGGTGAGTCAATTTGTCTATTTTCGCCGACTTTATGCCGACTGCATCGCAGTTTGCAGGCCTGCGTCACCCTT
>NZ_JASSVN010000014.1:0-101479 GCF_030540945.1 Marinobacter sp. SS8-8 | reverse complement strand
GCATGATTCCATCCTTGATAAACTAAATCCATTTAGTTTCGCAAAGCCAGGAGCCCCACTTCCTGCGGGTGCCCTGTCGGCTTTATACAGGAGGACAGTAGCAAAACAGAGGCTTGGAGTCTATGGGAGGGGGAATGACGAAATTGCATTGAGTAGGAGGTGGAACTCCTCCTACTCGGTCTGAGGTCAATCTTTGTCTATTTGACAACTTTCAGGCTCTGGTGGCGAAGGGTTTCCATCCGCGTGCGGATCGACGATTCAATACCCGCGGCGTCCAGACCACATTCGGCCAGCAGTTCCCCATGCTTGCCATGGTCCATGAAGGTATCCGGAAGGCCCAGTTGAAGTACCGGCATGGTAACCAGATGGCTGTTCAGGAATTCCGTCACGGCGCTGCCTGCACCACCGGCAATGGCGTTTTCTTCCAGGGTTACCAGCAGCTCATGCTGCTCGGCCAGCTCCAGCACCAGTTCCTCATCCAGGGGCTTGACGAAACGCATGTCGGCGACCGTTGCGCCGATGGCTTCTGCGGCCGTCAGAGCAGGCGCCAGCAGGGTGCCAAAGTTGAGGATGGCAACCCCTTTGCCGTTGCGAATCTGGCGGCCCTTGCCAATCTCAAGCGGTGTCAGTTCCTGCTGTATTTCTGCACCGGGGCCAGTGCCGCGTGGGTAGCGCACCGAGGCCGGCCCTTCGTAGAGCATGCCGGTCTGGAGCATCTGGCGGGTTTCGTTTTCGTCCGACGGTGTCATCACCACCATGTTCGGCACGCAGCGCAGGTAGCTGATGTCGAAAGCGCCAGCGTGGGTCGGGCCGTCTTCACCGACCAGGCCCGCCCGATCAATCGCGAACAGCACATCCAGGTTCTGGATCGCGACATCGTGAATCAGTTGATCGTACGCCCGCTGCAGGAACGTCGAGTAGATGGCGACAACCGGCTTGGCGCCGTCACAGGCCAGACCCGCCGCCAGCGTGACTGCGTGCTGTTCGGCGATGGCGACATCGAAATAGCGTTCGGGGAAGCGCTGTGAGAATGCCAGCAGATCCGAGCCTTCACACATGGCCGGGGTGATGCCCACCACGCGCTCATCCTGTTCGGCCGAATCACACAGCCACTGACCAAAGACGTTGGCGTATTTGGGTTTTTTTGGCTTCGGTTTAACCGGTTCAGGTTTGCTGGGTGGAACCGGTTCGATCTTGTTGATGGCGTGGTAGCCAATCGGATCGGCTTCAGCCGGGGCAAAGCCTTTGCCCTTGGTGGTTACGACATGGAGGAACTGTGGGCCTTCAAGTTCGCGGATGTTCTCCAGGGTTTCCACCAGCAGGGGCAGGTCATGACCATCGATGGGGCCGATGTAGTTGAACCCCAGTTCCTCGAACAGGGTGCCCGGGGCAATCATGCCCTTGAAATGCTCTTCCGTCTTTTTCGCAAGGGCCATCAGGTGCGGAGCGCCCTGAAGGACTTTCTTGCTGCTGTCGCGAACCTGGTTGTAGGCGCGGCTGGACAGCAGCTTGGCAAAGTAGTTGGACAGCCCCCCGACATTACGGGAAATCGACATGTCATTGTCGTTCAGTATCACCAGCATGTCGGCGTGCAGATGGCCGGCATGGTTCAGGGCTTCGAAGGCCATGCCAGCGGTCATGGCGCCGTCGCCAATGACCGCGATACTTTTACGGCCGGTGCGTTGCAGGCGGGCGGCAATGGCCATGCCCAGCGCGGCACTGATGGACGTACTGGAGTGACCCACGCCGAAGGTGTCGTATTCGCTTTCTGCCCGTTTCGGGAAGCCGGCAAGTCCGTTTTTACGCCGGATGCTGCCCATGGCGTCACGCCGGCCAGTCAGAATTTTATGGGGGTAGGCCTGATGGCCAACATCCCAGACCAGGCGATCGGCCGGGGTGTTGAAAACATAGTGAAGGGCTACGGTAAGCTCAAGCACGCCCAGGCCGGCCCCGAAATGGCCGCCGGTCTGGCCCACTGACCACAGCAGAAACGCCCTGAGTTCCCGGGCCAGCTGGGGCAGCTGTTCCTGGGCAAGCTCACGCAACTGGGCCGGTGCATCAATCCGGTCCAGTTGCGGAGTGTTGGGCCGCTGTGATGGGATTTCCTTGAAAATATAAGTGTCCTGCATCTGCTCGGGTCTTTTCCGGTACGTTCAGTAACTGACGGGCATTATAAGGGAACAGGGGAAGCTGTTTCACACAAACCGGGCCAGTTGTTACGAAAATATTTACGGTCAGTGTGCGCCTTCGGGGCGCCGGGGTTCAATGGGCTCTTGCCACCACGTAATCGGCCATTGCCCGCAGCGGATCCGCTTCGGGGCCGAACGCCCAAAGGCTTTGGTGGGCGTTCTCAAGCAGGGCCGCCAGATGCTCCCGGGCACCGGCCACTCCGAGCAGGGCGGGATAGGTGGGTTTGGCCCGGGCGGCGTCAGAGCCCTGGGGTTTGCCAATAACCTGGGTGTCCCCTTCGATGTCCAGCAGATCGTCCTGGACCTGGAAAGCCAGGCCAAGGGCCTTGGCATAGTGAGTCAGCGACGCCCGTGCCTGTTCGCTGACCGAAGGCGCGGTGATGGCGCCAATCCGGACGCTGGCTTCGATCAGTGCCCCGGTTTTGTGCCGGTGCATGGTCTCCAGCTGGGCCAGAGCCAGGGTTTTACCAACGGATTCAAGATCGATCGCCTGGCCACCGACCATGCCCCTGTGACCGCTGGCGCTGGCCAGTTCCCGCACCATGGCCAGGCGCGCTGGCTCGGACAGCCCGGGGGCCTCTGCCAGCCAGCCAAACGCCAGTGCCTGAAGGGCATCCCCGGCCAGAATAGCGGTCGCTTCATCAAAGGCGATGTGGGTGGTGGGCCGCCCGCGCCGGAGCTCGTCGTTATCCATGGCGGGAAGGTCATCATGGATCAGTGAATAGGCGTGGATCAGTTCCACGGCGCAGGCGGGAATCAGGGCCCGGTCACCGGACTGGCCCAGAGCTTTTGCCGCGGCAAGGCACAGGGCGGGCCGGATTCGTTTGCCGCCGCCCAGTACGCTGTAACGCATGGCTTCCTGCAACCGGCCGGAAGCGGATTTCTGTTCCAGGCACCGGTCCAGTTCCGCGTCAACGCGGGTCCGGCAGGTTTCGAGAAAGTCCGCTGCGAGTTGGTTCGGTCCGGACATCAGTCAGCATCATCCGGAGAGAAGGGGTGGGTTTCAAGGCTGCCGTCATTGTTCTGAACCAGTTGCTCGACACGCTGCTCCGCGCTCTTAAGGGCCTGTTGGCATTCGCGGGTCAGTCTGACGCCGCGCTCGAACGCAGCCAGGGATTGCTCGAGGGACAGCTCCCCCTGCTCCAGATCGCGAACCAGCTTTTCCAGTTCATCAAGGGATTTTTCGAAATCGGCTATGGATGTGGCGCCTTGTTCACCGGCCATCAGGGGCCTCCGATCAGATCAGGTGTCAGAATTTCGCGGAGTATACCAGAGCTCGCTTGCTACCGCTGCCAGTGGAAGTGACGGTGTTCACCGGTTTCGGCATCAGGTCCCCAGCTCTGTTCCGTTACCTGGATATCGCCGGTGTCGGAAATACTGACCACCGTAGTCGCCCGGGTGCCGTAGTCTGGGCCGACAATGAAGGGAGAGGAAAGAAATCGTTCGGTATCAATTCCTACTCCGGTGTCGGGTAATAGCCGGTCCGGGGCCGGTGTGGTGTCCTGGAGCAGGGCAACCAGCTCATCGTGCAGCGCGCCCGCATCCATGCCGGCTGTGGCAACGGCATCGCCAACGGCCCCGCGCAGCCGGACCAGCTTGGGCCAGGGAGTCTGCAGAAGATGATTGCTCAGGCCGTAAACGCCCCGGTGGATATGCCTGCCGGGATGAGCGTCCCGGTTACTGAAGTACCAGCCGTCCCGGGGCGTCAGGTGAACAAGGTTAAAGCCGGAAAAATGATCGGCATTGCCATGCAGGTAGCCTTCAAGCTGCAGCCGTGAATCAGTGAGTGCCCGCAGGGGAAGTTCGCCCCGGCTGATATGGCCGGTTTCCGGTGTGCCTTCGCGTACGTTGGTAACGGCGCTGACATGCCCTTCGGCAGAGACCGCAAGCCAGGTTCCGCCGGACTGAAGATCCCGGCCAGCGAGCACCCGGGTGCCTGTGTCGGTCGTCCACCAGTCCATGAAGGCCGTGGGGCGACGAAAGAATTCATCCCGGTTGGCCGCGACAACCAGCGGAAAATGAGGGTTCTGGCCAAGGGCAAAGGCGATCAGGCACATGGTGGAGGGCAGGCTCCCGGAGTTAGTGAAGTTGACTCTTGCGCTGTGTATCATACCAGCCTTGGTTTTCCAGGGTGCGCGACAAACTATGACGCTGGTCTTCGAAATAGCATCGTATCTGGCCCTCGGCGCCTTTGCCGGCACTCTCGCTGGCCTGTTCGGTATCGGCGGTGGGCTGATTATCGTCCCGGTGCTTATTTTTACGTTCGGCCTTCAGGGGATCAGCCCGGAGATTGTTCCTCACCTGGCGGTGGGTACGTCGCTGGCAACCATCGTGTTCACGTCGGTCAGTTCTATCCGTTCCCACCACAGGCATGGCGCTGTGCGCTGGGATCTGTTCCGGCCCATGACCGTGGGCATTATCGCCGGAGCCCTGATCGGTGCCTGGACAGCGTCGCTGATGAGTGGCCCCGCCCTGGAACTGGTTATTGGCGTTTTTGTCATCCTCGTTGGTTTCAAGATGTTTTTTCAGGTGGATCCCAAACCTGGCCGGGATGTTCCCGGTATCGCGGGGTTGGGGGTTGCCGGCGGAGGCATCGGCTGGGCCTCGGCCATCTTCGGGATTGGCGGAGGCACTCTCACCGTGCCCTACCTGAGCTGGTGCAATGTGCGCATGCAGCAGGCGGTGGGTACATCGGCCGCTTGCGGCCTGCCCATTGCCATTGCCGGTGCGCTTGGCAACATCTGGACTGGCTGGCAGAATCCGGTCCTGCCGGAACTGAGTGTCGGTTTCATATATCTGCCCGCGCTGACCGGTATTATCTTCACCAGCGTTTTCTTTGCCCGGGTAGGTGCCAACCTGGCCCATCGGCTGAACCCCCGGGTTCTCAAGCGTATTTTTTCCATCATGCTTTTGCTGGTGGGTCTCCGTTTTCTCCTGAGCTGAGAGGTTATCGATGCTGCAACATCCCCAGATTGATCCGGTGGCCATTGCCATTGGCCCCGTCAAGATCCACTGGTACGGCCTGACCTATCTGGTGGGCTTTGTCGCCGGCTGGTGGCTTGGCAGGATCCGCACACGCAAACCCTGGTCTCCCATCAACGAAGAACAGATGGGCGATCTGCTGTTCTACCTGGCACTGGGGGTCATTCTCGGGGGGCGTGTGGGTTATGTGCTGTTCTACAATTTTGATGCCTTTTTGGCAGATCCGCTCTGGCTTCTGCGGGTCTGGGAAGGCGGTATGTCCTTCCACGGCGGCTTGCTGGGCGTGATATTCGCCATGTGGTGGTACGGGCGTAAAGTAAGCAGTGGCTTCTGGCGCATGGCCGATTTCGTTGCACCGCTGGTGCCGGTAGGGCTTGGCGCCGGACGGATTGGCAACTTCATTAACGGGGAATTGTGGGGCAAACCCACGGACGTTGCCTGGGGTATGGTATTCCGTACCGCGCCGGATTCCCTGGCCCGTCATCCCTCCCAGCTCTACCAGTTTGCCCTGGAAGGTGTCGCCTTGTTTGTCATCCTGTGGTGGTTTTCCTCCCGGCAAAGGCCCAGAATGGCCGTCTCCGGACTGTTCCTGATCTGCTACGGCGTGTTCCGCTTCCTGGTGGAATTCGTGCGCCAGCCGGACCCGCAGTTGGGCTACCTGGCCTTTGACTGGCTCACCATGGGGCAGGTACTGTCCTTCCCGATGATTGTTGTGGGTGCAGCCCTGATGTTTATTGCCTACCGGAGGCGCGCCGAATGAAAGCCTATCTCGCCCTGTTGCAAGACGTTGTCGATAACGGATTCGACAAGGGTGACCGTACCGGTGTTGGTACCCGCTCTGTCTTCGGTCGCCAGATCCGGTTCAACCTGAAGGATGGCTTCCCGCTGGTAACCACCAAGAAAGTCCATCTGCGCAGCATCATCTACGAACTGCTCTGGTTCCTCAGCGGCTCCACCGACAATACTTGGCTGAAACAACGCAAGGTATCCATCTGGAATGAATGGGCGCTGGAGAGCGGTGATCTCGGTCCCATCTACGGCAAGCAGTGGCGCAGTTGGCAGTGCCCGAACGGTGAAGTGGTGGACCAGATCAGTGAGGTCATCGAACAGATCCGCACCAAGCCCAATTCCCGCCGCCTGATCGTCTCCGCCTGGAACCCGGCGGAACTGCCCGATGAATCCATCGGCCCCCAGGACAACGTCCGCCAGGGCCGCATGGCGCTGGCTCCCTGCCACTGCCTGTTCCAGTTCTACGTGGCTGACGGCAAGCTCTCCTGCCAGCTCTACCAGCGCAGTGCCGATCTGTTCCTGGGCGTGCCGTTCAATATCGCCTCCTACGCGCTGCTGACCCACATGATCGCCCAGCAGTGTGATCTGGACGTCGGCGAGTTCGTCCACACATTCGGCGATTGCCACCTGTATCAGAACCACCTGACCGACGACATTGTCTTCGAGCAACTGAAGCGGGAGCCAAAGGCTTTGCCGAATCTGATTATCAAGCGCAAGCCGGCGAGTATCTTCGAGTATGAACTGGAGGACTTCGAGTTCCAAGGCTATGACCCTTATCCTGGGATCAAGGCTCCTATTGCTATTTGACCGAGAGTTTGGGCCCGGTCCGGTAAGTTTGGTGGTGGCCGGGCAGCGGGTGGGGCGTTCCGAAAAACGCTGTGAATACGTCCGTGTACGCTTGGCTCCGCCATCCCTGGCTCCGCACATTTCCGGAACGCCCCACCCGCTGCCCGGCGTTCGAACGACAGAGATCGAAGATCAAAAACCCCAAGGCGGATTGTGGTCAACACTGTGATGTAACGTTGAGCGGAAAATTTGAAATGGATGACTGGGATAGTCTGACTGAACTGCCGAATCGCAGCAGGGCGGGTATGCCTCTCCAAAAATGTGCGGAGCCATGGATGGCGGAGCCCAAGCCGCGCATGGATGCCTCGAGGCGTTTTTTGGAGAGGCATACCCGCCCTGGTGCAGCCCCGGAATTATGAGATCCAGAGTTACACGTAAAAGGGAGAGGAAGGTGAGAAAAGCCCTGATAGTGGCTATGTCCCGCAACCGGGTCATAGGCCGGAACAACAACCTGCCGTGGTACCTGCCGGGCGACCTCCGCTACTTCAAGCAGGCCACCATGGGAAAACCCATCATCATGGGCAGGAAAACCTGGGACTCTATTGGTCGGCCCTTGCCGGGGAGGATGAACGTGGTGATTTCCAGGAACGATGCCTGGGAGGCGCCGACCGGAACGGTAGCCGCGAAGTCATTGCCCGAGGCACTGGTGAAAGCCGAAGCCCAGGCCGAGCTCGAAGGCGGAGATGAAGTGATGATTATCGGTGGCGGGCAGATCTATGCCGAGGCGCTGCCAATGGTCGACCGCATGTACATCACCCAGGTGCACGCTGAGGTGGATGGGGATGCATTTTTTCCGGAAGTAGACTGGGATGAGTGGGAGGAAATCGGACGGGAGGATTTCTCCGCGTCCGATAACAACCCTTACGACTACAGCTTTGTGGCCTATCAGCGCTTGGCGTCGGCCTGACGGAGCGGGCGCTTGCCTGCGGGCTTGCCGCCTTTGCCAGGGGGCTTACCCTTCGGGCCGGGACCGCCACGGCCCTTGGGGCCTTTTTTGAAGCCGGGCTTGTATCCGGGCTTGCCACCCGGCCGGCCGCCCTGGCGATCTCGACGCGGCGGCGCGCTGGCTGAAATCTCCGGCAAGGCCTCCGGTTGCTCCAGCGGAAGCGAGCCCGGCTGGAATGCTTCCAGCCAGCAAGCCAGGGCGCCGGCCACCATCGCTGTGTCCATGTCATTGCGCTCGGCAATCTCATCCAGCAGCGCCATCGCTTTAGCCAGCTTGCCATCCTCGGAAAAACCCAATAGCTGCGCTTCGAACTGCTGCTCGCGCATTTTTTTCAGCTCAACCGGCGAAGGTAGCTGATAGGCTTGCATGGGTGAGTTGGTGGCGCGCTCCAGGGTGCGCAGCCAACTGCGTTCGCGGGGTGTGACCAGCAGGATTGCCTTGCCTTCCCGCCCGGCGCGGCCGGTACGGCCGGTGCGGTGGATGTAGGCTTCGGTATCGTAGGGTACATCGTAGTTGATTACGTGGGTGATCCTGGGCACATCCAGACCGCGGGCGGCCACGTCCGTGGCGACGATGATGTCCTTCTTGCCGCGTTTCAGGTCTTCAACGGTCTGCTCCCGCTGGCGCTGGTTCAGATCGCCATTGAGCGGTGCAACCGCGTGTCCGCGGGCAGAGAGTTTTTCGGCCAGCAAGGTGGTTTCCGCCTTGGTGCGCACGAAGATGATGGCGGCGTCGAACGGCTCCACTTCCAGAATCCGGGTCAGGGCGTCCAGCTTGCGCTCGGCGTACACCGGCAGGACAAACTGGGAGATACGCTCAACCGTGCGGGTTTCGCTCTCGATGCGAACCTCGACGGCGTCGCTCAGGTAGGTCTTGGCAACCTTCTTGATCTGTGGCGGCATGGTGGCCGAGAACAGGGCACGCTGACAGTTCTGCGGCGTTTTCGCCAGAATTGCCTCTACGTCATCAATAAAGCCCATGCGCAGCATTTCGTCCGCTTCATCCAGAACCAGTGCCTTCAGACTATCCAGCTTCAGGGTGCCCTTGCGCAGGTGGTCCAGCATGCGGCCCGGTGTACCCACGATAACCTGGGCGCCGCGGCGAAGACCTTTGATCTGGGGATAGAAATCCTGTCCGCCATAAATCGGCAGAACATGGAAATTACGGAACTTGCTGGCGTAGGTCGTAAACGCTTCGGCCACCTGGATGGCCAGTTCGCGCGTCGGCGCCAGTACCAGAATCTGGGGCTCGGTTGCAGAGGCGTCAATCCGACTCAGCAGAGGCAGTGCAAAGGCCGCGGTTTTACCGGTGCCTGTCTGGGCGACACCCAGCAGATGCTTGCCGGCAAGCAGCGCGGGAATGGTCTGGGCCTGGATCGGTGACGGGGTTTCATAGCCAACGGCAGA
Organism: Marinobacter sp. SS8-8; assembly: GCF_030540945.1. Classification (NCBI taxonomy): domain Bacteria; kingdom Pseudomonadati; phylum Pseudomonadota; class Gammaproteobacteria; order Pseudomonadales; family Marinobacteraceae; genus Marinobacter; species Marinobacter sp. SS8-8. The sequence continues at coordinate 92,321 of NZ_JASSVN010000014.1, read as the reverse complement.
TACAGCTTCAAGTACGGCTGGATCAAGCCCCAGTTCGGCAAAAGACAATTCAGACATTGATTTACTCGGAATTCGGAAGGTAGAGCATTGCCGGGCAATGCATGATGTGCGCGCATTATAGCGGTTTTCTTGCAGCTTTAATACGCCAAACCTTGTGGGGCCTGTAGGTAGTTGCCGGTGAGCGTCCCGTTGCCGCGAGCCGGCAGGCAGTGACGGTCTTCGGTTGGGAGATTGGGGTGGCTCAGGCCGCCATTTCCGATTTCAGGGCGTCGATGATGATGCGCGCGAAATCTTCCGGTGAGTCCTCCTGAAGGAAGTGCCCGCCACGCAGGGTGATGTGGGGCTGGCCGTGGGCCCCGGGAATCCGGCGCTGCATGTGCCGGTCGCCGCCGCGGGTGATCGGGTCGCCGCTACTGAAGCAGGTGATGAACGGTTTTTTCCATTTTTCCAGAACCTGCCAGGCGGCTTTGTTGGCTTCGCTGTCCGGAGTCCCAGGTTCGGTTGGTACCAGCCTGGGGAAAGCCCGTGCTCCGGCTTTGAAATCCGCGGATGGGAACGGCGCCTCATAGGCGGCAAGTTCCGCTTTGCTCAGGGTTCGCTCGGTGCCCAGTTGAACAATCCGCCCGACCGGGAACCAGGGGCTGTGGGTGGCAAACGTCTTCCAGACCGAAAACACGGCGGGCATCCGGGCTTCTCCCGTCGGCAACATGCCATTTCCGACAATGATGCGGCTGAATCGCTGGGGATGCTCGGCAGCCAGTCGCAAACCCAGCAGTGAACCCCAGTTCTGGCATACCAGGGTTATATCCGTAAGGTTCAGGTTCCCCAGCCAGTTAGCCAGCCAGGCCAGGTGACGGCGATAGCTGTAATCCGCAACCGAATCCGGCTTGTCGGACTTGCCGAAGCCAATCAGATCCGGTGCCAGCACCCGGTGGCCGGCGCCTGCCACCCGCGGAATCATGTGCCGGTAGAGGTAAGACCAGGATGGCTCGCCATGCAGCATCAGCACCGGGGAGGCATTGCGTGCCCCATCGTCAACATAGTGCATCCGGAGACCGGGCTCTACGTCGAAATAGTGTGGTGCAAAAGGGTAGTCCGGAAGGCCCGCGAAGCGGGCTTCATTGGTTCTCAGAATACGCATGCCATCGACTGTCCTGACTGATTGGTTGCGTGATTGCCGGGAGCCATCTGGTGGTCAGGCCTCCCTGATGCAATCGTCGAGTGTCAGGATAAATCAGATGGGGATTTTGTGTGTTTGAGTTGCGTAACAGAGCGTTGCCGGTTTGAATCAGGAGGCGATGCCCGGCATCTGGGCCGGGTATGGCAGTTCAACGCCCTGTCGCCGGATTTATACGGCTTATTTGTCCGGATCGACCAGTGGCTTGCGGTTGGAACGCTTGTCTTGCCAGTCGAGTTCCTTGGGGTTGTACCAGCCGATGGCGTCCAGCACCCTCTCCCGTGTCTGCGGTGACAATGTCGGCCAGAGTTCCTGGAAGCCCTCAAGACCCAGCTCCCGCTGTTTCTGTTGCCTGCTCTGCAGGCGATTGATAATGCGGGGCAGTTGCAGAGCCTCGCCCAGTTGCCCGGGCACCATCACGTCCTGGCCCATCACCTTGCGTCGGTGGGTCCGTGTGGCCAGTACCTTGCGCAACTGCCTGGCAGCTTCCAGCGCGGTTTCGGTGGTGAAGGTTTCCGGTTCCAACAACATGACCTGTTAAGTGGTTGATCAATAACCCCCCACTATAACCCGAAGATGACTACACTGGCCACGTCAGCGTGGTAGGCTAGAATGGCTTGCCATCATTCAGAACGATTTTCGGGGAATTGCCAGAACTATGTACGCAAAACTTGAAACACGGACTTTTCTTGCTTTGTTGGTGGGGGTCTCTCTGGCTTTCGTGTTTCTCATGAAACCCTTCTTCGGCCCCATATTCTGGGCCGTTGCGATTGCCCTGATTTTCCATCCGGTGCAACAGTCGCTGGTTCGTAAACTGGGAAACCGGCCCAATCTGAATGCGTTGATAACCCTCTTCATCTGCATGTTTATCGTAGTGATTCCCGTTCTGGTGCTGGTGACATCGCTGGTTGCCGAGGGCGTGGCGCTTTACCAGCAGATCCAGAGTGGAGACATACGCCCCGGGGAGTACATAGACCGCGTCAATCAGTCTTTCCCGGCTATTCAGGCATTTCTCGCGCAGTTTGATATCAGTTTCGCCGAATTGAGAGACAGGGCAGTGAGTATTTTCGTGGGAGGCAGCCAGTTCCTCGGCAAGCAGGCCCTGGGGCTTGGCCAGAATACCTTCCAGTTTTTCCTGGGGCTGGCGCTGATGGTTTATCTGGCGTTCTTCCTGCTGCGGGACGGCAGTGCGCTGGTGGAACTGATCATTAGAGCGCTGCCACTGGGGGATGAACGGGAGCGGTTGTTGTTTGCCAAGTTTGCGGAAGTCACCCGCGCCACCGTCAAGGGTAATCTGCTGATTGCCATCATCCAGGGAGCCCTCGGGGGGCTGATTTTCTGGGTTCTGGGTATCACCGGGGCGTTGCTCTGGGGTGTGGTAATGGCGATTGTATCGCTTTTGCCAGCGGTCGGCGCAGCGCTGGTCTGGGTGCCGGCTGCCATCTATCTGGCGGCGGTCGGGGATGTGATCGAGGCGGCGGTATTGACGGCATTTGGTGTGGTGGTTATCGGCCTGGCTGACAACCTGCTTCGCCCGATCCTCGTTGGGCGAGACACCAAACTGCCCGACTACATCGTGTTGCTATCGACCCTCGGTGGCATCGTGATGTTTGGCATTAACGGCTTTGTGATGGGACCACTGGTGGCGGCGTTGTTCATGGCGTTCTGGGGAATCTTCATACGTGAATTCAGTGAGGAGGCGCAGGCCGCGGAATCGGTGGCCGAAGAAGCTGTTGGACCGGAGCAGAGCGAAGAGACGGGGCCCGATGTCGGGTAGGGCGACATGCGACAAAAGTATGGTAGTCTCTGGAATGTTTGCCCCAGCCTGTGGAGATAGGCACCACATAACAAGAAAGAAACCGGTATCGATGAGATATCAGGAGTTAAGCAGGTGAGCACCATGAGAAACGCAACTACCCGACTGGGACGCCTGGCCGCTGCGGCCGGTATGGCGGTTACACTGGGCTTTGCCCCCGCAGCCTTCGCGGACGAGACCGTTGCACTCAAGAACGCACTTTACGGCGCAGGGTATGAGATCACCAATGTCAGCCCGAAAATGGACGACACAACCCGGGCTGCACTGGCCAGATTCCAGAAGGACAACGGGCTTCAGGCCAGCGGAGTTCTGGACGAGCCAACGAAAAAAGCCTTGGGCATGATGTCAGTAAAGGTCGCGTCCTCGGCTCCCGCACAGTCAGCAGGCGGTTCCGCCGCCCCGGCCCAGGAAGCGGCACCTTCCTCCACTTCGACGGCGGAACCGGAGCAGGAAGCCGCCATCGAAGAAAAGGACGATGGCGGCTGGTCTCTCTGGTAAGTCTGGTTCGCGCATGAGAAGCCCGGTTATCCAGTCTCTCAGTCGAGTTTGCTGAGGTCCCGGACGGCGCCTTTGTCGGCACTCGTTGCCAGCAGTGCGTAAGCCTTCAGGGCCGCTGACACTTTTCTGTCCCGGGGCAGTTCCGGCCTCCACCCTTTTGCATCCCGGGCTTGCCGGCGCCGGTCCAGTTCGCGCTGGTCCAGCTCGACATTGATGGTCCTGTTCGGGATGTCGATCCGGATAATGTCGCCGTTCTGAATCAGCCCGATCGCACCACCGGCCGCAGCCTCGGGCGAGGCGTGGCCAATGGAGAGGCCGGAGGTGCCACCAGAGAAACGCCCGTCAGTCAGCAACGCGCACTCCTTGCCCAGCCCCTTGGATTTCAGATAACTGGTCGGGTAGAGCATTTCCTGCATGCCCGGGCCGCCACGGGGACCCTCGTAGCGGATGATAACCACCTCGCCGGGTTTGACGTCATCCCCCAGAATGCCGGCAACCGCCGAATCCTGACTTTCAAATACCCTGGCCCTACCTTCGAAAACATAGATGCTTTCGTCCACGCCCGCGGTTTTGACCACGCAACCGTCCGGAGCAATATTGCCGAAAAGCACCGCGAGCCCGCCCTCTGGACTGTAAGCGTTTTCAACTGATCGGATACAACCGGATTCCCGGTCGCCGTCCAGGCTTGGCCAGCGGGTGTTCTGGGAAAAAGCGGTCTGGGTTGGGATGCCGGCCGGCCCGGCCTTGTAGAATTCCACCACTTCGGGAGGCGGGGAGCGCATGATGTCCCAGGTCTGGAGGGCTTCCTTCATGGTCTTGCTGTGCACGGTAGGCAGGTCGGTATTGATCAGCCCTCCGCGTTCCAGTTCGCCGAGAATGCCCATGATGCCGCCGGCGCGGTGAACGTCTTCCATGTGATACCTGGGCGAGTTCGGCGCCACCTTGCAGAGCTGGGGAACCCGGCGCGAAAGCAGATCGATTTCATTCAGGGTGAATGGAACACCGCCTTCCTGGGCGGCTGCCAGCAGATGAAGTATGGTGTTGGTGGAGCCGCCCATGGCGATGTCCATGACCATGGCGTTTTCAAAGGCGGCCATGGAGGCAATGCTCAGCGGCAGAACGCTGGTGTCATCTTCCTCGTAATAGCGGCGCGCATTCTCCACAATCTGTCTGCCGGCTTTCAGGAACAGCTGTTCCCGATCTGCGTGGGTGGCCAGCAGTGAGCCGTTGCCGGGCAGAGCCAGGCCAATGGCCTCGGTGAGGCAGTTCATGGAGTTGGCGGTAAACATACCGGAGCAGGAGCCGCAGGTTGGGCAGGCGCTGCGTTCATATTCCTCCACCTGTTCGTCGCTGGCATTCGGGTCTGCGGCGATGACCATGGCATCCACCAGGTCCAGCTTGTGTTCGGAAAGCCTGGTCTTGCCCGCCTCCATGGGGCCGCCGGAGACAAAGACGGTGGGAATGTTCAGGCGCATGGCGGCCATCAGCATGCCAGGGGTAATCTTGTCGCAGTTGGAGATGCACACCAGGGCGTCGGCGCAATGAGCGTTCACCATGTACTCCACGGAGTCCGCGATGATTTCCCGGGAGGGCAGGGAGTACAACATGCCGTCGTGGCCCATGGCAATGCCATCGTCCACAGCGATGGTGTTGAATTCCTTGGCAACACCGCCGGCGGCTTCTATTTCGCGGCACACCAGCTGCCCGAGATCCTTGAGGTGCACGTGGCCGGGTACAAACTGGGTGAAGGAATTGGCAACCGCGATGATGGGCTTGCCGAAATCTTCGTTTTTCATACCGGTGGCGCGCCAAAGGGCGCGGGCGCCGGCCATGTTACGGCCTGCGGTGGATGTCCGCGAACGATACTGGGGCATGGTGCTCTGGTCTCTCTGTTGTTGCCTGATGACGTTGTGCAAAAAAACAGAGGATACCAGATTAGACTCCAGGCGCATGGCTGTTTTCAGGAGCGCCGTTTACACTAGTTAACAGAGTTGCCAAACGTTTTCCGGTTTGAACCGACAAGGAGTATGCCTATGGTTGGCCAGGAAAGCCTGCCACTACGTCGCCTTAAAGAGTTTCAGCCGCTTAACCGGCTGACGGATGCCCAACTGGTCCTGCTTGCCAGCCGTGCTGAACGGAGGACCCACGGTCCCGGCCAGCGGGTTCTTGAGCGTGGCGTCCGGGATGGCCTCGACTTCTTCCTGATTGCAGGCAAGGTGGAGCTGGAATCGCTGGATGGCCGCAAGTCGGTCATTGAAGCGGGAACTGAAAAAGCCCATAACCCCATTGCCCGGCTCCAACCCCGAATGTACGACGTGACGGCGGTCACGTCGTGCGAATTTCTGGCGGTGGAACAGGAGATACTCAGTCAGCTTCTGAGAGCGGCGCCCGTAGAGCAGGTTGAGATGGATTCTGGAGAGGACTCCGGGGGTATGGAAGGCGAGGAGCACCATCTGCTGATGGAGTTCTACTCGGAACTGCGATCAAACCAGGTCAAGCTTCCGAGTGTTCCCGATGTCGCCTGGAAAGTCCGGCGGGCGGTCGACCGCGAAGAGTCCACGGCGGACCAGGTGGCACTTGCGGTGTCTGCGGATCCGGCCATGGCTGCAAAACTGGTTCGCGCCTGTAACAGTCCTTTGTACCGTGGATTCAGCGACGTCCGGAATGTCCGTGAGGCGGTGGTCCGGCTTGGCATGCGGACTACCCGGCAGCTGGTGACGGTGTTTTCCATGCGGGAAGTCTTCAAGACCCGCCAGGCTGCTCTGCAAAAAGAAATGGAAAAGCTCTGGCGCCATTCAAGGGAAGTGGCAGCCCTGTGCTGGGTGCTGGCGGACCATGCCACTCGCCTCAACCCGGAGGAGGCGCTGCTGGCGGGTCTGCTTCATGACATCGGAGTGGTGCCGGTATTGGTGCAGGCAGAGCACCACGTGAATCTTTTTGCCGATGAGGCCAACCTGAACCATGCTGTTAACGAGTTGAGATCGGACGTGGGCACGGCCGTTCTGGAGAATTGGTCATTCCCGCCGGCGTTCATTGAAGCGGTTCGGCATGCTGAAGACTGGGGTTACGAATGCCGTGAATCGGCTCCGCAACTGGTGGATGTGGTCATCGTGGCGCAATTACACTCGATGATTGGTTCCTGCCAGAATGCCGAGCTACCTCCGTTCGACCAGGTACCGGCATACCGGCGTCTGGGCGAACTTGAACTTAACGCCTCCCGCAGTTTACAGCTTCTGACGGAGGCCAGGGCACGGGTAGACGAGGTTCAGCAATTGCTGTCCATCCGATGATTGTCCGGGCTTGGTAAACTGCGGGATCTGCCTTCCAGTAACTGTTGCACTTATGAATGTACCTCTGTTTCCCCTCAATTCCATCGTCCTGCCCAGGGGCAGGATTCCCCTGCAGCTGTTCGAACCACGCTACATCGATATGCTCACCCGCTGCCTGAAGGAGGACCGGGGCTTCGTGGTCGTGCTGTTGCGGGAAGGTGGGGAGACCGGGCCCACCACCGCTTTCTACGATATTGGCACCTATGTGCGGATCATTGATTTCCAGCAGCTTGAAAACGGGCTTCTGGGAATTACCGTTGAGGGGGCGTCGAAAGTGTCGGTGGTCCGCAGCTGGCAGCAGGAAGACGGGCTCAATGTCGGTGATGTGGAGTGCCTGATCGAAGAGGCGGAAAGCGAGGTGCCCCAGGGTTTTTGCGAGCTGCCTTCGGTGCTCCGGGCGCTGTTCCGGCATCCGGTAATCCGGGACCTGAATATGGATATCGACTACGGCGATGCCCGGGATGTGGGCTGGCGCCTGACGGAGCTGCTGCCACTTGAGCGGCAGGAGAAGCAGGAACTCGTGGAGTTGCAGGATCCGCTGGAGCGGCTCAGCCGCCTGCAGGGACTGCTGGAAGCGCTGGAGGAGGGCTAGCAGCCTGCGCGATTTCTGCCGCGCAGACTGCTAGAGTCCGTGGTCCACCGGGCGAAAGTTTGTGATTGCCTCATTCCAGGCAAGTGACATGTAGGTTACCGCGAAAAGCAGCCACAACGCCGATGCAACAGCAACAGTCACATCCGGTGCCAGTGGCACCCGGTCATACCGGCTGTAACTGGCCCTTACCGCCCCGGTCACCGCTAGACCAAGCAGAATCCCGCCGATAACATCCGTAAACCAGTGAACCCCCAGGTAAAGCCGGCTCAGGGCCACAGGCGCCAGTGGAAGTGACAGGATGACGTAGGATTGCCAGCGCTTGCGGTTCCGGGTTTCGCCTGCCACGAAACTGGCCAGCAGGGTAACCATCAGCGTGATGCCGGCCGTGTGCCCGCTGGGGAAGGCGCCGGAATCCGGCGGACTCAGGACTTCGTCCGGCCGGGGGACGCCGAGCATGGTTTTCAGGCCCCAGACCAGAAGCATGGTCATCAGGGCGGCAATCAGAACGTGGGCCGCGGCGGCATAGTAGCCTTTGAACAGCAGTGCCACGCAGGCCAGGATTCCGGCAGCAATCAGAACAGGCGGATCGCCCAGCAGCGTGAAGGCAATGAACGGTCCGTCCAGCAATGGTTGGCGCAGTTGCTCAAACCAGTGCAGGGTTGCCTGATTGAATCCGTCCAGCAAATGAGTATTTGTGGCCAGCTGGCCCCAGATCAGCAGCAGGGCGGTGGCGCCCAGCGCGAGCGTGAAGGAGGCCAGAGGGAATTCCCCCTCCCGGGCTGGTCGCTGGTTGGTGTAAAGGCGCCAGAAACGGTGAGTGGCCGCGTATTGCCCCATCCACTGTTTCAGCCATTGGTAAAAACGGCCTTCTTCCCCGAGCCCGAGCTGAAACCGCAAGAGCACGAAATAGACGATGAGCAGCGCCGAAAGGCTGATGCCGGTGACGGCATAGAAGTGGGCTGGTGGTCGTATGCCGCTGGCCAGTGCGCTGCCCACCAGGAAGCCGGGGAAAACATACGCCGGCGCCCAGGCGACCGCCGAGCCGATGTTGAACGCCAGAAAACGATGCCATGGCATCATCAGCGCCCCGGCAATCAGGGGGATCACTGGCCGCACCGGCCCCACGAAGCGCCCGATGATGACACTCTTGCCTCCGTGGCGACGAAAGAAGCGTTCACCCTTGTCGGTGATCACCGGGTAGCGGCTTATCGGCCAGACGGTCGTCAGGCGGCCCTGCATCAGACGGCCCAGGCCAAAACTCACTGTGTCACCAGCTATCGCGCCCAGGCCCGCCCAGAGCAGGGCCTCTGGCAACGGCATCCCGGTCTGACCTGCCAGCAGGGCCACCGCAAACAGGATAGCGACGCCAGGAACAATGATGCCGGCAATGGCAAGGGATTCGGTGAAGGCGGTGGTAAAAAGGGCCAGTGCCAGCCAGCCTGGATGCACGCTCAACCAGGCCGACAGTTCGTTAAGCCAGGCATTGCTCATGTTTCGATGGTTTCTCCGGGGCTGAACCAGACTGAATCCGGGCTTCGTTTGCGCGCATCCTCCATGGCCTGATGCGCTCGCTTACGGAGCGTGTCGGTCCGGGTGTCGCCGCTGCCACGGGTGGTGCAACCCAGACTCACTGTTGCTTTGCCGACCGCCGGCCAGTGGTGCTCGGCAATGGTCCGGCGGATACGCTCAGCAATCACCCTCACTCCCTCTTCCGGCGTGAAGGGCAGTATCAGGAAAAACTCGGATTCGTTCAGGGTATACAGGGTGTCGCCGGCACGAATAACACCGAACAGATGCTCGGTCATGTGCCGGAAAAGCCCCTGAACCTGATCCTTGCCGTGCAAGTCGGCAACTTCGTTCGCGTAGTCAATGCTCAGGTCTATCACGGACAGGGGGTGCCCGGTGGCGATTGCCCGGCTGATTTCCTTTTGCAGGGTTTCGTCCAGAAAACGGGAATTGTGCGCGCCGGTGACCGGATCGATGATGGCAAGATCCTCGGCAGACTGTGCCATGTGATCGTAATGCCAGATGTACAGTGCGGCGACTGAGAGCAGAATGAAGAGCCCTCCGATGACGGTGATCGCATCTGCCGGAGCCTGTCGCAGGAACAGGATGACCGACATCGGAATCAGCAGCAGGAGCGAGAGTGCCAGGCCCTGACGCAATGGCAGGACCAGTAGGTTCAGTGCGACCAGGGGCATGGCCCAGTGGGAAATGCCCGGCGCATCCAGGGTCAGCAGGGCGGCCAGCATGCCGGCGTTCAGGCCCGAGAGAATGACCAGGTGGCCCGGAGCGGAAAGCTGGTGCCGGCGGCAGATGACGGTATAGATGGCGCCGGCCAGCGTCAGGGCTGCCATGCCTGTGGCCAGGTAAAACAGCTCGTAAAAGCCGTACTGGAGATTCTGCAAGGCCAGTGCAAAGATAAACAGACAGGCGATGCTGTAGCCGAAGGTGTGTGTCCAGGTTCTGAGGCGGGTTTCAGTCATGAAACCGGCCCCTGTGCCTGCGGTCGGCTAGGTTGCGCCGGCTGCGACCAGGAGCTGTATGCCTGGCTCCGGTTACCCCCCTGTTGCTGGGCCCGGCGCAGGGCATTGGCCGCACTTTGCTGAAGCGTGTTGGCGTCGTCTCCGATATTGAGCCCGGCAATGCCTGTGCTGACGGTGAGATTCATGCCGTGACCTTCCAGCAGTGTTGCCAGCCCCTTGCGAATGGTTTCGCCCCGGGCGATGGCGTCACTGGTGGAAATGCCCGGGAGGATAACCAGAAACTGGAGATCCGCCACCCGGTAGTAGGTATCAAAATCCCGTATCTGGGAATGCAGGTAGCGGCCGATGCGTGGCAGGATTGAACGGATATCCTCGTCCGGATCATGATCGCTCAGATGGGTGTCCAGCCCGATCATGATAATGGACATGTCCGTACCTTCCCGCTCGCTGCGCTGGATTTCCTTGTGCAGGTCGGCAGAGAGGTAGTCCCGGCTGGCGGCCTGGGTCAGCTCATCGGTCCGGCGCAGTGGCGCCAGTTGCCGGGTTTTGTATTCACGCAGGAACACCAGCAGGGCCGACAGCAGTATGGTGAGAAGAAACGCGCTGATCATCTGGTGACGGTCTGCCAGGCCGACTGCCCACTGTGTGGCAGCCATGGCCAGGACCACGAAGACCAGGGTAATGAGTGCCGCCGCCGCAGGCGGAACAAGAGCGAATGCAGCGAGAGGGATGGCATACAGCCAGTGGCTCAGAACCCAGGGGCCGGTCCAGAAACTGGCCAGGAGAATCAGCAGGAGAATCAGGAAGAAAGCCTGCTGAAGCCGCGGCCAGGGTTGGTTTGTCCGGCTGGGGTGAAATGTTTTGCCCGCAATCACAACACCGGCGGCTGCGGCCGCTGCCGCCGCAACCATGGGTTCGCCCAGCATGACGCACAGAACTGCAATCGCAATCAGCGCCACGAAGCCTGCCCGTGACAACTTGCTTAACAGGAATTTTTCGGCCATTTGGGCCATGGTGTCCTTCCTTTTCCTCAACTCCCTGAAAAAACGTTCCCGAGGTTTTCAAGTATGGCATACCGCAGCGGTATAATATCCGTTTGGGATGCGTACTTGAAACGGGAAAGGTAAAGTTAGGCGCTTATTCCTGATTTTCCTTTGAAATAGCGTTTTGGAAACAAAAAGGTAACTGAATGGATATTGCAGCGTATATGGCTGAAGTGGGGAAGCAGGCCCGCGCAGCGGCAACACAGGTTGCGCGCTCGACTACCGCTGTTCGCAATCACGCCTTGCTGGCGACAGCCGAGGCCCTTGATGCGGAACGGGAAGAGTTGACTGTGGCCAATGGCAAAGACCTGGAGCGGGGCCGGGAAAATGGCCTCGATGCGGCCATGCTGGACAGGCTTGAGCTGACGCCCCCACGGATCGACGCCATGATCGAAGGGCTGAAACAGGTGGCATCGCTGCCGGACCCCATTGGCGCCATTACTGATATGGCGTACCGCCCCTCGGGCATTCAGGTTGGCAAGATGCGGGTTCCTCTCGGTGTGATCGGCATCATTTACGAGTCCCGCCCCAATGTGACCGTTGAAGCGGCCAGTCTGTGCCTGAAATCCGGAAACGCCACCATTCTCCGGGGTGGTTCCGAATCGATCCATTCCAATCAGGCCATTGCCCGCTGTCTCGCGGGGGGATTGGCAAAGGCTGGCCTGCCGGAAGCAGCCGTACAGGTCATCAAAACAACGGACCGCGCCGCCGTGGGAGCGCTGATCACCATGCCCGCGTATGTGGATGTCATCGTGCCCAGAGGGGGTAAGGGTCTGATCGAGCGGATCAGCCGGGATGCCAGGGTGCCGGTAATCAAGCATCTCGACGGTGTATGCCACGTTTACATCGACAGCCATGCCGATCCGGAGAAGGCGCTGAAGGTGGCGGTCAACGCCAAAACCCAGCGGTACGGCACCTGCAACACCATGGAAACGCTGTTGGTAGACAAGGAAATTGCGGAGGATATTCTGCCGCTTCTGGCACCGGCCTTCGTCGAAAAAGGGGTGGAACTTCGCGGTTGTGAACAGACCCGTGCCATTGTTGAAGGTGTTGCCAGGGCTACCGAGGCAGACTGGGAAGCCGAGTATCTGGCCCCGGTTCTGGCGGTGCGGGTAGTTGATGGACTGGATGGCGCCATTGACCACATTAGCCGGTACAGCTCGCAGCACACCGACAGCATCGTCACCGAGAATTACACCCGGGCGCGCCGGTTTATCACCGAGGTGGATTCCAGCTCGGTGATGGTCAATGCCTCCACACGCTTCGCGGATGGCTTCGAGTATGGCCTGGGCGCGGAGATTGGTATCTCCACTGACAAGATCCATGCCCGTGGACCGGTGGGACTTGAGGGGCTCACGTCCCAGAAGTACGTTGTGTTTGGCGACGGGCATATCCGGACCTGATGCCCATGCATGTGATTTATGGCGGAACCTTTGATCCGGTGCACCATGGCCACCTGCGGCTGGCCCTTGAAATTGGTGACCGCCTCGGGGTCGGGGTCGTCAGCCTCGTGCCCTGTCATATTCCGCCGCATCGGGGGCAGACCGGCGCGTCTTCCGACCAGCGTCTGGGCCTGCTCAGGCTGGCGGTTGCCGGCGAGCCTCAGTTGCGGATTGACGACCGGGAGCTGGCTCGGGAGGGCGCGTCTTACACAGCCGATACCCTTCGCCAGTTGCGGGCTGAACTTGGCCCGGACAAGCCGCTGGTAATGGTGGTCGGCACCGATGCCTTTGCCGGCTTTGATCGCTGGCGGGAGTGGCAGCAAATCCCCGACCTTGCCCATGTGGTTGTGGTTCGCCGGCCTGGCCCGGCGCCGGACCCGTCGGGCAAGCCGGCGCAACTGCTGGCGGAGCGGGCAGTGACAGGTCCGCAGGCGCTGCACCGTCGCCCCTGTGGCGGGTTTCTTGAACTGGATCTGCCGCTTCTGGATATCTCTGCCACGGGAATCCGGGAGCGTATCCGCGACGGCCGTTCGCCCCGTTACCTGGTGCCCGATACGGTCTGGCGGGAAATTCGCCGTCAGGGGCTTTACGGCGCATGCCCCGGCGGGAACTTTTAGTGCTACAATCGCGTCTGAGTATGATATTTCGGGCGGCCATTCGGGCAAACGCCCGTCCAACAGGGTGATTATGCAGGCAGAGCAACTGAAAGACCTGGTAGTAAATGCGCTTGAAGATGTGAAGGCACAGGACATCAGCGTGATTGATGTCCGTGACCGAACCAGTGTCACCGACTTCATGGTCCTGGCATCAGGAACGTCCAACCGACATGTGAAATCCCTTGCCGATTCCGTGGTTGTCGAGGCCAAAGAACAGGGTGTTCGCGCGGGCAACGTGGAAGGCACCGGCGTCAGTGACTGGATCCTGGTAGATCTTGGCGATGTGGTTGTCCATGTCATGATGCCTGCCACCCGGGAGTTTTACGATCTGGAGCGCTTCTGGCGGGATGCTCCGGATCTTGGTGTTGCAGGCAGCGAATAATCATGCGGTTACGCCTGGTCTGTGTGGGGCAGAAAATGCCCGGCTGGGTCAGTACCGGATTCGGAGATTACGCCCGCCGCATGCCGCCGGAGCTGCCCCTGGAACTGGTGGAAATAGCCATGGCCCACCGGGGCAGGAATCCCGACATTCCCAGGCTGATGCAGCGTGAAAGCGACGCCATTCTTGCAGCGACGGGCCCGAAGGACCGGGTGGTTGCGCTGGAAGTTGGCGGGCGGCCCTGGTCGACCGCAAAACTGGCCAGCCAGCTTGAAAACTGGCAGCAGGATGGCCGGGATGTGAGCTTCCTGGTTGGTGGCCCTGACGGTCTGGCGGAAGACTGCCGGAAACGGGCCGACCAGCAATGGTCCCTTTCGCCCCTTACCCTGCCTCACCCTCTGGTGCGAATAGTCCTGGCGGAACAACTTTACCGGGCCTGGTCGATCACCCGCAACCACCCGTACCATCGGGCTTAGGGGGCTCTATGCCGTGGGGCGAGTTCAAGGATACGGCGGCGGAACGCCGGCTGTTCCAGCGCCGGACCCTGGCCATGTTGGTGCTTGTTGTGCTGGCGATTGGTGGCCTGCTTGCGCGCATGTATCAACTGCAGGTCGTGGAGCACGACGTTTATACAACCCTGTCTGACAAGAACCGCGTGCAGGTCCAGTCGGTCCCCCCGCCCAGAGGTCTTATCTACGACCGCAACAACACCCTGCTGGCCGAGAACCGCCCGGTTTTCAGTGTGACACTTGTGCCGGAACGTGTTGACGGCATGGATGACACTCTCGGGCAACTGGGCACTATTCTGGATATTTCCGAGGAAGACCTGGAGCGCTTCCGGCGCCGGCTTCAGGAACCCCGGCGGCCGTTCCAGGAAATTCCCCTTCGCTACGACCTCAATGAGCAGGAGATGGCTCGCCTCGCGGTGCTTCGCCACGAACTCCCCGGTGTGGAGGTGAGTGCCGAGCTTGTCCGATATTACCCGTACAGCGAGCTGACCGCCCATGCGCTTGGCTTTGTCGGCCGAATCAACCGGGATGAACTGCAGCGTATCGACCCGGTGAACTACGCGGGCACCAACTACATCGGAAAATCGGGCATCGAACGGTTTTACGAGGAAATCCTCCACGGCCGGGTCGGTTATCAACACGTCGAGACCAACGCCCGCGGGCGGACCCTGAGGGTTCTGGAGCGTGAAAACCCGGTGCCTGGCGAAGACCTTCAGCTGCATCTCGATCTCAGGTTGCAACAACGTGCCCATGAGCTGCTGGCTGGCCGCCGGGGCGCTATTGTCGCGATTGAACCTGCCACCGGAGGCATTCTGGCGCTGGCCAGCGTGCCGGGATTCGATGCCAACAAATTTGTCACCGGTATCAGTGTCAAGGATTACCGCGAGCTCAGTGAAAGCAACGACAAACCTCTCTTCAACCGCGCTCTGCGTGGGCAATACCCGCCGGGCTCAACGCTCAAGCCCATGCTTGCTGTTGCCGCGCTCGACAGCGGTGCCACCACCCGGGAATACACCATATGGGACCCTGGATATTTCCGTCTGAATGCAGGTGGCCGGCTCTGGCGGGACTGGAAGCCGGGTGGTCATGGCTGGGTGGATCTTAAAGACGCAGTGGCAGAGTCCTGTGACGTCTACTTTTACGAAATGGCCGTCGAGATGGGCGTGGACACCATGTACAGCTACCTGTCCCGCTTCGGCTTCGGGGAGGACGCCGCCCTGGACGTTTCCGGTGCACTGAGTGGCCTGCTTCCATCGCGGGACTGGAAGCGGGCGGTCAAGAATGAGCCCTGGTACCCGGGGGATTCGGTGAACTTTGGTATCGGTCAGGGTTTCATGCTCGCCACACCACTGCAACTGGCCACGGCTACCGCCCTGATAGCCAATCGGGGCAAGTGGGTGGAGCCGAGGTTGCTCAAGGGCATAAAGGGGGATCATCCGGCCGATGAATATTTGCCCGAGGAAACCCACGAGCCGCTCAGGCTGAAAAATCCGGGTGACTGGGAGTATGTGGTGGAATCGATGGTCGAGGTCATGCATGGCCGGAAAGGAACTGCCCGCGGCGCAGCCCGCGGCGCTCCCTACAAGATGGCTGGCAAGACCGGAACGGCTCAGGTGTTCAGCCTGGCAGAGGATGAGGAATACGACGCGGAAGAGATCCGTGAGCGACTCAGGGACCATGCGCTTTTCGTCGGCTTTGCGCCCGTGGACAACCCGAAGATTGCGGTGGCCGTGATTGTTGAGAATGGTGGCAGTGGCAGCGGCACGGCGGCACCGGTTGCCCGTGCCCTGTTCGATGCCTGGCTGCTCGACTACGCCGGGCAGGCGGAGGGCGCGCTGGTCAGCGGTGTTGAAGCGCAGGTGCCGAACTGATGGCTGTCAAGGCGTTACTGGACCCAACCGCGACTAATCCCCTGGGCCGGCAACGGAGCATCTGGATGGCGTTGCATCTTGATCCGATCCTGCTGTTGTTGTTGCTCTTGCTGGTTTTTGGCGGCCTGTTCGTACTTTACAGCGGTGCAGACAGGAACCTGGAAGTGGTCAAGGCGCAGGGAATCCGAATGGGCGTGGCATTCGTGGTGATGCTCGTGTTCGCGCAACTGGACCCGTCGGTGTTTCGTCGCTGGGCGCCCTGGCTCTACGGAGCCGGGGTCATTTCGCTGATTGCGGTCATTCTGGTGGGGGTGGGGGCAAAGGGTGCGCAGCGCTGGCTGGCCTTGCCGGGACTGCCCCGCTTCCAGCCTTCCGAACTGATGAAACTCGTGGTGCCCATGATGGCGGCCTGGTATCTCTCCAGGCACTTTCTGCCTCCGCGCGGCCGGCATGTGGCAGTGGGGCTTGTGATCGTTCTGATGCCCATGGTGATGATCATGAAGCAACCGGATCTGGGGACCTCACTGTTGGTGGGAATGGCGGGTATTTTTGTTGTGTTTTTTGCGGGGATCAGTTGGAAACTGATCGCCGCTTTTGTGGCCATGGTGTCGGTGTCTGCGCCACTGATGTGGTTTTTTGGTATGCGGGAATACCAGAAGCAGCGGGTCTTGACGTTGCTGGATCCTCAAAGCGATCCGCTTGGCGCCGGCTGGAATATCATCCAGTCCAAAACCGCGATTGGGTCCGGAGGGGTTGACGGTAAGGGCTGGCTGCAGGGCACCCAGTCCCACCTCGAGTTTTTGCCGGAGAGCCATACCGATTTTATCGTTGCCGTGCTGGCGGAGGAGTTCGGTTTTATCGGTATGGTGGCCCTGATGACCCTGTATTTCCTGATCATACTCCGGTGCCTGTACATCGCAGCCACGGCCCAGGATTCCTTCGGTCGCCTGCTGGCCGGCGCACTGGCCATGACCTTCTTTATTTATGTCTTTGTCAATATCGGGATGGTAAGCGGACTTTTGCCCGTGGTGGGTGTGCCATTACCCCTGATCAGCTATGGTGGAACGTCCAGTGTTACCCTGATGGCCGCATTCGGAGTGTTGATGTCGATCCATACTCACCGGCGCATGATCGGCGCCTGAGCGGAATGCCATCAACCATGGCGGCCGGGTAATGGTGAAGGCCTCGGATAACCCGTTACAATGGGAGCAACGCTGCCGGAACTTTGGTGACGGCGGCCCAGGTGGTCAAGAGGAAAACCGGACTGTGAACTGCAAACCTTCCCTATTGTTCGTTCTGGCGGTTACCGCGGCAGTGATCCTCAGTGGGTGCGCTTCTGCGCCCGAGACGGATCACTCATCCCGCTATACCCTGGCGAATGATCGGGCACCTTCGGGCAATTTTGATACCTCCGGGCTTAACGACGCGGTTCCGGTTTACGAAGCGCCCAGTCGTTCAGGAAATAAGTCTCCCTACACGGTCTGGGGCAAGCAGTATCGTGTTCTCGACAGCAACAACGGTTATACAGCTCGGGGCACGGCGAGCTGGTATGGCGAAAAATTCCATGGCCATAAGACCTCCAACGGCGAAACCTTTGACATGTATGCCATGTCTGCGGCCCACAAATCATTGCGGATCCCCGGGTACGCCCGGGTAACCAATCTTGATAACGGTCGCTCGGTGATTGTCCGGGTTAATGATCGCGGGCCTTTCCATGGCGACCGGTTAATCGATCTTTCCTACGCGGCCGCCAAAAAGCTGGGTTACCAGGCCCGGGGCACTGCGAGGGTTGAAGTTGCCGCCATCACGGTGAAGCCAGATGGCTCCATGTTTCTTGCTGGCAAGCCCTTTTCGCCGGTGGATGCCGGACCCACCGAAAGCCGGGTGAGGGCAAGCGGTGAGATGGCAATGGAGAAGCGCTCGCTGTTCGTGCAGTTGGGCTCTTTCAGTAGCCGCGATCCGGCCGAGAAGTTGCTCGGCCAGGTAAGGGCAGTACTTGAGAACCCTGCGCGGGTCAGAGCTGTCGATACCGCCTCCGGACGGTTTCACCGTGTTCAGGTGGGACCATTCCGGGATGAAGATTCCGCCAGGAAGACCCAGAGTCTCCTGGAGGCGCGTGGATTTGATCAGTCGATCCTGCTGACGGATTCACACTGAACTGGTCAAAAAAAGACGCTGAAAACGACACACACCCAACGACGAACGAATGGACCCATGGCCTTAAAATCTGCTTTCCGAACACTATCTGTTGTCTTTGTACTGATGCTCGCCCTGGCCGGCAAGGTGATGTCGCAGTCGGTGCTGATCCCGTCGCCACCCCAGATTGCCGGCAGCTCCTATGTCCTGATGGATGCGAAGAGCGGCCGGATCATCATGGAAGAGAACAGCCATGAGCGCCTTCCGCCGGCGAGCCTGACCAAGATGATGACGGCCTACATTGTCGAGCGGGAGCTGGACGAGGGGCGAATCTCCATGTCCGACATGGTCCCGATCAGCGTCAAGGCCTGGAAAACAGAAGGTTCCCGCACCTTTGTCAAGGAAGGAACCCAGGTTGCCGTCGAGGATCTTCTCAGGGGGGTTATTATCCAGTCCGGCAATGATGCCTCCGTGGCCCTGGCCGAATTCGTCGCCGGCAGTGAAGGTGCCTTTGTTGATATCATGAACCAGCAAGCGCAGCTGTTGGGCATGAAAGACACCCATTTCGAGAACGCTACGGGGCTGCCGTCTCCGGATCATTTTTCAACCGCCTACGACCTGGCGATCCTGGCCCGGGCGATCATCAACGATTACCCGGAAAACTACCCGATCTACGCAGAAAAGCATTTCACCTACAACAACATCCGTCAGCCGAACCGGAATAGTCTCCTGTGGCGGGACAACAGTGTTGATGGTCTGAAGACCGGCCATACTGAAGAGGCCGGTTACTGCCTGGTGGCTTCGGCCAAGCGCAATGACACCCGTTTGATTGCCGTGGTCATGGGTACAGGCAGCGCTGAATCCCGGTCACAGGAAGTTCAGAAGATGCTGAACTACGGCTTCCGTTATTACGAGAGTGAGCGTCTGTTCCGGGCCGGACAGGAACTGATCGAGGCCAGGGTCTGGGGCGGTCAGGCGGATGAGGTCTCGATCGGCATGGCGGAAGATGTTTACGTCACCATTCCCCGGGGCTCCAGGGACAGCCTTGAGTCGACAGTAGACCTTGATTCGGTGATCAAAGCGCCCATCAAGGTGGGGGATGAGCTGGGACAGGTCAAGGTGTCGTATAACGGTGACGTGCTGGTTGACCAGCCGGTACTGGCTCTGACCGACGTTCCCGAGGGTGGTTTCTTCAAGCGCATCTGGGATGCCATAAAGCTCTTTTTCGTTCAGTTATTTCAGTAGGGTGCCGTCGGTCCCCGGGAGTGAAACGGCATGAGTCAGCCGAAAGCGCCAAAAATTGAGTTTCCATGCGACTACGTGATCAAGGTGATTGGCAGTTCTGCACCGGATTTCACTGAGTTCGTGGTCGAGGTCGTGAAACAGCACGCGCCGGGGATTTGCGAAACCGATATTTCGGTGAATGAGAGCAGCAAGGGCCGCTTCTCATCGGTGCAGCTGAAAATCGTGGCCACCGGTGAGGCTCAGCTCAAAGCCCTGTTTGACGAGCTCAAGGCCAGTGGCCGCGTGCACATGGTGCTGTGATCCAGATGGCTGAACTGATCGTCCGCTCCCTGGGAGAACAGCCCTATCCGGAAACCTGGGAGGCCATGAAAACCTTCACCGCCAACCGGGACGACACCGTGGCCGATGAGCTATGGTGTCTTGAACATCCCCGTGTCTATACCCAGGGCCAGGCGGGCAAGGCCGAGCATATTCTGGCGCCCGGTGATATCCCGGTGATCCAGGTAGACCGCGGCGGCCAGGTGACCTATCACGGCCCGGGCCAGCTGGTGGTTTACCTGATGATCGATCTGTCCCGGAAAAAACTGGGTATCCGCAGCCTGGTGGATGAGATTGAACAGGCCATCGTCCGCACCCTTGCCGGTTTGGGTGTGGAATCCGCACCGCGACCTGATGCACCGGGGGTCTACGTGGGCGATTCGAAAATCGCGTCGCTCGGCCTGCGCGTGCGCCGGGGCTGCTCGTTCCACGGGCTTGCCCTCAATGTGGACATGGACATGGAACCTTTCCAGCGCATCAATCCCTGCGGTTACGCTGGCATGGCCATGTGTCAGCTGCGCGATTTCGTTGCGGGTGCGAGGGTTGCGGATGTCCAGAAACGCCTGGCAGAGCATTTGGCCGGGGGGCTTGGCTGCTCAGAGGTTGAGTTCCGTCAGGGCTGGTAGTCCAACCGTCGCTTCGGTTAGGTCAGCCCACCGGACTGGCCGTATAATGGCGTGAGCCGCCAAACCTGGTGAAATTCTCTGATCCGAACAGGTTATTCATGTCATCCAGACGCTCAGGAAATTCGGTCTCCCGCATCAAGACAGGCAGCTTTGAACGCCGCTTGAGCATGACGCGTGCCGGTTTGTTCGCTGGTACCCGCATGGCCTCGCATATGGCCACCAACTGGTTCAGCAGCAGGGAGAACCGGGAAAAGCGCCACAGGGCGATGCTTTCCAGTCAGGCGCGATTTCTGGTGGATGAGCTGGGTAAGCTTAAGGGCAGTGTGGTGAAAATTGGCCAGGTGATGGCTCTGTATGGCGAACATTTTCTGCCCGAGGAAGTGACCGAAGCGCTGCACACCCTTGAGGACCAGACCACCTCACTGGAATGGCCGGCGATTGAGCGGGTGCTGAAGGCTGAATTGGACCCAGAGCGGCTTGCCGGGCTGGACGTGGATCCTGAGCCCATCGGCGCCGCCTCGCTGGGCCAGGTCCATCGCGCCTGGCGCCGCAGCGACGGGCTCGAGCTGGTTCTGAAGGTGCAATACCCCGGCGTGGCCGAGGCTGTGGACAGCGACCTGAATGCCGTTGCCCAGTTGCTCCGGGTTGCCAGGCTGGTCAGTTTTGGCCCGGAGTTTAACGATTGGCTGGAAGAAGTCCGCGAGATGATGCACCGTGAGGTGGACTACCGCCTGGAAGCCAAGACGACGGAAAGGTTCCGTCAGATACTTGCCGGGGACCCCCGGTTTATCGTGCCGAGGGTTTTGCCGGAATTCTCAACCGAGCATGTCATCGCCTCGACCTTTGAGCACGGCCACTCGGTCAGTTCCCAGGCCGTCAGAGACTTGCCTCTGGCACGCCGCAGTGCGTTGGGGGAGGCGGCATTGGAGCTGTTTTTCCGGGAGCTGTTTGTCTGGGGTGAAATCCAGACCGATCCCAACTTTGGCAATTACCGTATCCGGATCGCCGGCGAAGAGGGCGAAGATCCCGGGTATGACCGCATCGTCCTTCTCGATTTCGGGGCTGTGCAGGTATACTCGGACAAGTTTCTCAAGCCGGTGATCCAGATGATCAGGGCCTCGTACGAAAACGATCTGCAGGCAGTGATCGACGGTGGCGTGAAGCTGCGGTTCATGAGCACGGAATGGCCGCAGGAAGTGCTGCAGAAGTTTGGTTTGGTGTGTATGTCGGTACTCGAACCCCTGTCCAGCGACAAGGATTCCTGGCCGGATTATGCCGTCAACCGTCATGGGCAGTACCGCTGGAAGCAGAGTGACCTGCCTTCCCGGGTGGCTCGCCAGGCGACCCGTTCCGCCATCAGCCGGTATTTCCGGGTGCCTCCCAAGGAATTCGTGTTCCTGAACCGCAAGCTGATCGGGGTCTACACGTTCATTGCCGTTCTGAACTCCGAGTTCAATGGCGAACCATTGCTGCGCAAATACCTCTATGGCGAGGGTGACGATGCCCCGGATGCCTCTGCCACCAGCCAGAGCACGAAGGCGTAGCGGGCGCCCTTGCCGATAGCCACCAGAATAACGAAGTTCAGCCAGGGCACGCGCATAATGCCACCCACCAGGGTCAGCGCGTCGCCTCCCAGGGGCAGCCAGCCCATCAGCAGTGACCACTGGCCATAACGATTGAAACGGTTCCGCGCCTTGTGCAGCTGCAGTTCGCTGACCGGAAACCAGCGTTTGTGCTTAAAACGGTCCACTTGCCGGCCGATAACCCCATTAACGACCGAGCCAAGCGTATTGCCCAGCGTTGCCCAGAACCAGAGCCACCACCAGGAATAACCCTGGGTGACCATTGTGCCAAGCAGGATTTCCGAGTAGGCGGGCAGCAGTGTGGCGGCGGCGAATGCCGTCAGAAATAGCGTCAGGTAGGCCACCGGGCCCTCCTTGATCTGTGATGAACGGAACCTCCAGCACCCCGCAGACTCCCAGGCGCCTGTTGTGTCAATGCTCCTGATTATGGGCCAGCATTGTGGTTACTATGGCGGCGATTCAAAGCATCAATTTTCAATTCCGGCTTGCCGTGTCATCATCCTGCCGTTGTCTTACTCATCTCAAAACTGATCGCTACAGACGTTTCGGAGGTCTTTATGGAGCGGGTCACGATATACGGCCGTTCAAGTTGTGGATTCTGTGTTCGGGCAAAGGACCTGTGTGAGACCAGAAACATCACCTATGTCTGGGTCGATATGATCGAGAAAGGCATGAGCAAACAGGATATTGCCGACAAAATCGGCCGGCCGGTGCGCACCGTGCCCCAGATTCTCGTCGGTGACCAGTATGTGGGCGGATTCGACCAGTTCCATGCCTATGTGCATCAACACGAAGCGGGGCTGGCGCGCTAAAGGCGCAGCGGTGCGCACAGAACACACTGGTGTTCCCCGAAAACCGAAAAAAGCCTTGCAGATCAACTGACAGGCCCTTTCCAGTGCGTCCCGGGGGCTGTGAGTGCCCGGCCTAAAGCTGGAACCCGGTTTTCAGCTTCCTTTCGATCAGAGTATTCTTCAGTGTGGCAACCCGCGGCAGCCCGTTGTCAAACGGCGGGAAACTTTCCCCGAAAATGAGGGGTTCCAGATAGTCCCGGCAATCCTGGGTGATGCCAAAACCATCGTCCGTGATGTAATGAATCGGCATCTTCTTTTCCTGGTTCGCCACGTCACTCAGGGGCGCTTCGCCAATCTTCCAGCGGTAGGGCTTCGCCTGTTCGCGAACAATGGTCGGCATCAGTGCCTGTTTGCCTTCCAGGGCCATTTCCACCGCGGCCTTGCCCACGGCATAGGCCTGTTCCACATCGGTGGCGGAGGCAATGTGGCGGGCACTGCGCTGAAGGTAGTCAGCCACGGCCCAGTGGTATTTGTGGCCCAGGGCCTGCCTGACCATATTCGCCAGGGCGGGCGCAACCCCGCCAAGCTGGGTATGGCCAAAGGCATCCTTGGCACCGGCGTCGGCCAGGAATCGGCCGTCTTCGTACTGGGCACCTTCGGAGGCGACGACAACACAGTAGCCGTATTCCTTCACACAGTGATCGACCCGAGCCAGGAAACTCTCGCGATCAAACGGGATTTCCGGGAACAGGATGATGTGCGGCGGCTCGCCCTCGCCCTGTCCGGCCAGTCCACCGGATGCGGCAATCCAGCCGGCATGGCGCCCCATCACCTCCAGGATGAACACCTTGGTGGACGTCTCGCACATGGACTTGATGTCGAGGCTGGCTTCCAGGGTTGAGGTGGCAATGTATTTGGCCACCGAACCGAAGCCCGGGCAGCAGTCGGTGAACGGCAGATCGTTGTCCACGGTTTTTGGAACCCCGATGCAGGTGATGGGGTAGCCCATCTTGTCGGCAATCTGGGAAACCTTGTAGGCAGTGTCCTGGGAGTCTCCGCCGCCATTGTAGAAGAAGTAGCCAATGTCGTGGGCGCGGAATACTTCGATCAGACGCTCGTATTCGCGACGGTTCTCAGAGATGTTCTTGAGCTTGTGGCGACAGGAGCCGAATGCGCCCCCGGGGGTGTGAATCAGCGCCTGGATGGCATCATCGCTCTCAAGGCTGGTATCAATCAGCTCTTCCTTCAGCGCCCCGATAATGCCGTTGCGTCCGGCGAATACCTTGCCGATTTTGCCCGGATGCTTGCGGGCGGTCTGGATGATGCCACAGGCACTGGCATTGATGACGGCGGTGACACCGCCGGACTGAGCGTAGAATGCGTTCTTGATGGCCATCTCGGGCTGGAGCCTCCTGCTGGTTCGACAATGGCGCAGATGATACGCCAAACGCCGGCAATTTTCATGGGCAGGATTGCGGATAGCGCGGCTCTTGACGGGGTGGGGCGGATACGGGAGGCTTGTCGGGTTTCAATACAGGGGGCAGTGGTCGAATGCACATTCATATCCTCGGAATCTGTGGCACCTTCATGGGCAGCCTGGCCGTTCTGGCCCGGGAGCTGGGCCACACAGTGACCGGATCGGATCAGGGCGTTTACCCGCCCATGAGTACCCAACTGGAGGCCCAGGGCATCAGCCTGATGGAAGGGTACAGCCCGGATCACCTGGAGCCGAAGCCGGATCTTGTGCTGATCGGTAATGCCATGACCCGTGGCAATCCGGAAGTGGAAGCGGTGCTCAATCGCAATATTGATTATATGTCCGGCCCCGAGTGGCTGAGCCGGGAAGTGCTCAGGCACCGTTGGGTGATGGCGGTGGCCGGCACCCATGGCAAGACCACAACGACGTCTATGTTGCTCTGGGTACTGGATCAGGCCGGGTTTGAGCCGGGGTATCTTGTCGGCGGTGTGCCCAGGGACTTTCCGGTGTCGGCGCGGCTGGGGCGCAGTGACTTCTTTGTCATCGAGGCGGACGAATACGACAGCGCCTTCTTCGACAAGCGCTCCAAGTTCATCCACTACCGACCACACACCCTGATCCTGAACAACCTGGAGTTTGATCACGCGGATATCTTCGAGAATGTCGAAGCCATTGAGCGACAGTTCCATCACCTGGTCCGAACTGTCCCCTCCCAGGGACTGATTGTCCGGCCTGCGGTGGATGGCCATCTCGATAATGCCCTGGCCATGGGCTGCTGGAGCCAGGTGCAGGACACCGCCATTGGCAGCGAGACCCCGCGCATGTCGGATTGGCGGGCCGAACTGCTCTCCGAGGACGGCAGCCGGTTTTTGGTGATTCACCACGAACAGCCGGTGGCGACGCTGAAGTGGGATCAGACCGGCCTGCACAATGTCCGCAATGCCCTGTCTGCCATTGCCGCCGCCCGCCATGTCGGCGTCACCCCGGATCATGCGGTGGCGGCCCTGTGCCGGTTCTCCGGCGTCAGGCGGCGGATGGAATTGCTGGCCGATATCGGCGGCGTGCGCGTCTACGACGATTTTGCCCACCACCCGACGGCCATTGCCACCACCCTTGAAGGCTTGCGAAACCGGGTTGGTGACGAGCCGATACTGGCGTTGATTGAGCCGCGCTCAAACACCATGAAGCAGGGTGTCCACCAGCAGGCATTGCTGTCCAGCGCCAAGGCGGCCGACCAGGTATTGTGGGCCAACCTGAATGACATGGACTGGCTGCCGGCGCTGGTTTCCAGTTGGCAGCAAGGCAACGCGGGGTCTGATCTGCACCGGATTGAAGCCTCTGTGGAGAATCTGATCGCCCGGGTACTGGCAGATCTGCCCAGCCCCTGCCACATTGTGATCATGAGCAACGGTGGTTTTGGCGGCATTCACGGTAAACTCATTGCCGAGCTTGAGCGTATTCGTGGCTGATCCGGCGTGGCCGGAGACTTCATTTGACTGACGAGTGGCGGAATCCATGACCAACGACCAGAGCCGGGCATCAACCGTTAACCTGGCCTTGACCGGCGCGTCTGGTGCCCAGTATGGCCTGCGGCTGCTGCAGTGCCTGGTGTCGGCCGGTTGCCGGGTGAACGTGATGATCAGCCGGGCCGCGCAGGTGGTGATTGCCACGGAAACCGACCTGAAATTGCCGGGGGCGCCGCCGGCCATGCAGGAGACACTGTCTGCCTACGCCGGCGCCGGGCCTGGCCAGGTTCTGGTGTTCGGCCGGGAAGACTGGTTTGCATCGCCGGCCTCCGGCTCCGGGGAAAAAGCCCCGCTGGTGGTTTGCCCCTGCAGCACGGGCACAATCTCGGCCCTGGCGACCGGGGCCAGCAACAACCTGATCGAACGGGCCGGTGATGTTGCCCTGAAGGAGCGGCGCGCCCTCATACTGGTACCCCGGGAAGCGCCTTTCTCGGAAGTGCATCTGGAGAACATGCTGAAGCTGACCCGCATGGGTGCCGTGATCCTGCCGGCGAGCCCCGGCTTCTACCACAAACCGCAATCTGTCGAGGATCTGGTGGACTTCATTGTCGCCCGCATCCTTGACCATCTGAACCTTCCCCAGGACCTGATGCCCCGCTGGGGCGAAGCCCGTGCCGAGGACAAGCGCAAGAGCTGATGCTGCGCCTGGCGATGGTTTTGGCCAGCCCGATTGATGCTTTTCATCATTGAGCAAACGGACCTCCGGGCCGAGACTTGGTGAACGACAATCACAACACAGGTTATTCACCGAGGTTCACCATGATTCCACGCACTCTCTTCGACGCCGATCTTGAAGGCTTCCGCGATTCTGTCCGCAAGTTTCTTGAGCAGGAAGCCGTGCCTTACCATGACCAGTGGGAGAAGGACGGCCAGGTCAGCCGCGAGCTCTGGCGGAAAGCCGGCGAGCTGGGCTTTCTCTGCCCGTGCCTGCCGGAAGAATTCGGCGGCGTGGGCGCGGACTTCCGCTACAGTGCGGTGTTGATTGAGGAGGTGGCGAGAGCCGGCCTGACCGGTATTGGCTGGGGCCTGCACTCGGACATCGTGGCGCCCTACGTGCTCAACTATGGCTCCGATGAGCTGAAAAACCATTACCTGCCCAAACTGGCCAGCGGTGAGATGATTGGAGCCATTGCCATGACCGAGCCAGGCGCCGGCTCGGATCTGCAGGGCGTTAAAACCACAGCAGTCAAAAACGGCGATCACTACGTTCTCAATGGCTCCAAAACCTTCATCACCAATGGCCAACTGGCCGACGTGGTCATTGTTGTCGCCAAAACCGATCCCAGGGAAGGTGCCAAGGGCATCAGCCTGTTCATGGTGGAAGCCGGGTGGGAAGGTTTCGAAAAAGGCCAGAACCTCAACAAGGTGGGCATGAAGGCCCAGGACACCTCCGAACTCTTTTTCCAGGATGTGAAAGTGCCTGCGAAGAACCTGATCGGCCCGGGCGAAGGCCAGGGTTTTTTTCAGTTGATGCAGGAGCTCGCGGCAGAGCGTCTGCAGGTGGCTCTCAGTGCCGTTGCGGCAGCCGGGGCGGCCTGGCAATGGACCCTGGATTACGTGAAAGAGCGCAATGCCTTTGGCAAGCCGGTGATCGCGTTCCAGAACACCCGGTTCAAGATGGCGGAAATGAAAGCGGAAATCACCGCTGCCAGGGTGTTCACGGATCGTTGCCTGGAACTGCACCTGGAGAAGAAGCTCGACACTCCGACGGCGGCGATGCTCAAACAGCTCACCACCGACCTGCAATGCAAGGTGATGGACGAGTGTGTCCAGCTTCACGGTGGCTACGGCTATATGTGGGAGTACCCGATTGCCCGCGCCTGGGCGGATTCAAGGGTGCAGCGCATCTACGCCGGCACCAACGAGATCATGAAGGAAATCGTCGCCCGCTCACTCTGAGCAGGGCACGGCTCCCTGGCTCCGGAGTGTATGCGCCCCCGGGGCCAGTCGGTTACCAAACTTTACAAATTGCCAAGCCTGTCAAGGTCTCCGGCAAGCACATCCCCTAAAGTAGCGGCACAACCTCTGACAAGGATAAACGGTTGCCGCGATGAAATACCTCATTTACCTGTCTGTTGCTGTTTTTCCCCTCGTCCTGGCCGGTTGTGGCGAGGAGTCCGACCAGCTGCCTGTGGACGGTCGGGACTTCGATGGGGTGGGGTACAGTGAGCCGGCGCCCTATACTGGCAAGGTCATCGACGGCTACCTGAACAACGCCCGGGTCTGGCTGGATATGGATGGTGACGGTCAGCCCACCCCGGGGCCCCTTGTTATCGAACTCGAAAATGGCCGGGAAGTCACCCTCGATGCCGGCGAACCAACCGCACTGAGCGGTCCGGGTGGCCGGTTTGCAATGGATATCTCGGAACTGGTACTGGAGCCGTCGGTAGGCCCGGATATCGATCCGAGGGACTACCCCCTGTATGCCGTGGCCCTGCCCGGCAAAACCTTTGAAGAGACCCGCAACGGCGAGGTTCCGGTGGCCAGCGCCTACATAATGTCGGCGCCTCCGGGGGTCCGGAACGTCACGCCACTGACGACCCTGGCGCACTACCGGGGTTTGGCGGGTCTTGGCTCTTTTCTTGAGAATCCGGCCGGAGCGGCCGCCAGTCTGGCGGATCTCAACCTGGTGCGGGATTACATCCTCGTTGGGGATGACCGCGCCCACGCCTACGCCCGCGCCCTGGCAAGGTTCATGGCCAGCCAGGTCCCCGCCGCCTATAACGATCTGCTGGCGGCAGAGGGCAGTGTTGGCACGGAGCGCCTTCTCAACAAGGAAGCCGTGTTCCTGCTGGGTCTGTCACTGGTTCAGAATGCGGAAGCTATCATCGCCGTGGTCGATGCGGCCGAACAAGGGGGTTACGCGAATATTGACGTCGATGCCCTTGAGCTCCCCGAGGTCAGTGTCGATCTCAGCGATCCGGTCCTGCTTACGAACCAGAAAATCTATGCCGAGCCCGCCAGCCAGGATTTCCTGCCGGCGAGCCGCTCCGGCCTTCTGATCTCCGCTGAACTTACGTTTGATTACACTGAGGGCGGGCGGCTTTTGTCGGTGTCGGCGAATGGATGCCTGGCACCCTCCATGCCTGAACTGGCAAGGCTGATCAGTGTGAATGGCTACATGGCGAAACTTCAGACCCAGTGGCTTCCTGCCGTCGCGCTCTCGGAGCAGAGCCGGATCAATTTCGACATTGAAGGTACCGATGAGAGACTGGTTTTTGACTGGGACAATCAGCGGATATATTTTGAGACCGGTACCACCTGCCACGACCATGAAGGTGTTTCTGCGGACTCAACCGAGCTGGGGGGCAACCCGGAGGTTGTCTACAGCTGGACCATTCAGGGTGGGAATCTGGTGGAGCTTGTTGCCCAACACGTTGGCGGAATGACCCGCAGGCTCGTTCCGGAAACCGCCAATGCACCACAGGTGTTCCCGGGTTACCGGATGTGGCAGAGCGGTAGCGAACGGGAAGCTGTGACCTTTGCCGCCGGTATCGAGAGCTGCAGCCCACAGGCCGATGCCGCGGACCTGAGCCAGGTGGTTACCGCCTATCAGGCATACCAGTTCTCAGGCTATGAACCCCAGCCTGCCGGTTTTACCGACCCGGTTCTGGAATTTGATCGACGTGAATTTTCCGGGCCTGAGCAACCGAATCTGCGACTGTTGCGCTATGGATTCCTTAATCCGGATCTTCTCCAGCTAGCCCGTGTGAACGGCGATGGCAGTTTCGAATGGGTGATGAATTACCCCGCGGCAGGTGGTCCAGGCTTCGTTTTCCAGCAACCTAACCTAATCCGAGATGCCTACCTCAAACGCTACAACTCTGCCGGTGACTGTGGCCGTGAGTTTGAGGGGGTGCCCAGTTCGGCGTATGCGCGGGTGGAGTACGGTTATCAGAGGTTGTCCGATTATCTTGTGGGATTGCTTGAGTGATGCTGCCCGACAGGTAGGGCGTCAGTTTTTTGAGCTAAGTTTCGGAATAATTTCTTTTATAACATGGGATTGCAGAAATTGGATGCTGTAATGATGTAACTATCTGTAAATTCCTTATCCTGCATACTCAATGCTCTTAGCAAAGGGTACGCCCGCATGCCGTTGTCATCTGCCAGCGGTCGGTTTTCCTTCCTGGAGTATTACCTTCGGCTGGTCACCCGGGAATTCGAAAACTGGCGACCTACGCTTCAGGTCGTGACTGGAAGTTCGAGCTTCTGATTCTGGGGCAATTCTTATGCCTCTCCATGGAGCGGTTGAGCTTGAAGTGAATGGGCAACAGAATGCCCATGTGTCGATCATTGAAAGTACCCTGTTCCATCCCGGACTGCGACGGTCTCAGGCACCGTTCCTTTGCCGCAAACGATAGACGAGGCCCGCCACTTCCCCGATCTGATGTTTCAGTTTTTGCATGGACTCCTGAGCTTCCTTGACGACTGCCATGGCGGTATCACCCAGATCATTTATGCTCACGATTTTGCCTGATATCTCTGCAGACGCATTGTGCTGCTGTTCCGCCGCCGCCGAGGTCCCGTCGCAGGCTTCGGAAATCCGCTCAATAAATGTGACAAGTTCGGCAAGGGTATTCTCGGAGCTGATGGCATTTTCCACCGTTTGCTGTGCGTAGCTGTCGCACCGCTCCATGGATCGAGTGGCATTCGAAACGGTCTCATGAAACCGGCTAAGAGTTTCGTTGATTTGTTCGGTCGTTGTCTTTGTTCGCAAGGCGAGGCTGCGAACTTCATCGGCGACGACTGCGAAACCCCGGCCGGCCTCTCCAGCCCGAGCCGCTTCGATGGATGCATTCAAAGCCAGCAGGTTAGTCTGCTCTGTAATGTCTCCAATGACACTCAGAGCCTGGGTGACACCTCTGCTCGCCTCTGTCAGTTGTCCCACGGCGTGCGAGGCCTCCTTGAGTTCCCGGGAAAGTGAATCCATACTGTTCCGCGTTTCTTGCGTCAGCTCCTGGCCGCTGGCCACTCGATCATTGGCCATTCGCACCTGGTCAAGCATACCGGATGCGTTGCTTGCCACTTCTCGCGACGTAGCAGACATTTCCTCGCTGGCCGAGGCAATGGTATCTGTGGCGGTAGACTGTTCCTGAACCGCTGCGTGAGCGTCATTGCTGCGGGCAATGGATTGTTCCGCGCCACTCTGAAGTTTGCCGATAACGTCGTCCATTCGCTTGACGATGGCGTCGAGTTCCGCTTGTTACTGACTTATCACCAGATCGAGAGAACCAATATCATCTACTCTGCCGGTGAAAATGTGTTCAGCAACTGTATCGTTGATAACGTCTCGGGCGCGATTGACGCATTGTCGCAGCGGCCTGGTGACGGCAATAATCGCAGAGGCGCTGACCAGAAATGTGGCTACCCAGACTGTCAGAATGGCCAGGAGGGATGCGGCGAAAAACTGTCCGACGCTGGCTACAGCCAGACTGATGGCCATCATTGTGATCAGCTTTGTGTGCAGTGACACCCCGCGCCGAAGGCTCGCTGCCTGGATGGGACCTTTATTTGGCTGATTCTTTCTCAGTCTGTTGTAGAGCTTTTCAGCGCGGGATTCGGCTTTGGAATCAAGCTGAGAGCGGATGGATTGCAGCTCGACGAGCTCCCCATTTTTTCCAATGACGGGGATGGCGTAGGCTCTGACCCAGTAGTGATCGCCATTCTTGCATCTGTTTTTGACGGCGCCCAGCCAAGTCTCACCCGATTTTAACCTGCGCCACATCTCTTCATAGGCCGCTCGGGGCATATCCGGGTGTCGGATGATATTGTGGGGCTGGCCAATCAACTCTTCCCTCGAGAAGCCGCTGATTGCGACGAATTCATCGTTGATATGGGTGATCTGACCTTTCGGGTTTGTTGTTGAAAGAATGTTGGCACTTCGACTGACGGGTATGTTCCGGTTGGTAACAGGGTGGTTCGCTCTCAAGGTTCAACCTCTTTAAGAATAATATGATGGATATTCTATCAGTATTTTTACGGATTCCTCTACGCTTTAGATCATGCTGTGGATCACTGCATGTTGGTTGTTGATCTGCGAAAGTACTCGACAATGAGATTGATGGATTCATCCAAACTCTCCAGAAGTGCGGTCAAGACCATAAAAACGAAATCCTTAGCTGGTTCCCATCCATAAACATAAAACACTGATATTAAATAAAAAAAGTAACTATTGGTAAACGGGATCGCCGGGTCGTCCAGAAAGCGAAGGACATCCGTCTCATAGTCGCGCAGCCGCTCCAGCAGGTTGCGGGCGCGCGTGCGTTTGAGCCGGCCGCGCCGGCCCTGGCGTTGGCTTTCATCCGGTGGCGGACACGCTTTTTCCGCCCGGCCAAGGCATTTCCGGTACACCTTGCGCCACCGGTCCGCCTTGTCCGGCGGCAGTCAAGCGCTTTTTGAGAAAAAGTGAGCTGAATAGTTGCTTAACGACAAAGGTTCACGAACGTGGGCGCAGCCCATCGTCTCGTGCAATGCGTTTTATGCCCTATGCCCGATTTCTGGCACAGAGTTCCATGGGCGGATATTCTTTAACTGCTCTTCAAGGGCATCTTCTGCAATTTCTGTGTCGTAAGCTGCCTGAGCCCGCAACCAGTAGCCATTGGAAAGTCCAAAAAAACGGCAAAGCCGAAGATCTGTGTCTGCAGTTATCGAGCGCTTCCCGGCAATAATCTGACCTATTCTTTGGGCTGGCACACCAATTTCTTTAGCGAGGCGATATTGAGAAATACCCATCGGCTCAAGAAACTCTTCTTTCAGCAACTCGCCAGGCGTTACGGAGTTAATGTTGCGCATGAGTTACCTCCTAATGATAATCGACAATTTCGACATCTTCCGCACCGGCCTTCGTCCAGCGGAAACAAACTCGAAATTGCTTGTTAATTCGAATGCTGTGCTCACCTTGGCGGTCGCCATACAATGGCTCCAACATATTGCCGGGTGGCACTTTAAGATCACTCAACTGACTTGCGGCCCTTCGCCCCATAAGAACTGCACGTGATAGTTTCCCATCATACAGCTCAAGCCCTTTGAAGGCCGCGCAGGCGACCCACCTATTCATATCCAGTAAGGCTTCCCTTCAAGTGGGTATGAAGTTGAACAGCGACCCCGCGCTCAGCGCAAGGCCGACCTGATCCTCGAAGTACTCGCGGACGCGTTCGTAGGGCAAGAGCTGGTACTGCGACAGATAAACCGCATGCGCCTTCAACCGGGGGCCATACTGCACCGGGCGGTCGACCGCTTGGTCACGGGAATGGCTTGGACACTCGGTAATCGCTCAACGATATCCCTGAGCCACTTGAGGTGTTGCAGGTAGGACCGGATCTCTTTGTTGGTCGGCTTGCGAACTTCTCGCTTCAGACGCTGCCAACCGCTGATTTCGATCCCAGGTGGCGATACCAGCAAGTCATTCACCAGTGCCTTTGTTTCGTCGTTGAGTTCGCTGACGATGGACCGGTAACAACGTTCATTGACGGTGGTCCGGGCATCCTTGGCAAGCCGCAACAGCACTGTGAAGCCGGGAATCTCAAAACGGTGACGCACCAACTCTTCAAGGAGGATGTTGATTATATCAGCCGGAACCTCGCGGGACTCGGTGAAAGAGCAGCGTGAGCAGGATCAGCGGCGACTAATGTGGGATGGCCGGGATTCTGGTGACATCTCACAGATAACCCTAAGACTTGGTTTGATCCGTATGGTTGTTACCCAGCCCCGTGGTTAGTGGGCATACCGCACATACCGCCGCATCAGGTTGGGCCGGTGCGGCGTCGTCAGGCTCCGCACCTTGGCCATCATGTCGCTTTCTTTCTGCTTCCAGGTGTCGTCGTCCATATCCCGCCAGTAGCGGGGTGGTCGGTTCGTTTTCTTGTCGTATTCCGCAGTGACTGGATCGTTGGGGCGAAACTCTTCCCATAGCGGTATATCCGGCAAGGGGCGGCTGGTGTCCATGAAGTTCTGGAATAGGTCCCACAGGGCAAAACATTCCTCGCCGCGCACTTTTCCGATCAGGTTGCCCAGCGGAACCAAGATGGGCCGGTAGCGGTGGACCAGGTAGAGGGTGTGCACTACCTGGCCGGGCGGAATGATTTCGTTGGTCAGGTAGGCATCGAACTCGTAGAACGGGGCGCTGTCTTCTTCCGGCTGCCCGGTTTTGCCCCAGCTCCCTTTTTTGTTATACCGAAACAGCGTGACCAGACCGGTGCGGCGGTTGAGTTCCCACTGGGGGCCTTTGGAGGGCTTGATGGCCCAGCGGGGGAAAAACTTGAATGGGGCTGCGCCTATAAACCACGCAGCAAGTGGAACGCCAAAAAAATACGGAATCACTTCCAGTATCTGAAGTCCCCATTCAGCAAACGACACGTTCGATGATGTGTGGTATAGATCCACAAGAGACGCCAGAAAGAAAAAGGGAAACATCCCTAAGAAGATAACCTTCCCAAAAATTGCGAGAATATTGAAGAAATTGGTCCGAAAAGCCGGAGGAGCATGTCGATACTTCTGATGGTCAATCCGCTGATGGAACTCAATATGCTCAAACCCGGAGGGTTTGGATTCGATCTCCCGCAGCACCTCTGGACGGAACCGCTTTCTGAACGATTGGGGCGCGACGTCCTCTGTTAGCCCCCAGGGCAGCCGCATATCAAACGTCCGGTTAAACCAGGACCGCCCAGGATCAGCGGTCTGGCGCTGCTGGTTCGGCACACCATGCTCGTCGTAAGCCTGTGGGCCGTAATAACTATCGGTCATGCTCGATACGTCCTGAATCATGCTTTGGCAAACCCATTCACCCAATAGAGTTGATCATCGTTTTCAAAATCCGGCTCCGTATGTTCGGCGTTGGCCGCATCGTACCGCGTCGTGTCTTTGGGCACCGGCGCTGGAAACGCGTAGGGTTCGTCGCCAATGATCACACGGTACTGTGCCTTAGCCTGCCAGGAGTAACGGATCTCATGCTCACTGGTCGGGATACCCAAAAGGCGTTTCGTTGTGCGATGGGTATCTGGTGTTTTCACATAGAGAATGTGGCCCGTGGGCGTGGCCTGCTGGTGCAGAATGCTGCCTTGCTGCAAATCATCCGACACCGGGCGCTTGGACATTGGCACCGAGTCCCGCCCCAGTCGGCGGGATTGACTCAACAGTTGCACTTCGCACACAGCTTCGATGCCCGGAGAGCCCAATATCCCCGGCAGGTTACTGTCGACTCGAATGGTGTGAGTCGCATCCTGCAAGGCGCGAAGGTCAGGCGTAAGAGGTGCTTTCATCTCCTTCGCCTCAACACTCAGCAGCAGCGGAACAGGCTGGTGAGTCAGGCGCAGATTGATCAGCAGGCCCACCAGACGGTAGTAGGCTTCCACCGCGTTGTCGTCTCCCTGCAAATGAGGCAAACCATCGTGATCGCCAAAGGGGCCGTTGCGCAGCCAGTTTTCAATGGGCTCGTCCTGAAGCACCATGACCAAGGCCGTGCCTCCCAGCATCAGCGCCAGACCAATCCAGCCAAGCGGCCCCAATCCTAATAGCGTGGCCTGGGCAGGCACCATAGCTGCCAGAGTAATGAACACGCCGCTTGCCGTGGTGACACCATAGCCCCAGGCAGCCGGGTCACCCGTATTGAGGGCATAGAGTGTGTCGGACAAGCTGATTCCGGTAGCGGCTAGACCACCAGCGGCACCCATCACCATTTTCATGGTCACTGCTTTAACGCCCAGTGCTCGGGCAATGGTTTGAGCCACTTCACCATCGAATTCTAGGTTAAGAAAAGCCGCTAACTTGCCTTTTACATGATCGTTGGCGAAGCGCTCCGCTAATAAGAGCGCTGCCAGAGAAGAGTTATACGCTCCGGCAGACGCTCCAGACATCGCTCGATAGAAACCTCTTTGTCGTTTTATCTCTGAATAAGATCCAATCGAATTCCAAACATTCACCACCTCAATTCCCAGCACCACCATGGGCAGGACCGGCGTATTCAACATCCGGAACAGGCGGCTCTGCTCTGCGCTGTCCAGCTTCGACTGGTGCTGTTCCATGGCCTGTTCCGTGGCCCGAATGGCAGCGGCTACGGTCGTGGCCCGTCCGCCAAGGGAATCCAGTTCGTCGCCAATACCGGCAAACCGCTGCTGCGCCGCTGCCAGCCGTTCCTGCGCCTCGGCGCTGTTGGCAGTGGCCTGTTCGACGGCCTTTTGTGCCAGAATCAGTTCGTTCTGGGCTTCGCTTAGGCGGCTAAGGGCTTGTGTGGTCGGCCGGTCGCGGTCCAGTACCCAGACGCGGGTTTGGCCGGTATTCTCGGTGTCGGGACGGACCCGTTCCCCGTCAGCCGACAAATCTTCCAGCCCCAGGATGTATTTGCCCTGTTGGATGGCGTTGGCCAGGGTCATCAGGCGCAGCCCTGGTAACAGGGTGGGCATGGACTGCCGGATGGCTTCCAGCGGGTGACTCATCGTGGCCAGCCGCTGGGCCATCAGCCGTTCGTTGATGGCGGCCTGGGTTTGAGCCAACTGGGCCTCGGTTCGGGTTTGAACTTTGTCCAGTTGTGCCTGTGCGCGGCGCGCTTCTTTTAGAGCCGCCCGATAAGCGTCATTGCCTGCCTTCAAGGCCTGTTGGGCTTGCTGTTCATGCTGCTGGCGCAGATCGGCGCGTTCTTTTTCCAGTTGGCGATAAGCCGCTTTGAGCTGCTGGCGTTCACTGTCGTTGTTTTCCAGTGCGGTCAGGGCGCTGCGTATGGCGCTGTGGACTTCATTGTGAGCAGCATTCAAAGCACTGGTGCCCTGACTGAAACCGGCGAACATCAGCGTGGTCAGCGCACCAGCACGAATCTGCTCGGCCAGGCGCAGACCTTCGAGGGTCAAAATGCCATCTGAATCGTCGGGCAATTCAGCGGTTTCCAGTTGCGCCAGAGCCTGACCCCGGAAGACGCCATCGCCGGGGTTGGGTGGTGCGTCTTTGGGCACCTGAAACGGTGCCTCTTGCTGGCCCGGTTCGGCCTGCGGCCAGAGCATCCGGGCCAGTGATACGTCGCCCCGGCTTTGGCTGATGGCTTCGTGTTCGATACAGAGTTCCCGCAGCCATTGCTTACCGGGCGTGTCGGTGCCGGGTTGGCCCTGTTCCGGGTGCAAGGGGTCCTGTTTAATCGGGGATTCCAGTACCAGGCTGATGAGCTGCCCGGTGAATTGAAAGGCGGCGGCGTAGTCAAAGCCCTCACTGCTGAACACATCCCCCAGCACCTGTTGGTAAGGCTGGCGGCGCAGGCATTGCAGAAGTTCGTCCTGGGCACGTTCCAGATATTCCCGCCCCAGCGCACGTTCGTCGCTCATCAGGAGGCGGTCAATTCGATGACGGCCCTCGTCCGGTAAGGCACTGGCGTGTTCGTACAAGGGGTTGGGTTCGCCCTGAAGCCTGGAAGGAAGGATAAGTTGGCTAACCAGTTTGGCACTGTCCAGATGCGGACTCTGGCTTGCCCGCTCACCGCACAGGGCCAGCAGGGTTTGCGCGGTGCGTACCCGGTGAGCCTGGTGGCGCAACTCGTACAGCCGGTCGTCAATCTTCAGTCCACACACGCCGCGTTGGCGCAAGGGTTCCAGCACGTCCTTTGCGGAGGGGTGGCGCTGCCAGTCTTCGTTGGCAAAGAAGCGGTTTTTCTGATTGTTGCCCTCTTCATCGCATCGCTGTTGGATGCACAGGACCAGGGCACCAGGTTCGGGCTTTTCAAACTCCTGGAGCGGCCCGGAACGCTCGCCCGCCTCAAACTGTTCGTACAACTCCCCGGCCATCCGATAGGCCTTGTTCGCATGGCTGCCGGGCAGATTTTCCAGATACAGCCAGGGGCGCTCGAATTGCCACTCGGTGGCCGGTTTTCTTGGGCGTTGGGGCTTTGCCTCATCCAGATAGAACACCGGGCGGTCATTCGGTGTAACGCCCATCATGGCACCGTCGAACGCAATCGGATGCGGCAGCAGTCGTTTGATCTGCTGGCAGCGGTAATAGCGGAGGTTGAAGTCACTTTGCAGCCGGTTGATGCGAGCTGCCGGGAGGGGCGATTCGGCAAACGCCACTTCCAGTTCCTGATCTTTACCGTTCAGTCGGAACGGCACCCAGATGTCCGATAGCGCGACACCCACCGGAGGCCGTTGATCGGCGGTGATCTGTCCGTCTTCGTTGCGGTAGTCGCCCAGCCGTACATCGTAAAACTGAAGCTCGCTGCCTTCCCAGACCACGCGAAGTTCGCGCCACAACCGGTCATGGCGAAACAGATACAGGTAACCGGTGCGGGCCAGCACCGGCCAGTAGGGAGACGGCCCTATATTGTAGCCACGCAGATAGTCGAACGGGACAACCGGAAGAATGACGTGATGCTGGCCACTGTCGCCATCCTGCCACTGGGTATCGGTGACGGTCTCGACCAGGGGCAGGTCGATAGGTGGGCCTTCCTGGGTATCCACCCGCATCATCAGACGGCTCTCCGGCTGATCCAGCCAGGGCCAGACCTGAAGGGTCGATGAACGCTTGTTCAGCCCGGTGTGGTCCAGCTCACCGTCTGGCAAACGGGGATTGGCGTTCTCAGTGCCTTCGGCACCGGCCTTTTCCCAGACCACCAGCGATTGGGTGGTGGGGTGGCCCTTGCCATGAACTTCAACCATCAGATCGTGCCAGACGCAGGGTGGCTTACCGCCCAGACAACTGTGTTCGAGTCGTCCTGTTGCGCGGTGCCTGCCTTGAGGGCTTGAAGGGGCTGGCCGGGGGGACGTTGGATGCACCATCCGATGACACTCCTTGTGCCTCTTTGATTCCATCGCCAAGGAGCCTCCTGCTCCTGGCTGTTTTCTGAGTGAATGCTACCGCATTCACGCTTGGGAGTCATTCGGTGTTTCTGTCACACCGCATCTCTCAACGTTCGCCTTCCTGCTTTCGGCGACGAATCTCCGCGTTGATCGCCGCCAACTGGCGTTTCATCAACTGGTCGTATTTCTGGTAACTGAGGAGTAACTATTCAGCTGCCTCCCCCATCGCACGACTTTTTCAGGCCGAATTTTCCCTCCTGGGCAGGTTTGTGCGCGACTTTCCCTGTTGGCTGGCCCACGATGTTCCGGTAGCATCTCAAGTGTGTGCGGAGGCATACAGAACTTTAACTCAGAAGGGTTTTGCCCAAAGGGATTTGCATGGATTCAAGTGATAGAGAATACGTATCTATAGTCATTAATTATTTCTGGGGCGAAGGGACAGCTCAAACCCATTCGGTGAATGAGAATGCAGCGGCAGTGGTCTACGAAGCTCTTGAAGAAGCTCAAGCGTGCTCAGCTTCAATGGACTTGGTTCCGCGCCCTACCTACGGTCTTCCCGGTATTAGTTACATTGTCAAGCAAGTAGCGAAAATTGGCATAAGGATAGCGTCCGGTGATACCAAAATTTATGAAGCATGCCGGAAGCAAGTTGCCAACCGATTCAGAATAAAAATAGATATGGCTCTTCAGGAACTTTAAAATGATGAAAGCACTTGTTTTTCTTATAACCATTATTTTTTCCAGCTATGCAGCTTCAGGGGGCAGTAGCCAATATATAAAAATAATTTACTCGGGATTCACGCTAAATATACCAGCAGCCCCGTTCGTTGTTGGCCATTTAGGAGGCGACGCAGATTCCCTTGTATTCAAATATAGTGAAGAATCAGGTGGTAGATACATCGGGTTCGCTAATGATAGCGATTTATACACTGGTAACTGTACGTCAGAGGTATTTTTTCAGAAAGTTATGGGCGAAACCAACACAAGTGACTGTGATGGTGCTGTTACGGCCTTTCAAAAAGTGTTCTCAAAAAATAGTGAGTCTGGCACATGGTCTAGTTCCAAGCATAAATTTTATTATTTTATAGATAATAAACGCTCCTCGTTTCTGTTTCTGGTTGCAGGCGATGGAGCAGTTGCAAAGATGGAGTCTGACTTTCTCAAAAAATCTGATTTCAGAGAGGCCCTATCCAGCTATTTGTAAGCTTGGAAAAGTTATAACAAGACGCTGTTGTCGGACAATTTTGACACCGCTTTGCGGCGTCAAAATTGCCGCAAAGCTTCGCGTGTGTGCCAGGCATGGCACCAGACTTGTCGGGTGAAAGTCCCGATACCAGGTATTCGCAGAGCCGAAGGTTAGCGAAAGGGCAAGGGCAAACCCGCGAGGGAATGTCTGGAGGAAGCCCAACGCAAAATTGCGGGATGACGAACAGGAACTGGATAAGAGGTGTGACGTCGGTGGGGCCAGTGGGCACGTGACCATCAAGCCCTCCATCTGCATACGGCTGACGTTTTATAAATCCAGCATCTACGTAATGAAAGTCTGGTGTCTTACCCTGGGAGATCTCCTGCTGCTGCGCTGGGACGCTGCGTGCAGCCGAAAACCGCTGGGGGCTGAGTGATTGCCTCGACCGCACAGGAGAAGACAGGTAATTGCTCCTGCATTGCCTGCATACATGCCGTCCCTGGCAATATCAGCAGAGGGCATAGTACCGCGGATTACTCGGCAGGTGAGACCTGAAGTGAATGTCAGCGGGAAGGCCCGAACGGTGCCAGGCAAGCGCAGGGATAGACGGCATGACCGTTGACGACCTGTCCGCCTTTGTTCAACAGCACTGCTGCTGACAGTTAGTCGCCCCTGGGAGCGAGTGTTCCTGGGGTTCACGTTTACCCGTCGAGGTCGTGAGAAGCGGCGTAAGGTGAGTGACGATGCGATCAAGCAGTTCAAGTATCGCGTTCGGTGCATCACCCGGCGAACGCGGGGTGAGTTTAAGGCAGGCCTTGCCGAGGCAGTACTTTGCGTCGCTAGGGCTTCCGGATCTTGTTGAACGTTGAACAACTCAATCAACCGAACCGCTGTGGTACGTGATCCGTATGCCCGGTGGTGTGGGGGGAGGGGTGCTGTGAGGTGCCTCCCTATGTCGATTAACTCTTTCCAAAAATTTTGCAAAACTCCGTCAATGACGTATATTTGTCATCATGTTCACCATCATCGAAACCCCTACATTTGAAGCGGATGCCAGAAAAATTTGGACTGAGGAAGAGCGAAGCGCTTTCTTTGCTTGGCTGGCAGCCAGTCCAGAAATTGGCGATCCCATTCCAGGTAGCGGCGGGTGTAAGAAAGGTTCGTTGGTCGGTAGCGGGTTCGGGGAAGCGTGGTGGGGTGCGAGTTATTTACTTCACCAAGCTGGCAAATGGCGAGACCTGGTTGTTGGTGATCTACCAAAAGGCCGTCAGGGGCAACATACCCGCTCATATCCTGAAGTCGATTCGTGAGGTATTGGAAAATGAGTAACGAGATTCTGAATGCTGAGGAGCTTGGCAACAGGCTACTCCAATCCGTCAAAGAAATGAAAGCAGGCAAAGCCGCACGAACCAGCCGTGTAGAGCCTAATGAGGTGGCAGAAGCACGAGGTAAAACAGGCCTGACCCAGATAGAGTTTGCTGAGGTACTGCATATTTCTGCGCGTACTTTGCAGGAATGGGAGCAAGGTCGACGTAAACCCTCTGGTCCTGCGAAAGCACTCATCGAGATTGCTTTTCGCCACCCCGAAGTCATTCGGGAAGACCTCGAACTCCGGGGTTGACAAGCGGCTGTTGTCGGACGCGCTACACTGTAAGCAATGGGATGGACTCCTCCTCACCGGCATCTACGTGCCAAAATGGTGCGTGATAGTCAACCATCATGAAGATGAGGAGAAGGCCAGATGCGCATTCGATCTGATTGCGCAGCAGGGGCGAAACGATGATGGTTGGCCCCAGTCCTCGATCCCGGAAGATTTTGGTGCTGATAAAGTAGACTGAACTTTTACCCCGGCCTGTACGCTGGGCCACTAGCAGTTTTCGCCGTTGATTGACGATGGCATCGATGGCTTCCCGCTGGCCTTCGCGGAAGGTAGCGTTGGGTCTTCCTAAGATACTGTAAATGATTAGCTTTCTTGAATCTGGTGGTATTTGGATTGCGTGGCTACAGCAGGGGAACTGTCGGCAGGAAACAATATCTTCAGCAACGTGGATATAGGTATGGGTAAATTTGCATGATTTGGAGGGCCATTCAAGAAGAATGGTGCCGAGGAGAGGACTTGAACCTCCACGGGGTTGCCCCCACTAGCACCTGAAGCTAGCGTGTCTACCAATTTCACCACCTCGGCAGGTGATTTGCAGAACTGCCGTTAGCTTATTGAAAACCCGACGTTTCTGCCAGCGTTGAGGCGTGTCCCTCAACCGATGGCGCGTACTTTAATAATTCCCGCCGGGGCTGTCAAACGTTTTTTTGCAAAAAGAATGTCAGGTATTTATGCCTATTCCGGGCAGGTTGATAGGCAGGAGCTACATCCCAACGTTATACTCCATTGCAAACGAATCTAAACTGTGCCGCGTTGGTGCAGCCTCAGGACAAGGATCCGAATGGTTTCCAGGAAGAAAAACGACCGGGATCCTCACGCCAGCCGTGAGGCCCAAAAATACGATAATCCTATTCAAAGCCGGGAATTTATCCTCTCGCACCTCAAGGATCGCGGGGCTCCCGCAACACATGAAACATTGTGTTCCGAGCTTGGTCAGTCTTCGGAGGAGGGTATTGAAGCCCTTCGGCGGCGTTTGATCGCCATGTGCCGGGATGGACAACTGATCTGCAATCGCCGTGGCGCCTACCTGCCCATTGAAGAAGCGGACCTGGTTACCGGTCGGGTGATCGGTCACAAGGACGGTTTCGGCTTTCTGGTGCCGGACGACGGCGGTTCCGACCTGTTTCTCACGGCCCGCCAGATGCGCCAGGTGTTTCACGGTGACCGGGTGGCAGCACGGGTTGATCGTGTTGACGACCGCGGTCGGCGTGAGGGTGTGATTGTAGATGTTCTGGAATACCGGACCAGTCAGACCGTGGGGCGATTTTTCCAGGAGAGTGGCATCAGCTTCGTTGTTCCGGAGAATGCGCGCATCAATCACGAGGTGCTGATTCCCCAGGAGAATTGCGGCAATGCCCGCCACGGCCAGTATGTTGTCGTGGATATTGTCCGTCAGCCTACCGTGCGCACCCAGCCATTGGGCAAGGTCGTTGAGGTCCTTGGAGAACACATGGCGCCAGGAATGGAGATCGACGTTGCCATCCGTTCCTACGATATTCCCCATAGCTGGCCACCCGCTGTCGGTCAGCAGACGGCCGAAATTCCGGAAGAGGTCGCAGAAAAAGACAAGGCCAACCGGAAGGATATCCGAAACCTCCGTCTGGTAACCATCGACGACGAAACGGCCCGTGATTTCGATGACGCCGTGTATTGCGAACCAAGGCCCCGTGGCGGCTATCGTCTGCTGGTGGCAATTGCCGACGTTTCCCACTATGTCCGCCCCGGAACGCCGCTGGACGAAGAGGCGGTCAATCGCAGTACTTCGGTTTATTTTCCGGACCATGTGGTGCCGATGCTGCCGGAAAAGCTGTCCAATGGCCTTTGCTCGCTGAACCCGGGGGTAGACCGCCTCTGCATGGTGGCCGATATGACCATCAGCGCCGCCGGCAACATCAGCAGTTACAGCTTCTATCAGGCGGTGATGTTCAGTCATGCGCGGCTTACCTATAACAAGGTAAGCACTATGCTGGAACACCCGGACACCGAGCAGGGCTACAAGCTGTCTGAGCAATACGCCAATGTCCTCCCGCAGTTACACAATCTTTATGGGCTCTACCAGTTGCTGCGCAAGGCCCGCACCGAGCGTG
This sequence comes from Marinobacter sp. SS8-8, assembly GCF_030540945.1. NCBI lineage: Bacteria > Pseudomonadati > Pseudomonadota > Gammaproteobacteria > Pseudomonadales > Marinobacteraceae > Marinobacter > Marinobacter sp. SS8-8. Next base: position 49,121 of record NZ_JASSVN010000014.1, on the reverse strand, counting down.
GTGCGATCGATTTCGAAACCACCGAAACCAAGATCGTGTTTGACGCCGACCGGAAGATAGAAGAGATTGTGCCGGTGCAGCGCAACGATGCCCACAAGATCATCGAGGAATGCATGCTGTGCGCGAATGTCGCAACGGCGCGATTCCTGAAAAAACACAAACTCCCGGCACTCTACCGGGTGCATGATGGCCCCTCGGAAGAGCGGCTCAATGCGGTTCGACTGTTCCTGGGTGAGCTGGGCCTGCAATTGGGTGGGGGCGATAACCCCACGTCTGCGGACTACCAGGAACTGCTGAACAGTATTAAGGACCGCTCGGATGCCAATGTGATCCAGACGGTCATGCTGCGTTCACTGAGTCAGGCCGTTTACAGTCCTGAAGAGAGTGGCCATTTTGGACTTGGCTATACGGGTTATGCTCACTTCACGTCGCCGATCCGGCGTTACCCGGACCTTATCAATCACCGGGCCATCAAATCGGTTATTCACGGTGGGCAGTCGTCCAAGGATGTGGTTCCGCCTCCGAAACCGGACCCCGAGCTTGCCGTGTATCCTTACGATATGGCCCGGATGGAGCAGTTGGGTGAGCACACTTCAATGGCGGAACGGCGTGCCGACGATGCCACCCGCGATGTCATGGCCTGGCTGAAGTGTGAGTACCTGAGTGACCATGTCGGCGAGGAATTCGACGGCGTCATTGCGTCAGTGGTGCCCTTCGGCTTCTTTGTTGAGCTCTCGGGCGTTTATATAGAGGGACTGGTGCATGTTTCGACGCTGAGTGGCGACTTTTTTCACCACGATTCAGCCAAACACCGCCTTATTGGTGAGCGCACGGCCATGAGTTTCCGGCTTGGTGATGAGGTTCGTGTGAAGGTTGTTCGGGTTGGCATGGAAGACCGGAAAATAGACCTGGAGCTGATCAGCGAGCCGGTCCACCGCCAGGCAGACCGCGACGCGCTCAAGGTCCCTGATAGAGGGGAGCGAGGCAAGGGCAAGCGGGGTGCTGGTAAGGGCGGTAAATCAGCCGGCAGGGCGAAATCTGGCCAGAAAGGCGCGTCACCCGCGGAGCCTGGCCCGAAGCGTCCAAGGAAGCGTCCGGCTTCGGCGTCACCGAAAAAGCCGGGCCCTGAGGTCTTTGATGACGATGAAACTCCTTCTGCCAGGGATGAGCTGGTTGCGCGCGCTGCACAACTTGTCCTGAAGAAAGGGAAGAAGGGCGGCGGCGCTGGCAAAGACGACAAGAAAGCCAAGCCGCGAAAATCCGGCAAGTAACGGGAAGTGTAAACGGTGTCCGGAGAATTTGTGTTTGGCTGGCACGCGGTTGAGGCTGTTCTCAAGCGCGAGCCTGAACGTTTGCAGCAGGTCTGGATTCAGACCGGCAGGCAGGATAAGCGGGTCAGGAGCATTACCGATGCGCTGGATGCGCTGGGTGTGCGCTGGAAAGTAGTGCACCGCAAGGAGCTCGACGAGCGGGTGTCCGGGGTGCATCAGGGTATTGTCGCGGCCGTCAGTGAAAACCGGGAGTGGACGGAAGACGATCTGCTGGCGCAGTTGGCGGGCAGTGACACGCCTCCGTTCCTTTTGGTGCTTGATGGTGTCACCGATCCTCACAATCTGGGCGCTTGCATGCGCACCGCCGATGCCGTGGGTATTCAGGCAGTGGTTGTGCCCAAGGACAAGTCTGCTTCGCTGACACCGGTAGCCCGTAAGGTCGCCTGCGGTGCCGCAGAGACGGTGCCCTTTGTGCGGGTCACCAATCTCGCCCGTTTCCTTCGGGGCCTTCAGGACCAGGGCGTCTGGCTGATTGGCACCGCTGGTGAAGCCGGTGCAACGCTTTACCAGGCCGATTTCAGGGGGCCGGTGGCGCTGGTAATGGGTGCCGAAGGGAAGGGGATGCGTCGCTTAACCCGGGAGCACTGTGATCAACTGATCAATATCCCGATGCTGGGGCACGTGGATAGCCTGAACGTGTCCGTGGCTACGGGTGTCTGCCTGTACGAGGCGTTACGCCAGCGGCTTGGTTAACCCTTGCACACGGCGGCTTACCCGCCTAGAATACCTCACCCCTTTACTAAGGGGCGGTTTTGTATTGCCTGAATGTTGGTAATGCAAAGTCTCGCTTTTGATCAAGCCTTTCTCGCAAAGCGTTATTGATAAAGCAAAAAGAAACTGGCAGCCCAGGCTGTCAACTCCTTGCTTTCATGTTTGCCGGTCGCGAATTTTTCAATCTGGCCGGTAAAAAGAAAGCTGTTTAAACCGTAGGGAGAACTCATGCGTCACTACGAAATCGTTTTTATGGTACATCCGGATCAGAGCGAGCAGGTGCCCGCGATGATCGAGCGTTATACCAGCGTCATCACCGAAGATGGCGGTAAGGTACATCGCCTGGAAGATTGGGGCCGTCGTCACCTGGCTTACCCGATCAACAAGATTCACAAGGCTCACTACGTACTGATGAACGTTGAATGTTCACAGGCGGCGATGGACGAGCTGACTCACAACTTCCGTTTCAACGATGCCATCATCCGCGACATGATCCTGCGCCGTGATGGTGCTGACACAGACCTGTCCCCGATGAAAGCTTCCGAGTCCCGTGAAGACCGTCGTGGCGGCGATGATCGCCCGCGTCGTTCAGCCGAAGCTGACGAGCCACGTCAGCGTGCTGAAACCCAGGACGAAGAAGAGTAATTAACCGGAGTTGAGGAGTTAAGTTATGGCTCGTTTTTTCAGGCGTCGCAAGTTTTGCCGCTTCACGGCAGAGGGTGTCAAGGAGATCGATTACAAGGATCTGGACACCCTGAAAGGCTACATCACTGAAACCGGCAAAATCGTGCCCAGCCGCATCACCGGCACCAAGGCACGTTATCAGCGTCAGCTGGCTACCGCTATCAAGCGTGCCCGCTACCTGGCACTGCTGCCGTACTCGGACAGCCACGATAACTAAGTAACAGAAACACAGGACTTGGGGCCATGCGTGCACTTGCACAGTATGTAATGCGCGGTCCCCTGCAGGCGGGCGGGGTAGCAGCAGTAACCACTGCCATACCCCTGCTGTTCTGGATTGGCGCAGCCGTTGTCGGCCTGGTTATTCTCAGGCTCGGCATCAGTCAGGGGCTCGGTATCGGGCTCTGGGCATTGCTACCGGCGCTTGGCTGGAGCATTTTCGGGCAGGACCCGACGGCTCTGGCGGTACTGCTTCAGGTAATGCTGATGGCGGCGCTTATCCGAACCACGCAGTCCTGGGAGAAGGCCCTTCTCGGGGGGAGTTTTCTCGGAATCGTCACAGGCCTGATGTTGCCTGTGATCTATCCCGGCCTGCTGGATGACCTGGTCCAGACCGGGGTGAGCTTTTACCAACAGTACAACGCCGAAATTGCAAAGAGTCTCGGGGATGACCTTGAGGGAGTGATTCGGGACACCATGAACGCGAGCATGGCAGGCACCTATCTGACAACAGGTGTGGGCATGACCATGCTGGCGCGGTCCTGGCAGGCGGGGCTTTATAACCCCGATGGATTCCGCAGGGAATTCCATGGTCTGAGGCTGTCTCCGCCGGTTGCGGTCGTGTGTGCGGTAACTGTGATGGTGGGTCCGTTTCTCGGGCTGAACGCCATGCTGCTGGCCTGGGCCGCGGGAACACCGCTGTTTTTGGCGAGCCTGGCGCTGGTTCACGGCATAGTTGGTTTGAAAAAGCTCAGTGGGCAGTGGCTGGCGCTGTTTTATATAGTGCTGGTCCTGTTGGGTCCAAGCCTGATGATTCTGTTAGTGGTTCTGGCTTTTGTGGATAGCTGGCTGGATATCCGGGGGCGCATGAAGCCTGCCGGACCGGCTGAATAAAGCATGAAGAGGTTAACGAGATGGAAGTTATTCTGCTCGAGAAAGTTGCAAACCTTGGCTCCCTGGGTGACAAGGTAAAGGTCAAGGCCGGTTACGGTCGTAATTTCCTGCTTCCGTATGGCAAGGCTGTACCTGCCTCCGAAGCAAACCTGAAGGCGTTCGAGGAGCGTCGTGCCGAGCTTGAGAAAGCAGCTGCCGAGAAGCTGTCTGCTGCACAGGCCCGTGCCGAGGCTCTGGAAGGCGCTTCCTTCACCATAAGCTCCAAGGCTGGTGAAGAAGGCAAGCTGTTCGGCTCTGTCGGTGTGCGTGACATTGCCGATGCAATCACTGCCGGTGGCACCGACGTTGAGAAGAGTGAAGTTCGTTTGCCGGAAGGCCCACTGCGTGTGACCGGTGAATACGAGATTGAGCTTCAGTTGCATTCAGACGTCGAAGTCACTATCAAGCTGGCGGTTGTTGCCGAGTAACCCGTTTTCCCCGGAAAACGGAGCCGGGGTTTCCCGGCCTTGGTAATAAGCTGGTGGCCGGCGCTGTCGTTTCGAAGGCATCGACCGGCCAGCCCAACAGGCCCGAACCGCATCTTGCGGCTTTCGGGCCTGTTTCTTTCTGGTATGCTGTTACGGTCTGGTAACCCTCTCAAAATTGCAGCGGCAGGTCGCTTAAACTGTCGTGGTTTTGACGTCCAACTGAAGATGTTTTCATGGCCAAGCCCAATCTGAAGCCCGCGAGTACCGATCTCGAAACCAGTCGTATCAAGGTTCCTCCCCACTCTGTTGAGGCAGAGCAGGCGGTATTGGGTGGCCTGATGCTCGACAACCGTCGATTTGACGAGATCTCCGAGGTTATTTCGGCCGCCGATTTCTATCGACAGGACCACCGCCTGATCTTTGGCGCCGTGGAGCGCCTGGCCAGTGAAAGCGAGCCACTGGATGTGGTGACCCTCGCCGAATTTCTGGAACGGGCCGGGGATATTGAAGATGCGGGGGGGCTGTCCTATCTGGCCGAGCTGGCGGAAAAGACGCCGGGAGCGGCCAACATCCAGGCTTACGCCAATATTGTTCGAGAACGCTCTGTCCTGCGCCAGCTGGTGGAGGTGTCCGGCAAAATCTCCGATTCCGCATTCAACCCTCAGGGCCGGAACAGTAGTGAAATTCTGGATGAGGCCGAACGGAACGTGTTCCAGATTGCCGAAGCGCGGGTCAAGGAAGGGTCCGGGCCCCAGGCCATCAACCCGATTCTGGCCAAGACCCTGAGCCGGATCGAGGAGCTGTTTGAGTCCGGTGAGCAAACCACCGGTTTGACCACCGGGTTCAAGGATCTGGATGAGCGGACCTCGGGCATGCAGCCCTCGGATCTGATCATCGTGGCCGGTCGTCCTTCGATGGGTAAGACCACCTTTGCCATGAACATTGTTGAAAATGCCCTGATCAGCACCGGTACGCCGGTGCTGGTGTTCAGTATGGAGATGCCGGCAGATGCGCTGGCCATGCGCATGCTCTCCTCACTCGGGCGTATCGACCAGACCAAGGTCCGGGGCGGCAAACTGGAAGAAGACGACTGGCCCCGCCTGACGTCCGCGGTCAGCCTGCTTAAGGACAAACCGCTTTATATTGATGATACCCCGGGCCTCAGCCCCACTGAGCTGCGCTCCCGGGCCCGGCGTATCGCCCGCGAGAACGGCGGCAAGATTGGCCTGATCATGGTCGACTACCTGCAACTGATGCGGGTGCCTGGTAACACCGAGGGCCGGACCGCGGAAATTTCAGAAATATCCCGGTCCCTGAAGGGGATTGCAAAGGAACTGAGCTGCCCTGTGGTTGCCCTGTCCCAGCTCAACCGGAGTCTTGAGCAGCGGCCCAACAAACGCCCGGTTAACTCGGATCTGCGTGAATCCGGCGCGATTGAGCAGGATGCCGACGTGATCATGTTCGTATACCGGGATGAAGTGTACAACGAGGATACCTCGGACAAGGGTATCGCCGAGATCATCATCGGCAAGCAGCGGAACGGCCCCATAGGCACCATTCGCCTGGCGTTTATCGGCAAGTACACCAAATTCGAGGACCTGGCCCATGGCGATTACAGCGATTACGGCGGAGAGTATTAATGCCAAGGAGCACTGTCGCCCGGATTGACCTTGAGGCGCTTCGCCGGAATTACCAGACCGCCTGCCGGTGTGCCGGTGGCGCGCAGGTGATGGCCGTGGTAAAGGCTGACGGCTATGGTCATGGCATTGGTCCGGTGGTGTCGGCCCTGAATAGCCTGGTACCGAAATTCGCGGTAGCCTGTCTGAAAGAGGCTTTGGCCATTCGAGCGAATGGGCTGGAACAGCCGGTTGTGCTGCTTCAGGGTGTCCACGCCGGTGAGGACTTGGCCGAATGTGCACAGCAGGATTTCGAGCCGGTACTTCACAGTGTCCAGCAACTGGAATGGCTGGAGCTATCAGATCAACTGCCGGCGTTCTGGCTGAAGGTTAACACCGGTATGAACCGGCTAGGGTTTCATCCAGGCGAACTGGCCGGGGTGATGATTCGGCTGGAAGCCATGAAGGCCAGTGAAAGGCTGCTGGGTTTTGTGACCCATTTTGCCTGCGCCGACGATGCCGAAAACACCATGACGGCCGATCAAACGTCGGTCTTTGAGCAGGCAACTGCTTCCTGGCCCGGATTAATGAAAAGCGTTGGTAACTCGGCTGCTCATTTTCTTGCCGACCAGCCCCTGTATGACTGGAGCCGCCCCGGCATCATGCTTTATGGCGGCTCTCCGGTGATTGGCAAGACCGGCCCGGAGCTTGGCCTTGAACCGGCCATGTCGCTGGAAGCGCCGTTAATCAGCACTCGTGTTGTGCGTGCCGGGGAATCCGTCGGCTATGGTGCCGGCTGGGTGGCTGACCGGGACACCCGGATGGGTATGGTGGCCATCGGTTATGGAGATGGCTACCCAAGACATGCCGGGACAAATACCCCCGCTGCCATCAATGGCCGGCGAATCCGGCTCATTGGCCGGGTGTCCATGGACATGCTCGCTGTCGATCTGACCGGAGCACCGGAGGCCAGAGAAGGGGACAGTGTGGAGCTTTGGGGCAGAACGGTGGGAGTTGATGAGGTGGCTGCCTGCGCAGGTACCATATCCTACGAGCTTCTGACCGGTATCACCGCACGAGTTGCGCGACAATACCGGTGATTTTGCCGGGCTGGCCGTCAGGCCTGCTCCGGCTCGTGAATAATTTCCTCGATGAAGTCGAGAATGGCAGCCAGGCTTCGGGCGTCGAGCTTTTTCAGAACCTTGTGAACAACCATCTTGCTTCCCTTGAGCATGCTGCTGATCCCTATTTTTGCCATGCCCATCATCATGCTGCTGGCGTGCAGTCGCCGAAGCGGCTCAAGGAAAAAGAAATCCAGACCTTCTCCGGTCAGCTCCACGATCAGGTTGAAGAGTGTGTCAATCGCTTCCTTGTCGGCCCTGCCGTGTTCGCGAAGTTCGCCGACGGTATACAGGGCACGGGTTCGCAGCTCATCGGGAATGGGCGCCACAATGTGGCTCTGTTGCTTCAGCATGACAGTTCCTGTTGTTGTATGCTCTTGAAAGGGATGGCAATGAATTAAATTCAGACTGCACTAGTGTAGGGACCGGAAAGACTAAGCCATTGGCCAGACCGGTTCGGGACTACCGTCACATCAGTGATATCCGGAGGCATTGAACCCGCGTGCATGTACTTGTTGTTCACGATTACGGCCCCTTGGGGAAGATTTTGCTGGAGCGCCTGCGGGAAACGCACCTGCACGTCAGTCCGTTGCTCGTCAGTGATGCCGCCAATGCAGATCTGGACGCCCTGGAAAACTGGATTCCCGAGGATACCGACCTGATCATAAATGCGCTCTGGATGGCGAACCCTGAAGTCGCCGAAAAGGATCCCGAGGGAGCCCGCACGGCGGCATTTTCATTGCCGGTAGCCATGGCCGGGTTTGCCCATGATCATGGTATGGCGCTGTTCCAGCTGTCCTCATGCTATGTCTTTGATGGCCGCAAGCAAAGCGGCTACATCACCTCCAACCCCGGCCAGCCGGTAAACGAGCTGGGTAACTGGCAGTGGGAGTGTGAGCAGGCGTTGCGTACCCTGCTGCCGAGACACATTATTCTGCGAACTGGCTGGAGCCTGGCGCGGTTCATCCGGAAGGTGCAGGCTAGTATTGCTGCAGGCGAGACTCTGTCACTGCCCGGGCGTTGCCGCGGCCAGCCCGTTGCGGTTCGTGATCTTGCGCGGGTGATAACGGCAATGGTGCTTCAGATCGATTGTGGTGCTGAAGTATGGGGCACCTATCAGTATGCCGGTGCCGAGGAAATCAACCTGTACGAGCTTGGGCTCGCGATCACCGGGCTTCCGGGCATTCCCGAGGGTACCCGGGTGATCGATGAGGTGCCCGGCTGGGGGCATCTTGAGCCAGTAAACACCACACTGATCTGCACCAAGATCCGAAATACGTTCGGTATCAAACAGTTGCCCTGGCGCTCCGGATTAGTGGATGAGCTGTCGATGCTGAAACAGACCAATGGCAGGGAAGTGACCGGCGAGCCCGCCGGATAACTCCCGGGCGGGCTCTGCATTTTCTGAGCTCAGGGGTGAGACTGCCGTGAGAACTCGCGGGTAACCAACTGCAGGGCCTCCACGTCCAATAGTTCCACTTCCCGGCCTCGGGCCTTGATAATTCCCTGGTTCTGGAAGCGTGTGAACACCCGGCTGACGGTCTCTACAGCCAGCCCGAGGAAGTTGGCAATATCGTTCCGCGCCATCGGCAGGCTGAAGTTGGTGGGGGACATGCGCCGGCGCTGGAATCGGCTGGACAGCGACAGCAGCAGGGCGGCAATGCGTTCCTCGGCTGTGTTCTTGCTCAACAGCATCGCGAGCTGATGACTGTTCTGGATTTCCTGGCTCATCAGGTGGTACATGTGGTGCTGTAAATCCGGTAGTTTGCCGGTCAGCTCCTCCAGTTTATCCACCGGAAACTCGCACACGCTGGTTCTCTCCAGAGCCCTGGCCGTGCAGGCGTAGTTCTCGCTGCTCATGCTGTCGAGGCCGACCAGCTCACCGGGCATGAAGAACCCGGTGACCTGCTCCTCGCCACCTTCGGTAATGATCGACGTCTTGATAGACCCGCTTTTAACCGCGAAACAAGAGCGGAAGGGTGTGCTCTGGTCGAAGATATGCTCGCCGCGATTGAAGATCCGCCCTTGCTGGATAATATCTTCCAGCCTGTCCAGATCGTTCTCTTCAATGGCCAGGGGCAGACACAGGTTGCTCAGGCTGCACTGGTGGCAGGACGCCTTCAGGGGGGATGCCTGGCGAAACGGAATTGCTTGAGCCATACGTAATGATCCATCCAATTTGATCCATATCAACAATGTACCTTAATACGGATGACTGTCTTTGCCAATGATCAAGCGGGATGATCCTAGAATTATTTTTTTACAAAAATAAGGGCCCGAGGGCCCTTGACAAGAGGGTTTACAGTTTCTCAAAGACCAGCGAGGCGTTGGTGCCGCCAAAACCAAAGCTGTTGGACATCACGGTGCTCAGGTCTGCCTCGCGGCCTTCAGGGCCCACCAGTGGAATGTCGCGGATTTTCTCGTCCATATTGACCAGGTTGGCGGTGCCGGCCATGAAGCCATTCTGCAGCATCAGCAGCGAGTAAATTGCCTCCTGAACGCCGGCAGCCCCCAGGGAGTGCCCGGACAGTGACTTGGTTGAGGAGATAGCGGGAATGTCGGGTCCGAAGGTGGCACGTACCGCGCCCATTTCAGCCACATCGCCTACCGGGGTACTGGTGCCGTGGGCGTTGATGTAGTCGACCTTGCCACGGATCGTGGCCATGGCCTGTTTCATACAGCGTTGTGCGCCCTCGCCGGAGGGGGCTACCATGTCGTAGCCATCAGAGGTGGCGCCATAGCCTGTCAGCTCGGCAATAATATTGGCGCCCCGTCTCTTGGCGTGTTCCAGTTCTTCCAGAACCACCATGCCGCCACCGCCGGCGATCACGAACCCGTCCCGGCCGCTATCGAAGGGGCGGGACGCCGTTTCCGGGGCTTCGTTGTATTTGGTAGAGAGGGCGCCCATGGCGTCGAACATCATGGTCAGGCTCCAGTCTTCTTCCTCGCCACCACCGGCGAACACGATGTCCTGCTTACCGGCCTGGATCTGCTCCATAGCGTGGCCAATGCAGTGGGCACTGGTGGCACAGGCAGAGGACATGGAATAGTTTACGCCCCGGATCCTGTACGCGGTGGCCAGGCAGGCTGACACCGTGCTGGTCATGATGCGCGGCACCATGTAAGGCCCGATGCGCTTGACGCCTTTCTCACGCATGATATCCGTGGCTTCCACCTGGCTGGAACAGGACGCGCCACCGGAACCGGCAATCAGCCCGGTGCGGTCGTTGGAGATCAGATCTTCAGTAAGGCCCGCCTGGGCAATGGCCTGTTCCATGGCGAGGTAGCTGTACATGGCGGAAGGGCCCATGAAGCGGCGGATCTTGCGGTCGATAACGGATGTGTCCACATCCACAGAGCCGGCAATCTGGCTGCGGAAGCCCATTTCCTTGTAGGTTTCGTTGAAGCGGATGCCAGACTTTCCGTTTTTCAGGCTGTCCGTGACCTCATCCAGTGAATTGCCGAGGCAGGAAACGATGCCCATGCCGGTGACGACGACGCGTCTCATAAGTTCCTCCTAACCGGCCGGCCGAAATGGCCGACCCTGCGATCAATTACGTTATTTAACAGTCTAGGCGCTTTGGGCCGAATGCGATATTTGACCTTGGTAAGGGGGCGGTTAGTCGGTTGCCTCCCGGGCTTCACGCTCAACCATCTCTGGTGTTTCCAGGGAGATGCGCCCCAGCGTTCCGGCCCTGAATTCGTTGAGCAAAACCTCTGACACCTTGTGCAGATCCGGAACGCCACCGCGACCGAAAAACCGACGTTTTGCGGCAATACCATCCATCAGTCCCAGGCCGTCTTTCGGCAGCTCCTCAAAACCGTAGCGGGCCTTGACCAGCTCTGGGTAGGCCTCGAGCAGGTAGTCCGCCTCGAACATGGCAACGTCCTCGAAATCCAGCACCGAGCTTCGAATGGCGCCGGTGACCGCCAGGCGGTATCCGCAGGCTTCCGGAGACAGCTTGGGCCAGAGAAAGCCGGGGGTGTCGTACAGAAGGATGTTATCGGGCAGCTTGATGGCCTGCTGCGCCCTTGTGACCGCCGGCTCGTTCCCGGTTTTGGCCGCGGGCCGTCCCGCCAGGGTATTGATCAGGGTGGACTTGCCGACATTGGGAATGCCCAGGATCATTACCCGCAATGCGCTTTTCTGGCGGTCGTGATCCGGTGTCATTTCCTCGGCAAGCTTGAGGATGGACAACGCCTCGGTGCGTTGATTGTGAGTGAGGGTCATGGCACGCACCCCACGCTCTTTCTCGAGCCAGACCAGCCACTGCTCGGTGATCTCCGGGTCTGCCAGGTCGCGCTTGTTCAATACCTTGATCAGCGGCGTTTCGCCACGCAGGGCCGGCACCAGCGGGTTTTCGCTGCTGAAAGGAATCCGCGCATCCACCACCTCAATGATGAGATCCATCTGCGGCATCACTTGTTTGATTTCCTTGCGGGCCTTGTGCATGTGCCCTGGAAACCAGTTAATTGCCATCTTTTCTGCTCCGGCTGCCTGTAAACGGCGCCATTATGAAGGGGAATGACTAAACTTTCACATTTGTTTGAATGCCCGTGTGTGGCGGTTTGTGGCGGGGGATAGTGAGAAGTATGTATAAAAACAGGGCTGATCGGGGTGAAAAACCGAGTGTGGATGTTTTAGGGTGTAGGGCCTGAATGACGAAATCAATGTAGGTCGGTGGTATTCAGGTTGTAGCCACCCTGTCAACGGAGAATTTTATGAAGCTTGTAAAACTGTTTGGTACTGCTCTGGTCGCCCTAAGCCTTTCGGTTCCCGCCATGGCGCAACAAGCCGCTGGCGGGCAGCCAGACCAGGTTGATCAGCTGGCGCAAATGGTGGGCCTGTCGGAGGATCAGCAAACGGAGATCCGCGCCATCATCGACGAGATGCAGGGCGAAATCGGCGAGCTCCGCCAGGAAGCCCGTGCCCTGCAGCAGCAGATGCAGGGTGAGATCAAATCCGATTTTGATGAGGCTGCCATTCGCGAGCACGCCGAAAAACTGGGCGATGTCACCGGCGAAATTGCGGCCTTGTCCACGCTGATGCAGGCCAAGGTAGATAATGTGTTTACCCAGGAGCAGCGTGACGAGCTGGATAAGCGCATGCAGCAGATGCAGCAGCAAATGCAGCAGCGTCAGATGATGCAACAGCAGGGCCAGGGTATGCAGTGATTTAGCTTCCGGCTGGCTGTCCGGGAGAAGGGTCGCATCTTCGGGTGTGGCCTTTTTTGTTTGGTGCCTGTCCAGCCAGCTACGGAGCCAAAAAGGTCAGGAGCCGAAACCAGACTTAACACCCGAACCATTTTCTGGCAGCCATGCCAGTTGTTCATGAGCAACTGCTCTGCCGGTTCAAACGAGTGCGGAGTGTGCTGTAAACCTCAGTGAACCGTGACCTTTGAGGATGCTTCTTCCAGGGAATCGATCAGCCGCTTCAGGCGCTTGCCCATTTCGGCGCTCTCGGCAAGCTGGGTCACCATGTTCTGGGTGGTTTCGCGGATACCCTGAACATTGGCCAGGACATCGTCGGTGCCGGCGGTCTGTTCAGCGGACACATTGGCGATCTCCTGATTGCTCTGATCAATCCGGCCGACCACCGCGTTGATGGCCTCAAGGGCGCGGAGGCCTTCCTCGGATTCCTCGACGCAGCGGCTGGCATCCTCGGAGCTGCCGGTCATCCGGTTCACGGCGGTACTCATGGCATTGAGCAACCGGTCGATGGTGCCCTGAATCTGATCGGTGGAGTCCTGAACCCGCTGTGCCAGGTTGCGCACTTCGTCGGCAACTACCGCGAACCCGCGGCCCTGTTCACCGGCCCGGGCCGCCTCGATGGCGGCATTCAGAGCCAGCAGGTTGGTCTGCTCGGCAATGCCCCGGATCTCGGTAATGGCGTGGCTGATTTCGTGACTGTTCTCGGCCAGGGCATCGACACTGCTGGCGGAATTGCGTACCACATCGGCCAGCTTGCGGATGCTGTCTGCGCTCTGTCCGACACGCTTGCTGCCGTCACGGGCGGCGTCCCGGGCCTCGTGGGAAAGGGTTTTGGCGATCCCCGCCTGTTTGGCAATGCCCGTGAAGCTCTGCAGCATGGTTCCGATGATCTCTGCGGAGCGGTCGGCGTCTGCCTGCTGGCGGCTCAGATCGTCCCGGCGGGCGCCGGCAGTTGCGGTCAGTTCCCGGGCTTCGCTGTGCAGGCGATCAATGGCTTCCTTCATGCTCCTTACAACGCCCAGGGTACGGTCCTGCATGGCATTGAAGGCGCTGGCCATTTCACCGATTTCGTCAGTGGAATCCACATCGGCCCGTTGGCTCAGGTTGCCAGAGGCCTGTACCTCCACCATGGTGTTTTTCAGGCGATTCACATGGCGCTCTATAAAGGAGATCAGTAGCTGGGAGGCGGCCATTTCGAGCACCATGAGAACCGCGACCATCAGCGCGAACCCCGGCGCCGTTTCGGCAAATACGTCATTCAGGGCTTTGCCGGTTTGTCCTGCAATGGTGTGCATGGCATAGAGTGCCAGCAGGCAAAGCACTGCAAAAACGACAATGTTCAGCAACCAGAATTTGTACTTCAACCGGGCATTTCGCAGCAGTTTGAGCATGGGCGTTCTCAGTCGATGGCCTTCACCGGAATCAGCATGGCGTTGGCGGTCTGGGGGACTTCCTGTACGGCGAGACCAAGATTGTTTTTATCGAAGACTCTATCGGCACGGTAACTGGAGCGGACCATGGGGCCGGACGGCACTTCCATGAAGCCTTTCTCCAGACCAATCTCGCGGTAGCGGTTGAACTCTTCGGGCGTGACATAGCGTTCCACCGGCAGGTGGTTCGGGGTGGGACGAAGGTACTGGCCGAGAGTCAGGATATCCACGCCAATGGCCCGCAGGTCGTCCATGGTTTCCAGGATTTCTTCCTCGGTTTCGCCCAGGCCCAGCATCAGGCTGGTCTTGGTAAGCACATCCGGACGGTGCTTCTTGGCGTGTTCCAGTACGCTCAGGGTTTTCTCATATCCGGCGCGCGGGTCCCGCACGTGGCTGGTCAGGCGTTTCACGGTTTCCACATTCTGGGCGAAGACATCCAGCCCGGAATCCACCACTTTCTCAACATCCGACATCACCGCGTCAAAATCCGGAGTCAGGGCTTCCACCGCCACTTCCGGGGTGCGCTGCTTGATGGCGGATACGCAGGCGGCATAGTGCGCGGCACCACCGTCGTCCAGATCGTCTCGGTCCACTGAGGTGAGCACGATGTAGCGAAGGCCCATCAGTTCCACCGACCTGGCGGTATTTTCCGGTTCTTCCGCATCCAGCCAACCTTTCGGGTTGCCAGTGTCCACCGCGCAGAATTTGCAGGCCCGGGTACATACCGATCCCATCACCATGATGGTGGCAGTGCCGGCGGTCCAGCACTCGCCGATGTTGGGGCAATGGGATTCCTGGCAAACGGTGCTCAGGCGGTGCTCGCTCACGTTCTTGCGAACCGCCTCATAGCGCTCGCCTCCGGGCATGCGTGCCCTCAGCCATTTCGGCTTGCGCTCCACCGGTGTGGCTTCCTGCTTTGATGACCGCTTGACGCCATCCTTGATGGCCGAAAAACCATGCTCGTTGCGGAATTTGGAACCACTGGTAATGCGGGGCTTTGCGCTGTCGCTCATTGCAACCGGACTCTTGTGAAGACTTGGGGGACACTAAAGGGTAATGGGCTGGCGGGGGAGTTACAAGGCAGGTACGGGCAATCACGGGGATACCGGGCACGACATTGGTCGTACCCGGTTGATTGTCATCAAGCCTGGGCTTTGTCCAGGGCCTGGGTGATGTCGGCAATGATGTCATCGACATGCTCGATGCCGATAGACAGTCGCACCAGATCCTCGCTCACGCCGGCACTTTTCAGTTCCTCCGGGTTCAACTGGCGGTGCGTTGTGGTGGCCGGGTGGCAGGCCAGGGATTTGGCGTCTCCGATGTTTACCAGGCGCAGGATCAGATCCAGCGCATCAATGAATCTGGCGCCGGCTTCCCGGCCACCCTTGATGCCGAAGCTCAGGATACCAGAGGCCTTGCCGCCACAGATCTTGTCGCAGGTGGCCTTGTACGGGCTATTGGCCAGGGTCGCGTAGTTCACCCATTCCACCGACGGATGATCCTGCAGGAAGTTAGCGACTTTCTCCGCGTTCTCGCAGTGGCGTTCCATGCGCAGCGCCAGGGTTTCCAGCCCCTGCATGATCAGGAAGGCGTTGAACGGCGCCAGGGCGGCACCGGTATTGCGCAGGGGAACCACGCGGCAGCGGCCAATAAAGGCAGCAGGGCCGAGGGCGTCGGTGTAGACCACGCCGTGGTAAGAGGGGTCCGGCTCGTTCAGCATCGGGAACTTGTCGGCACTGGCTTTCCAGTCGAACTTGCCGGAGTCGACCACGACCCCCGCCACGGTAGTGCCGTGACCGCCGATGTACTTGGTGAGCGAATGAATCACTATGTCCGCACCGTGCTCAAAGGGACGACACAGGAACGGCGTGGCGACAGTGTTGTCCACCAGTAGCGGAATGCCGTGCTTGTGGGCTATCTCGGCCCAGCGCTGGATATCCACCACATTGCCAGCCGGGTTACCGATGGACTCGCAGAACAGGGCGCGGGTTTTGTCATCAATCGCCTTTTCCACAGCATCGAAATCATCATGAGGTACCATCCGGCACTCAATGCCCTGATTGGGCAGGGAATGGGCGAACAAGTTATAGGTGCCGCCATACAGTTGGCTGGTGCTGACAATGTTATTGCCCACCTTGCAGATGGTTTGCAGGGCGTAGGTAATGGCAGCCATGCCAGAGGCCACCGCCAGGGCGCCAACGCCGCCTTCCAGTTCGGCCATCCGTTCTTCCAGAACCGCATTGGTGGGGTTCATGATGCGGGTATAGATATTGCCCTGAACCTTCAGGTCAAACAGATCGGCACCGTGCTGGGTGTCGTCGAAGGTGTAGGAGGTAGTCTGGTAGATCGGCGTGGTGGCGGCCCGGGTAGTGGGGTCGCTCTTGAAGCCTGCGTGAAGGGCGAGCGTCTCGGATTTCATAGTAACTTCCTTGCGAACGGGAAATTGGTGTTATTGGGTCCGGATTTCAGTATGCCACAGAGAGTGTGCCGGGAGGACAGTTGCCGGAGCCGAAAACAGCGCCAAAGACGGCTTTTAGCCGCGCCAGAAGTGAGGAGAAAGCAGCACCAGAACGCTCAGCAATTCCAGCCGCCCAAGCAGCATGACCACCATCAGAACCCACTTGGCGGCATCCGGCAACGACTGGAAATTTCCGGCCGGGCCAATGGTGTCGCCGAGCCCGGGGCCAACGTTGGCCAGAGCCGTGGCGGCGCCGGTGAGGCTGGTGACCAGATCCAGGCCCAATGCTGCGAGCACGGCAGAGGCGAGGGCGAGAGTCGCGAGAAAAATGAAAGAGAAGGCGACGGAGGAGGCAATAATCTCGTCACCGATGATCCGGCCATTATAACGCCGTCCCATGGCAGCCCTGGGATGGAGCAACCGGATCATTTGCTCCCGGAGCAGAAGCATTGAAAGCTGGAAACGGAACATCTTCATGCCGCCACTGGTGGAGCCGGAGCATCCGCCGACAAAGGTCAGGAAGAAAAAGACCACCATCACCAGCGGCCCCCAGAGCATATAGTCCTCACTGGCGTAGCCGGTGGTGGTGACTACGGAGGTTACGTTGAACAGGGCATGAACAAAGGCCTCCGCCACTGGTGTGTCTGTGGTCACTGCCCGGTAAAGCGTGATAATGAGCGAAGCAATGAGAAGGAACTGCAGGAAAAAATGAACCTGTTTGTCCCTCAGCAGTGGCATGTAGTGACCATTCAGCAGCCTGACAAAAAGGAAGAACGGAATGCCGCCAAGGGCCATAAAGAACGAGGAGGCGAGGAAGATCAGGGGGTTGTCAAACTGGCCCATGGAGCTGTCAGAAGTGGAATAGCCTCCGGTTGAGACAGTTGTAAGTGCGTGATTGACGGCATTGAAAAGATCCATGCCCAGAAACCAGTAAACGCCGATGCAGCTCAGGGTGATCGCGAGGTAACTGAAGACAAGCCCCCGGGCAAGCCGGTTGGTGCGGGGCACGGCTTTTTCGGTCCATTCGGAGGATTCGGTGGCAAACAGGCGCATACCCCCGATTCGCAGGAAAGGCAGAATCGCCACGGCCATCCCGATGATACCGATCCCTCCCATCCACTGCATGAGTGAGCGCCAGAGAAGAATGTCTGCAGGCATGTCGTCGAGCCCGGTCAGTATCGTCGAGCCAGTGGTTGTAATGCCGGAAATGCTCTCAAAAAAAGCGTCAGTGACCGATAGGCCCAGATCGCTGAAAAGAAGCGGCAGGCTGGAAAAGAAAGGGATAATCACCCAGGTGGAAACGGTCAGGAGAAACATCTCCCGCTGTTTCAGCCCGTGGCGTTCTCTGCCAGTTACCATGAAGCAAAGGAAACCCACGCCAAAACAGATCAGTGCCGAGGTGACAAAAGCTTGCTGATCCGGCGTTTCTCCAAGAACAAGCAGGTTAACGGGTAAGGTGATCAGAAAACTGAGCAAAATCAGCAAAAAGCCGACGATCTGAACAATCGGAAGAACTCTCACCGGGGGTAGGATCCTTGCGCGCCACAACAACAGGCGAAGCATACCACGAGAACCCTGAACGGTTTGAAGGTTCAGGCGCCAAATTCAGGTGTCGGTCTGGTGGCAGACTGGGCGAAGTCAAAATAATGCAAAATATTTTATCTTCTAACGAGGGTATTTTCTATTCGCATATACTATTAACCCCGAACCTTAAAAAACGGATTTTTCTCTGCTTGGAGCCCAGCCTACCAATTGCTCCAGGGTTTTTCCGGCTCCGCTGAAGGCAGGCTGGATGCTATCGATGGTCCGCTCTATGAGGTGATTGATCCGGTAACCGATAAAATCGGTGAATTGGTGAGCCTTCAGTTAGCCGTTGCCTCACAAGAGCGGGAAGCGGTTGGAGAGCTCTGCAGTCGCAGTCAGGTCATCTATCCGACTATCGCGCTGGTCGTCGCGTTGTTCGGGTTGATCGCCAGTTTTCTGATTATCAGGTCCATTAGCAAACCACTCCAGGCCATGCGTAAAATGATGAAACGAGTGGTGGAGAAATCAGACCTTTCAAGCCGCCTCACCATTGAAGGCAGCGATGAAATCGCTGAGCTCGGTACCGCCCTCAATCACATGATGGGGAATTTCGACAAGGTTATCTCCCGGCTATCCAGTGTGGCAGACGAAGTGGCTGCTTGGCGCCACACAGTCCTCGACGGCCAGTGAAGCGCTGGCACGCCTGGCCACTGAAATGCAGGATCGCGTATCGGCGTTTCGGACCTCCTGATCCCCGCCTCGCGCGGCAGCCACTCTGGCCGAGTGAGCAGGGTGGCGCTTTGTGAGCCTTGTGGTGCAACCGCCGGTCAAACCAAAAAAAGGGCTACGACGTAAATCGTAGCCCTTTGAATCCTGGTAGCAAGGGGCGGAGTCGAACCGCCGACCCCAGCATTATGAGTGCTGTGCTCTAACCAACTGAGCTACCTTGCCATTTCGCTTTGGGCATCGCCCCAAACGAGGCGCGTATTTTCAGTATTTGGGCCCTTTGTGTCAAGGCTTGGCGCCCAGTTTTTCCTGAAAAGTTACACGTTGAAGCGGAAGTGGATGACGTCGCCGTCCTTCACGATGTATTCCTTGCCTTCCAGGCGCCATTTGCCGGCATCCCTGGCACCGGCTTCGCCGTTGTGCTTCACGAAGTCGTCGTAGCTCACCACCTCGGCGCGGATGAAACCCCGCTCGAAGTCGGTATGGATGACGCCGGCGGCCTGGGGTGCCGTTGCGCCGATTTTGACGGTCCAGGCGCGGACTTCCTTTACGCCGGCGGTAAAGTAGGTCTGCAGGCCCAGGAGGCTGTAGCCGGCGCGAATTACCCGGTCGAGGCCCGGTTCTTCCATGCCCATCTCTTCCAGGAACATGGTTTTTTCGTCGTCTTCCAGTTCGGAAATCTCGGCTTCCAGCTTGTTGCAGATGGGCACTACCACCGCGTTCTCGGATTCGGCGATCTTGCGCACGGTGTCGAGGTGCGGGTTGTTCTCAAAGCCGTCTTCGTTCACGTTAGCGATGTACATGGTGGGCTTGACGGTGAGCAGGCACAGCTCGCGAACCAGCGCCATCCGGTCTTTGTCGAGGTTCATGCCGCGTACCGGTTTGCCTTCGTTCAGAACCGGCAGGAGTTTCTCGAACATCTCGAGTTGGGCCTTGGCTTCCTTGTCGCCGCTCTTGGCCACACGCTGTACCCGCTTGATGGCCTTTTCCACGGTTTCCAGGTCGGCCAGGGCCAGTTCGGTGTTGATCACCTCAATATCCGATGCGGGATCGACTTTGTTGGCCACATGAATAACGTTGCCGTCTTCGAAGCAGCGGACTACGTGGGCAATGGCGTCTGTCTGGCGGATATTGGCCAGGAACTGGTTGCCCAGGCCTTCACCTTTTGACGCGCCTGCTACCAGACCGGCGATATCGACGAATTCCATGGTGGTTGGCACTACGCGCTCGGGCTGAACAATCTCGGCCAGCTTGTTCAGACGCGGGTCCGGCATGGCGACTACACCGGCGTTGGGCTCAATGGTGCAGAAGGGGAAGTTTTCCGCACCGATGCCGGACTTGGTGAGCGCGTTGAACAGGGTGGATTTGCCGACGTTGGGAAGGCCGACGATGCCGCAGTTAAATCCCATGGAATGCCTCTGCTGGTACTGGAAAATTTGGCCGGATTATACCGGTGTATGGGGGTGTAAGCGAGTAAGGGGATGTGTCAGGGAGCCGGTTTGAAGCTGTGCAGGCGGTTCATGGCGGCGGCAAGTTTGCCGTTGGCTGCATCGGGCAGTACCCGCATGATTTCATCAGCCACGGCGTTCAGTTCCTCGGTTTCCTGCTTACCCAGGCGGCCGAGAACATAGCCGGTTACCTTGCGGCTGTCGCCGGGATGTCCGATACCGATGCGCAGTCTCTGGAACTCATTGGTGCCCAGGTGGGCAATGGTGTCCCGCAGGCCGTTATGCCCGCCGTGGCCGCCGCCTTTCTTGAGTTTGGCGGTGCCTGGTGGCAAATCAAGCTCGTCGTGGGCAACCAGAATCTGTTGGGGCTGAATCTTGAAGAAGTCTGCCAGCGCCTTGATGGCCAGGCCGCTGCGATTCATAAAGGTGGTGGGATTCAGGAGGTGCAGGTCGAGGCCCTGCCACTGAATGCGGGCGTAAAGCCCGTGGTACTTCTTTTCTGGGCGGAGGCCCTGGCCCGCGGAACGGGCCAGGGCCTCGACAAACAGGGCGCCGGCGTTATGGCGGGTATTCTCGTAGTCGGCCCCGGGATTTCCCAGGCCAACCACCATGACAATATCCTGCGCCATTCGCCGTTGCCCTCGTCAATACAGGAGTCCTTACTCCTTGCCTTCGCCTTCTTCACCTTCGTCGCCGTCTTCGGCGTCATCAACCTTGGCGCCGCGCGGCTTGTGGATAGCCACTACAGGCAGGTCGTGATCCTCACCCTGAAGCAGAGCGGCAATCTTGACGTCTTTCGGCAGTTTCAGGTCGCTCAGGTGAATTACCTGATCCATTGCCACGGTAGCCATGTCCACTTCAATGAACTCAGGCAGGTTCTGTGGCAGACAGATCACTTCCACTTCGGTGATCTGGTGGTTCGCTACGCCGCCCTGAAGCTTGATGGCCGGTGCGCTTTCTTCATTGATAAAGTGCAGCGGAACGTTTACGTGGATCTCGTGATCCTTGTCGACGCGCAGGAAGTCAGCGTGGGTCAGCAGCGGCTTGTACGGGTGGCGCTGCAGATCCTTCAGGATCACGCTTTCTTTCTTGCCATTCAGTTCGACGGTCAGAACGTGAGAGAAGAATGCTTCGTTTTCCAGAGCTTTTTTCAGCTCGTTGTGCCAGATGGAAACCGCCGTTGCGTCTTTTCCGCCACCATAGATAATGGCCGGGATTTTACGCTCCTCACGACGCAGGCGGCGGCTCGCACCTCTCCCCTGATCGTCGCGAGGAAATGCTTCGATAACAAATTCCTGAGACATGGTATTAACCTCAATCGTCACCTGAACTGCCCGCGACCAGGCGTTGGATCAGGTGATGTTTCTGAAAAACCGGGTTTTCCGGCTGACTAAAAGAGTCGGGAGCCTGTGTAGGCTCCCGACCCGGTAACTGCCTGTTATGCCTGAATATTAAGGCTTGTAAGCTGTTCAGGCATTCTCGAACATGGCACTGATGGACTCTTCGTTGCTTACGCGGCGAATCGACTCCGCAAGCAGTCCGGCCATTCCGAGGACGCGGATTCTATCACAATTCTTCGCTTTGTCACCCAGCGGGATGGTATCGCAGACCACCAGTTCGTCCAGTTGGGACGCATTGATGTTATCAACGGCCGGACCGGAGAGCACAGGGTGGGTGCTGTAGGCAACCACTTTGGAGGCTCCATGTTCTTTCAGGGCGTTGGCGGCCTTGCACAGGGTGCCGGCGGTATCAATGATATCGTCCACCAGGATGCAGGTCTTGTCCTTTACATCCCCGATGATGTGCATGACCTGCGAGACGTTGGCTTTCGGGCGACGTTTGTCGATGATGGCCAGATCGGCGTCGTCCAGTTTCTTGGCGACGGCGCGGGCGCGAACCACGCCGCCGACGTCCGGAGAAACCACGATAAAGTTTTCAAAGCGCTGTTTCTCGATGTCTTCGAGCATGACCGGTGTGGCGTAGATATTGTCTACCGGGATATCGAAGAAGCCCTGAATCTGGTCGGCGTGCAGATCGACAGTCAGAACCCGGTCAACACCGATGCTGGAGATCATGTCGGCTACCACCTTGGCGCTGATGGCAACGCGGGTAGAGCGAACCCGGCGATCCTGGCGGGCGTATCCGTAGTAGGGGATAACGGCGGTGACACGTGTTGCGGAAGCACGGCGAAGCGCGTCGGCCATCACGATCAGTTCCATCAGGTTATCGTTGGTGGGGTAGCAGGTCGGCTGGATGATGAACACATCATGGCCGCGGACATTCTCATTGATCTCGACGGTGGTTTCGCCGTCGCTGAAGCGGCCTACAGTGGCCTGGCCCATGGGAATGTGGAGTTTCTTGGCGATGGCTCTGGCAAGCTCGGGGTTGGCATTGCCAGTAAAGATCATCAGTTTGGACACGACGGCATCCTTCTCAGTATCGGCGTTTGATTCAGAAGAAGCGGGAGAAAGGTGGCTGGGGTGGCAGGATTCGAACCTGCGCATGACGGGATCAAAACCCGTTGCCTTACCACTTGGCGACACCCCAGTATCGTGCTTTTTTGGCATCATTTCAGCTCTGTTAGCTTTTGGTGTAGCGGTGAACTATTCACCCCTTTAGCTACGAACCCCGTGACGCCGGAGGGTTTGCTTTCCCAGATAATCCGGGCTGCGGATTCTGTCGGGAAACGTCCAAATATGCAAGCCCCGGTTCCGGTTAATCTTGCAGGTCCGAATTGTGAAAGCCACTCCAGGCTCTGGTTGACCTCAGGATACAGTTTGCGAACCACATCCTCACAGTCGTTTCGGTACCTCGAGGCGTCTCCCTCAAAAGCGGGCGCTATTCTGATTCTCGGGGTGTTCCTTGTCAACCCTTGTTCGGAAAAAATCTTACCCGTGTTTATGTTACACGCCGGCTTGATAATGACGAACCAATCTTCCGGTGGATTGGCGTTGGTCAGCTTTTCACCAACGCCTTCGCCAAAGGCGGCGTGGCCCCGGACAAACACTGGCACATCGGCGCCCAGGGTAAGGCCGATGCCGGCCAGTTGATCGATGCCGAGGCGCAGGTTCCAGAGGTGGTTGAGCCCGAGCAGTGTGGTCGCAGCGTTGGAGCTGCCGCCGCCGAGGCCTCCGCCCATGGGCAGCCGTTTGGTAATGCGGATGTTAACGCCGGGCAGTTGTTCGCGGTTGCGTTCCAAGAGGGCTTTGGCGGCGCGAATGATCAGGTTGTCGTCATCAGACACGCCCGGGACGGGCTCCTCAAGCCTTGCACCGGGCTGTTCGGGGGTAGGGGTGAAGGTGAGGTCGTCGCCGTAATCGAGAAACTGGAACAGGGTCTGCAGCTCGTGATAGCCGTCTGGCCGGCGCCCGGTAATGTGCAGAAACAGGTTCAGTTTAGCGGGCGAGGGCAAGGTGATGCTGCGGCTCACGGCGCCTGCTCCTGCCAGTCGGAGACAATCAGTCTTACTCGCTTGTCCTCCTTCAGGGCGGTGATGCGGGCGGGCAGTGCCGGGTAACTGGCAAGAAAGTCCTGCCAGCGGTCGTAGCGGATCTCCCAGCCGTCTTGCCGGATGATCGCCAGGCTGCCCTGTTCATCAAACAGCAGGCGGTAATCGCTGCCGGGTGAGGGTAAGCCGCGGATCCACCAGGTCAGGCTCTCCAGGGGTAACTGCCAGCCGGTGGCTGCTTCCACCAGGGACTCAGGTTCGCCAGAGTGGTAGGTGTCGCCATTGGGGAGTGTAAGCTCAATGAAGCCGGGAACGCCTTTGAGTCTGGTGCTGCCCATGCCCAGAAACGCTGAGGACAGGGCCAGGTCGTAGGCCTCGCCGTCCTGAATCCAGTGGTTGATGATGGCGGTGCCGCTGTCCGATGGCTGGCGGACCGCCAGTTTGCCGGAGAGCTTCCAGTGATCCAGTTGCCCGAGACTGGCCGAGCGGGCTGTCCAGTTCGCCGGTGGCTGGTCGGTCATCCCCTCGGGCAGGGGGGCGACCTGAATGGTGGTGCAGGCGCCGAGGGTGGCGAGCATGAGGAGTGCCGCCAGGGTTCGGACAGGTTTCATTACTGCCCACCACCATTTGTCAGCCGGTCTATGGTTTCAGTGAGCACATCATGATTGGGGGCCTGATCAAGGCCTTTCTGCCAGATGATTCTGGCCTGGTCCTCGGCACCACTCATCCACAGGGCTTCGCCGTAATGGGCGGCGACTTCCGGGTCCGGATAGGCCGCCCAGGCGCGGGACAGGTATTCGAGCGCGGGCTTGATCTGTCCCTCAAGAAACAGGACCCAGCCCATGCTGTCGAGAATGGCCGGGTTCTCCGGGGCCAGCGCCAGAGCCTTCTCAATGTAACTGCGGGCTTCCCGGAGCCGGTCGGTTCGGGTGGTCAGAATATAGCCGAGCGCATTCAGGGCGACGGCGTTTTCCGGGTCCTGTTCGATGATCTGCTTGAGGTCCGCTTCGGCCTTGGCGGGCTGATCAAGTGTATCGAAGAGCATGGCCCGGGCGTAGCGGATCTGGATGTTGTCCGGGTGTTCCTCCAGGGCTTCGGTTGCGGTGCTCAGGGCCTCCTGCTGATGCCCCCGGTCCAGTAGCAGGTTTACCTCCAGCAACCAGAAGTTTTCTGCCTGGCGTGGGTTGGCGTCCCGGAGCCTGCGGATTCTGTCGACAGCGTCATCCAGCTGCCCATTTTCAGCCAGCAGTGAGCTGGCACGGGCCAGTGCGGGGAAGTAGTAATTGCCCTCTTCCACGCTCTGGTAATAGCCAATGGCCTGTTCGGTGTTGCCGGCCTGGTCTGCAATGCGACCGAGATAGTAGTTCGCTTCGTTGACTTGTTGGCCCTGTTCTGCCAGCCGTGTCAGCTCTTCCCTGGCCAGGTCTGTCTGCCCGTTTTCCAGGGCGACCAGTGCATGGGAAAGCCGGAGGCCCGGAATGTCCGGGTACTGCTGCACCAGGCGGCTGAATTCGTCCTGGGCGGCCTGCAGTTCGCCTTCATTAATCAGCATCCGGCCATAGAGCGTACCCATCTGTCGGTTGCCGGGAAAGCGCCGGGTATTTGCCAGGAGGTAGTCGAGGGCGCTGCTTTTCTCGCCGGTCTGGTAAAGCAGATCACCTCTAAGGATGATCGCTGGCTGGAAGTTGGGATTTTTTGCCAGCAGCGGCTTCAGCCGGTCCAGTGCCTGGTCCGGTTGCCCCGTGATCTTGAGCAGCAGCGCGATGCTGTAATCAAGTTCAGGGGTGTTGGGGTGGCGCAGGGACATCCCCTTGTATAGAGAGAGCAGTTCCCGCTGTTGTTCCGGTGGCAGGTTGGAGGCCATGGCCGCGAGGCTGTCGAAATCGGCATCGCCACCTTGTTCCATGATCCGCTCCATGTGGTACAAGGCTGTTTGGAGGTCATTGCTCTTCACCGCCTGGATAGCGGAAATGCGGTGAGCCTGCAGGCTGTCCGGGTCAACCTCCAGCCACAGGTCCGCCAGCTGTTTCTGGGCGTTGTCGCCGTTCAGGGACTGGGCAATTCTCATGGCCCGTTGAATCACGCCTGGGTCCCGGGACTGTTTGGCGGCCCTGACGTAATTCACCAGGGTGATGTCATAACGGCCGCGCTGGGCAGCAATTTCGGCGGACAGAAGCAGGTAAAGCGTCTCCGGCTCGAAGTCTGTGTATTCCACCGGCGGCGGTGCATCCGTTGTTTTGTCGGCAGCAGCTGTTGCTTTCGGGGCGGGCATTTCCTCGGTGCCGGTAAGGCTGGCACAGCCTGCCAGTGTCAGGCCAAGCAGGCAGGTAACCAGGTACGGTACGGATTTGTGCATGCAACTTCCCATGATCTGTCGAAAACGCATCAGAAATATCCACTCGCCAGCCCCTTTTTTGAGGTAGGTCGGGTCCCGGCCTCGGCCGAGTCCCTATAATGGCATAAGCGCCTGATCTTGCCCAACCTGTCCGCACTTGCCGAAGCTGCAGCGGTTTTGGGTGGCAGCTCCGGCCTCAGGCCGTTAAAATGGCTGGTAATTGCGCGTATTTCACCGCTCATCGGCAACAAAGGTTGTACAACCACGAAATGGCACTGGTAACGCTGGGAATCAATCATCGCACGGCCCCTGTTGAATTGCGGGAGCGGGTGGCGTTTACGCCCGAGCGCATGGCGGAGGCGTTTGCGGAACTCCGGGCGACCTCCGGTGCCAGCGAGGCGGCCATCCTTTCCACCTGCAACCGCACCGAACTTTATCTGGCTGGCGATGACGATTGCGCCCCCATGGTGCTTCGCTGGCTGGCCGGTTTTCATGATCTGGACGCCGCCGAGCTTGAAGAAGTGCTGTATGTACATCGCGACGGCGATGCGGTGCGGCATATGATGCGTGTGGCGGCCGGCCTTGACTCCATGGTGCTGGGCGAGCCGCAGATTCTCGGGCAGCTCAAGGATGCCTACTCTCTGGCCCGGCAGAACGGTGCCAGTGGTTCCTTCCTCTCCCGATTGTTTGAGCACACCTTTTCCGTGGCAAAGCGCGTGCGTACCCAGACTGCCATTGGTGAGAATCCCGTTTCCGTAGCCTATGCGGCCGTGAGCATGGCTCACCATATCTTTGCGGATATGTCCCACAACAAGGCGTTGCTGATTGGCGCCGGCAAGACCATTGAACTGGTGGCCCGCCACCTCGCGGATGCCGGAGTGAAGAATTTCCTGGTGGCCAACCGTACCCTGGAGCGGGCGCAGGCGCTGGCGGAATCCCGTGGCGGCAAGGGGATTGTCCTCTCCGAAATTCCGGACCACCTGGCCGATGTTGACATTATTATCTCCTCCACTGCGAGCCCGCTGCCGATCCTTGGCAAGGGCGCTGTTGAGCGTGCCCTGAAGAAGCGCAAGCACCGTCCCTATTTCATGGTGGATATTGCGGTGCCCCGGGATATCGAACCGGAAGTGGCCTCGCTGGCAGACGTCTATCTGTATACCGTCGATGACCTGCGCCAGGTCATTGAGGAAAACATCCGTTCCCGTGAGGGCGCGGCCCGGGAAGCGGAGAATCTGGTGGCTGCAGGGGTTCAGGATTTTCTGAACCAGTTGAGGGCACTGGATGCGGTGTCTACCCTCAAGCAGTTCCGCCAGCGCGCTGAAATACTGCGCGATGCCGAGACCGAAAAAGCCCTGCGTGCCCTGCGCAACGGAACAGACCCCGAGACCGTGCTGCGCAGCATGGCACGGGGGCTTACCAACAAACTCCTGCATGAACCTTCTGTTCAGGTTCGCAAGGCCACGACAGAAGGTCGGACCGAGGTGACAGAATGGCTGCGTGAGTTGCACCAGCTGGAGACACTGGACGCGGACGCGACGACTACCCCGGAAAAACTATGAAGCCATCGATCCAGTCCCGCCTCGAGCAGCTTACAGAACGTTTCGAGGAAGTCAGCGCGTTGCTCAGCGATTCTTCCACCATCTCGCAGCAGGACAAATTCCGGGAGCTTTCCCGGGAGTTTGCCGAGATTGAGCCTGTTGTTCATTGCTTCCAGGCCTGGCAAGAGTCGCTCGACGATATCGAGGCTGCCAGAGAGCTGGCGAAAGATGGCGACGCAGACATGCGGGAGATGGCCGAGGAAGAGCTGAAACTCGCGCAGCAGAAAAACCAGGAGCTGGACGAGGAACTCCAGCGCCTGATGTTGCCGAAAGACCCCAATGACGGAAAGAACGTGTTCCTTGAGATCCGCGCTGGCACCGGAGGAGATGAGGCGGCCATTTTTGCCGGGGATCTGTTTAAAATGTATCTGCGCTATGCCGAGCGTCGCCGCTGGCAGGTTGAAGTGCTGAACGAGAGTGAGGGTGAGCACGGCGGGTACAAGGAACTGATTGCCCGGGTCGCCGGCGACGGAGTCTACGGTGCCCTCAAGTTTGAGTCCGGTGCTCACCGGGTGCAGCGGGTGCCGGAAACCGAATCACAGGGCCGTATCCATACCTCGGCCTGCACGGTGGCGGTAATGCCAGAGGCCGATGAGGCCGAGGCCATCCAGATCAACAAGGCGGATCTGCGGGTGGACACCTTCCGCTCGTCAGGGGCGGGTGGTCAGCACGTGAACAAGACCGACTCTGCCATCCGGATAACCCACCTGCCCACCGGCATTGTGGTGGAGTGCCAGGAAGAGCGTTCGCAGCACAAAAACCGGGCCAAGGCCATGAGTCTGCTGGCATCCCGGCTGCAGAATGCGGAGACTGAGCGACAGCAAAAGACCATGGCTGAAACCCGCAAAAGCCTTGTTGGCAGCGGGGACCGCTCAGAGCGTATCCGTACCTACAATTTCCCTCAGGGCCGGGTAACGGACCACCGGATTAATCTGACGCTCTACAAACTCGATGAAGTGATTGCCGGTGATCTGGATGCGGTGATTGTGCCGTTGCAGCAGGAGCACCAGGCGGAACTGCTCGCCTCCCTCGCCGATGACCAGTAAACCCTCACTGACCTGTGAAGCACTTATAAACCAGGCTGCTGATCGCATCGACAGTGATTCTCCAAGACTGGATTCCGAGCTGCTATTAAGTCACGTCACCGGGCTTGGGCGGACCAGCTTCCGGGCCTGGCCGGAGCGCGAAGTTACTGAATCACAAGCCGAGACATTCGAAGCGCTGGTGGCAGAGCGCGTTGCCGGCACGCCGGTGGCCTACCTGCTGGGGCACCAGGAGTTCTGGTCGCTACCGCTGAAAGTAAGTACTTCCACCCTGATTCCCCGGCCGGATACCGAATGCCTGGTGGAGGTCGCCCTCGGTTTACCGTTGCCGGAACAGGCCCGGGTTCTGGATCTTGGTACCGGTACCGGCGCCATTGCACTGGCTCTGGCCAGCGAGCATCCGGGCTGGCGGATAATGGCGTGCGATGAGGTGGACGAGGCGGTGGAGCTGGCACGGGAAAATAGCAGATTGCTGGCTTTGCCGGTTTCAGTGGCTAAAAGTTCCTGGTTCTCGCAGCTGGAACCCGCCCGTTTTAACCTGATTGTCTCCAATCCACCCTATATAGCGGGCAACGACCCTCATCTGGGTGAAGGTGATGTGCGTTTCGAGCCGGCCTCGGCTCTGGTTTCTGGCGCTGATGGCCTGGATGATCTCCGGTTGATTGTGACACAGTCGCCGGACTGGCTGGTTGAAGGTGGCTGGTTGTTGGTGGAGCATGGCTTTGATCAGGCCGGGCCGGTAGTTGCGCTGTTCCGCGACCGGGGGTTTGCCGAGGTGCAGAGCCTGCAAGACTATGGCCGTCGGGACCGGATGACTCTCGGACAATGGGCGGACACTAGGCGGGCAATGGTGCCCCTCAACCGCGGTGAACAGTCGGGATTACAGCAGGGGGGATCTCCGGATGCTCAGTGATGAGGAGTTATTGCGCTACAGCCGGCAAATCCTGATGTCGCGGTTCGATATTGCCGGCCAGGAAAAGCTGAAATCCGCCCGGGTGCTGGTGATCGGCGCAGGCGGCCTGGGGTGCCCGGTGGCCCTTTACCTTGGCGCAGCCGGTGTTGGCCAGCTGCGCCTGGTGGATGACGACAACATCGAACTGGCCAATCTCCAGCGCCAGATCGGTTTCGAGCAGAACCAGTTGGGTGAATCCAAGGCGGAAAGCCTGGCTGGCCGTATTCGCCGGATCAATCCGTTGGTGTCGGTTACTGCCCTGGATCAGCGCCTGGAGGGCGAGGAACTGGCCAGGCAGGTTGAGGAGGCGAGCCTGGTGGTGGACTGCAGCGATAACTTCAACACCCGTTTTGCTCTCAATCGGGCCTGTGTGGCGGCGAAGGTGCCTCTGGTTTCGGGTGCGGCCATTCGCGGCGAAGGGCAGCTTTCGGTGTATGACAGCCGGCAGCAGAGCAGTCCCTGTTATCACTGTCTGTATCCGGAGCAGGGTAATGAGGATCTGACCTGTTCGCAGGCGGGGGTGATTGCGCCGTTGGTCGGGATGATCGGTTCGGCCCAGGCCATGGAAGCCATCAAGGTAATATCTGGTGCGGGTACGCCGTTGGTTGGCCGGCTGCTGATTCTGGATGCCTGGGAGATGCAGTGGCGGGAAATGAAGCTGGTTCGGGATCCTTCCTGCCCTGTTTGCTCGGAGTAGCTCTGTGAGTTGAGCTGGCAGTCCAACTCTCGGGATGCAGGGTCGGGGACGGCCTTCCCAAAACACGCTCCTTGCGGCACGTCCCTGTGACGCTTGGGCTCCGCCATCCATGGCTCCGCACAGTTTTGGGAAGGCCGTCCCCGACCCTGCGTCATAGCTCTGCACTCTGCGGCGGTCCGCCTCGTTGTTTTTTTAGTTCTTCAGTGCCTGAAACCTGGCGATTGCCTCTTTCCTGCTTTCTTTAAGATCAACGATCTGTCTCGGGTACCCTTTCGGAATCATGCCGCTTTTCGCGCCGGGATCGTGAATCCGTTTGTTGTCCAGCATGGCCAGTTCCGGGACCCATTGGCGGATGAAGTCGCCGTTGGGGTCGAAGCGTTCACTTTGGGTGACCGGGTTGAAGACTCGGAAGTAGGGCGCGGCGTCAGTGCCGGTGGAGGCGCTCCATTGCCAGCCGCCGTTGTTGGAGGCGAGGAAGCCGTCGACCAGCCGGGACATGAAGTAAGCCTCGCCCAGGCGCCAGTCGATGAACAGGTTTTTGGTGAGGTACATGGCGGTGATCATGCGCAGGCGGTTGTGCATCCAGCCGGTTTCGTTGAGCTGGCGCATGGCGGCGTCGACGATGGGCACGCCGGTGTTGCCGGTTTTCCAGGCGTTGAAGTTGTCGCCGGGGTGGTTCCAGGCCAGGGCTTCGGTTTCCGGCTTGAAGGCGCGATGCATGCTGGTCCGGGGGTAGTGGTACAGGATGTTGATGTAGAAATCCCGCCAGGCGATTTCGTTGATCCAGGTAGCCAGGCCTTCCTGGTTGCCGCCCATGCCCTGGGCCTGTTTTGCGGCCAGCAGGCATTGGCGGCCCGAAAGCACGCCGTTTGCCAGGTAAGGGGAGAGCTGGCTGGTTCCTTTGGCGGCGGGGAAGTCCCGTTCGGCTTTGTAGCTGCCTCCGCGTTCCTGCAGAAACTGTTCCAGCTGGTCGTGGGCGGCATCTTCGCCGGTTGGCACCAGTGGCCTGGACGCGCTCTGGAAAGCTTCCGGGAGGGTGTCGATTTTTTCAGGGGCCATCGGATTGCCCCGGGCTTTCGGAGCCGGGAACAAACCGGAGCGGGTTTCCTCGATCCAGCTGCGCCAGCGCCTTGAGAAGGGGGTAAACACCGAATAGGGCTCGTTTTGCTGGGTGAGAATCTCACCTACCGGTGCAACGGTCTGGTCACGGTATTTGCACACGCGGATGCTCAGGTCATCAAAGCGGTGCTTGATGGCCTTGTCCCGTTTACGCTCGTTAACACCGTACTCTTCGTTAAAGTGCAGCGTTTTAATGCCGTGTTCAGCGCAGTGGCTTTGCAGTTTACGGATGCTGTCTTCAAAGCGTTCGGCATGAATGAAGGCGAGCGGTATGCCCAGTCTGGCCAGTTCCTCAGACAGGGTATTGGCGTGGGCGGTCACAAACTGCACGCGAGCCGGTGACCAGTCGTGTTCCTGCCACTGCCCCGGGGTGAGAATAAAGCAGGCTCGCACGCGTTCGGCGCCCTTGCAGGCAGCCGTGAGAGCCGGGTTGTCGGCAACCCGGAGATCGTTTCTGAACCAGACCAGTTGCGTCATCCTTAGTCCATTGTCGCCTGAGGAATTGATATAGGGGTAATTACAATCCGGTGTTTCAATAAAATCACTGACTTGGATATTCGCCCGGGGTGGCCGATTGGATTATAGTTGAGTCACCTTAGTCTATAATTTCGCGTGCACCTCAGGCTGCAGCGTTTCAGGGAGTGTTGTGCCGGGAATGGAGAATAGCACCGAAGGCCGTAGGGACGGCGTCTGGGCCCAGCCATACTCTCTGGCCTCCGGGCAGACCCAGTATCACCAGTTGGGCCACGTTCGTTTGTGGGTTACCTTGCTGGACCTGGAATGGCAGATCCGTTCTGATGCGCTGGAGCCGGGTGCCGATCTGGCCGGTTGGATGGAAACCATTGGTCACACCCTGCCGGCAGCCACGATCCCCGTGCAACGGTTTATCCGGAAGGATCAGTCGTCGACGGTCACGTTTGTTCCGGCCGTCGCCAACCGGCCTACCGTGATACGCCCCTACCAGCCCCTTACGATTCCTGCGGGCGGGCGCTGCACGATTTATGTGGGAACGCCTGTCTGGATGAAGGTTTGCGTGGGTGAAAATCAATCCCTGTTAACGGAAATCCCTCTTGCCCTTCCTTCCCTGACCTGGGTGGGGAAGAACACCATGGAGGGAGAGCTCTGTTATTCCTCAACGAGTTTCGCGCGGCTGGTGCTTGAAGCTGTGCCCAAACGACCCTGGCGGACGGTGACTCCGGTTACCCTGATCAACCGGCGCCCCGAACCTTTACTGCTCGAACGGTTCAGTCTGCCCACCCCGTTGCTTTCGCTGTATCGGAACGAGCGTGGGCAGCTCTGGACGCCCGGGGTAACGGTGGAGGTGGAGACTGATATGAATTCCGCCAGTCTGCATGTTGATGAGTCAGTGTTGGCCGCCGCGGGAACCTGCCTGCCCGTGGCGGAGGCCAGGGAAAAACTGGCCCGTGGCCGACTGGTGCGGGCTTTTGATCGAGTGTTTGGTTAAAACGGATCTGACGGAGTTGATACTTTGCTAGAGGCAATTGAAACAGGCATTTTGAAAGTGTTCACCGACATCGCCTGGGGCCAGTGGCTCAGTTCCGCCTTTTTATTGGTGCTCGGGCTCTTTCTCGCCTCGCTGGCCGCCCGAAGCGTTTCCAGGTTCATGGCGCAGCGGTCCTCCCGCCACCATACCGTGATAGTGCGACGGCTGGTGTTTTACGTCATCGTTGTTGTGTTCAGTATCGCGGCGCTGAGGGAAGCCGGTTTCTCCCTGGATGTGGTGCTAGGTGCCGCCGGTATACTCACCGTGGCTATCGGCTTTGCGTCACAGACCTCTGCGTCCAACATGATCAGCGGTCTGTTTCTGCTGGTTGAGAAGCCCTTTGAAATTGGTGACTTTATTGAAGTGGATGCCACCCTGGGCGAAGTGATTGGTATCGATATGCTCAGCGTGAAGTTGCGCACCCGGGACAACCTGTACGTGCGTATTCCCAACGAAACCCTGATCAAGACCCGGGTGGTTAACCGTTCCCGGTTCCCGATCCGGCGGCTCGACCTGACCGTGGGAATTGCCTACGCTGAAGATGTTGAGAGGGTGGAATCGTTGCTGCTGGATCTGGCGGAGAAAAACCCCGTGTGTCTGGAAGAGCCCAAGCCTTTCACGCTCGTGACCGGGTTTGGTACGTCTTCCGTGGATCTGCAGTTTTCCTTCTGGGTTCCAAAGGAAAAGGTGCTCGAAGGCCGGAGTGACATGATGGTGGCGATCAAGAAAGCGCTGGACCGTGAAGGTATTGAAATTCCGTTCCCCCATACCAGCGTTTACGCGGGTAGCCATTCGGAGCCCTTCCGTGTTCAGCTGTTGGGGCCGGAACAAAATACTGAAAAGGATCTCCCGGATGCCGACAAAGACAGCTGAAGTCATTAAAACCGTGGCCCCGACACCCGCGGGGAACAAGATCAGCCTGGGCTGGCGTGAATGGGTGGCGTTGCCGGATCTGGACATCGGCCGGATCAAGGCGAAGATTGATACCGGTGCCCGAACGTCCTGCCTTCATACATTCCGCACCGAGCCCTACACCGAAAACGGTGAGCGGCGGGTGCGCTTCTGGGTGCACCCGATACAGAACGATCTGCACCATGTTGTGGAGTGTGATGCCAGAGTTCTGGATGAACGAAACGTCTCCGATTCGGGGGGGCACAAGGAGATGCGCCTGGTTATCGAAACCACGCTGGTCGTCGGCGACCAGAGCTGGCCCATTGAAATGACATTGACCAACCGTGATTCCATGCGGTTCCGGATGCTGCTGGGCCGGACCGCCATGGCCGGGCGCTCAGAGATTTATCCCGAAGCCTCCTATCTTGCCGGTGAGCCGGCCCCAAGGACTGAACAATGAAAATTGCAGTATTGTCGCGAAACCGCCACCTCTACTCGACCCGTCGTCTGGTTGAGGAAGGCATTAACCGTGGCCATGAAGTGAAGGTCATCGACTGCCTTCACTGTTCCATGAATATCACCTCAGCCAACCCACAGATCCACTACCACGAAGAAGTGCTCGAGAATTTCGATGTGGTGGTCCCCCGGATCGGTGCATCGGTTACCTTCTACGGGACTGCGGTATTGCGCCAGTTCGAGATGATGGGGGTATTTCCGGTTAACGAATCTGTTGCCATCACCCGTTCCCGGGATAAGTTGCGCTCGCTGCAGTTACTGGCCCGCAAGGGCGTCGGGATGCCGGTGACCGGTTTTGCCAACAAACCCGACAACGTACCGGAGCTCCTGAAAATGGTGGGGGGCGCGCCGGTGGTCATCAAGCTGCTGCAGGGCACCCAGGGCATTGGCGTGGTTCTGGCAGAAACCCGGAAGGCGGCGGAAAGCGTTATCGAAGCCTTTATGGGGCTGAAGGCTGACATTCTGGTGCAGGAGTTCATCAAGGAAGCCGGTGGTGCCGATATCCGGTGTTTTGTGATTGGCGACAAGGTAATAGCCGCCATGAAGCGACAGGGCGCCGAGGGGGAGTTCCGGTCCAACCTGCATCGGGGAGGCAGTGCCTCTCTGGTGCGGATAACGCCGGAAGAGCGCCGGACAGCCATTACCGCGGCGAAGTCCATGGGCCTGAATGTAGCCGGTGTCGATTTGCTGCGTTCCAGCCGTGGTCCATTGGTGATGGAAGTGAATTCATCCCCCGGCCTTGAAGGCATTGAGAATGCCACAGGCAAAAATGTCGCGGGTATGATCATCAACTGGACCGAGAAGAACCAGCAACCCTGGAAAACCCGGACCAAGGGGAGAGGCTAGAACATGGCCCGCGCGCCTTTTGATATTGCCGGTACCCAGATCAAGGCCGGCACCCGGCAGACCATTGAAGTGCCGGTGGCCAAACTCTACACCCACACGCCGCTGCATATTCCGGTGGAAGTGGTGCATGGTCGCCGGGGTGGGCCCGTTCTGATGGTGTGTGGCGCCATTCACGGGGACGAAATCAACGGAGTGGAGATTGTTCGCCGCGTGCTGACCAATTCCGCCCTGCGACATCTGCGGGGCACCCTGGTGGCGGTGCCCATCGTCAATATTTTCGGGTTCGTGCAACGCACCCGCTACCTGCCGGACCGGCGAGACCTGAACCGGTGTTTCCCCGGCAGTGAAACCGGTTCCCTGGGCGGTCGCATTGCGTATTTGCTGCGCACGCAGATCATGGAAAAGGTTACTCACATCATTGATCTCCATACCGGTGCCATCCATCGGTTCAACCTGCCGCAGATCCGGGCGGAACTGAAAAACCCGGAGACCACCCGCATGGCGGAGGCCTTTGGCGCGCCGATCATAATCAACGCCGGCTTGCGGGACGGTAGCCTCCGTGCCTACGCCGATTCCCAGGATATTCCGGTGGTCACCTTCGAAGGTGGTGAAGCCCTACGGTTCGACGATGTGGTGATTTCAAGCGGCGTAAAGGGCGTGATCCGGGTGATGCGGGAACTGGAAATGATTCCCGCCAAGAAGGGCCCGAAGGCGCCGAGAAAGCGCTCGGAAACCGCGGCCAACTCCCAATGGGT
The DNA here is from genome assembly GCF_030540945.1 of Marinobacter sp. SS8-8. NCBI lineage: Bacteria > Pseudomonadati > Pseudomonadota > Gammaproteobacteria > Pseudomonadales > Marinobacteraceae > Marinobacter > Marinobacter sp. SS8-8. The sequence continues at coordinate 13,580 of NZ_JASSVN010000014.1, read as the reverse complement.
GCGAACGGACACAGACGGTATCATGCGCCCGGTGGCAAGCCTGGGCCAGAAGGTACGCAAAGGCCAGAAACTGGCCATGGTGGCGGACCCGTTCGGAGAGTCCGAAACCGCCGTGCTCTCGCCCTGCTCTGGCATCGTTATCTGTGTCAATAACCTGCCTCTGGTGAATGAAGGCGAGGCCATCTACCACATCGCCCGGTTCGATGAACTCAGTGAGGCGGAAAAGGCCATGGATTATTTTCGCAGTAGCTACGAGGGAGATCTGGGCGACGATGTGGTTCCCGTCCATCCCTGGGACGAACGGCAGAGATAATCACGAGGTTCGCTATGATCTGGGATCAGACCTTTATTGAACTGGCACCGCTACCTCGCGGGTTTCACCTGGTAACCAATGAAATCATTGCCCAGGCGCCGGAGCTCACCAACTGTGAAGTTGGGCTGTTGCACCTGTTTATCCAGCACACCTCCGCGTCCCTGGCGGTTAATGAGAATGCTGATCCGGATGTTCGGGGTGACCTGGAGCGCCACTTCAACGTGATGGTGCCAGAGAATGCACCACACTATGAACACGTTATGGAAGGCCCGGATGACATGCCGGCCCACATCAAAAGTATCCTCATAGGTCCTTCACTGACCCTGCCGGTCAACCACGGTCGGCTGGCCCTGGGTACTTGGCAGGGAATATACCTCTGTGAACACCGTAACCGTGCTGATAGCCGCAGAATTGTGGCGACACTGCAGGGGCGATGGTGATTCGCAACCCGAAAGCTGGCATTTTGCGCGACAGACTCTAAGCTTGGGAGGTGGGTAGTAAGCGAATAAAATCTGGCATGGAGCCGTTGTGAGCCGCTTTGACCGCATCTACAGGATTCATGATTTACTGCGGAATGCCCGCCATCCCGTCCCGATGCGTGTATTTATGGATGCGCTTGAAGCCAGCCGGAACACCATCACCCGGGATTTCGAATTTCTGAGAGACTCACTGGGCGCGCCAATTGAATACTGCCGGCAACATAACGGCCATCAATACGCGCCCGACTCATCCGAGTTCGAACTGCCCGGGTTCTGGATGACCCCGACGGAATTGTATGCGCTGCTGGCATGTGAGCAGTTACTGGAGAACGTGCAACCCGGGATGATTACCAGCCGGCTGGCGCCACTGAAAGACAAGATTCGTCACCTGCTGGGCGAATCGGGGCACGACGCCGAACGCATCAGCGAGCGCATCCACATCCAGCCCATCCAGGCCCGCACGGCCGCGCATCAAATCTTCGACCCGGTTGCCGAGGCAACACTGGCGGGTAAACGGCTGACCTTCTCCTACAGCGCTCGCAGCGGTACTGGTAGCACACACCGCCAGACCGATCCCCAGAGGTTACTGCACTATCGCTCAAACTGGTATCTGCTGGCAGTGTGTCGTACCGCCGGTGCCCTTCGCCTGTTTTCCCTGGACCGGATTTCCGAACCCCGGGTGCAAGGCACACCATCTGCACAAAGAACCATTGCAGAACTAGACGGGTTTGCCTACGCCAGCTTCGGCATTTTCGGTGGCGGCCCAAAGGGCACCGCGCACCTCAGGTTCTCCAGCCATGCGGCGGAGTGGGTGGCGGATGAAATCTGGCATCCGGACCAGATAGGAGAACACAGAGACGGCGGCTATCACCTGAAAGTGCCCTACTCCGATGAGCGGGAGCTGGTCATGGAGGTGTTGCGGTACGGGGCGGATGTGGAAGTGCTCGGACCGCCGGAACTCAGGGCGGAAGTGGTTTTGAGGATACGGAAAATGGCGGGGATGTACTGATAATTTATTCAGTGGTGCAGTTTGTGGGGCATCCGCGGTGATAGTGTTTTAGTCGACCAATCTTGATGATGTCTGGATAAAGGATAAGAAATGCAGGACTACCTTCGTTATTGGGGTAAAGCCAAGCCAGCCCAAGGAAAAGCCGGTGCCCCATGCCATTTGCTGGCATACCACTCACTGGACGTGGCAGCTGTAGGATTCTACTTGACTGATACGGCGTCATCAAAGGGAAAGGCGATCTCACGGGCACTGGGCCTATCAGGGCCTGAGCTACAGAGTATTTTCACGTTCCTGCTTGCGATTCATGATCTTGGGAAGTTTTCTCAATCCTTCCAGGCATTGGCTCTTCCTGAACTGGAGTTTTTGAAAAAGCCGGACCCTGGTTTTAGCTACGATGTTCCTGGCGGGCATGCTGCCCTGGGCATGTTGCTATGGAAGCGTAGCCCGGTGTTCCGGGAGAATACCGTAGAGGCCTGCGGCTGGCTAGAACCGAACGCCCCGCGACGCTTCGCCCGCAGGTCAATGGAAACCATGCTGGAAACGACCTTTGGCCATCATGGGCAGCCGGTGAATACGGGAAGGGACCTTGCCGAGAACTATTTCCTGCCGGAAGACGAGCAAGCCGCCTGCAACTTTGCGATGGAGGCAGCGAAGCTCATAAAGCCAGAATGGCCCCTGTCCGATATGGATAATGAGTTTTGGCATCAGACGCTCAAAAAAGCAACGTGGCAATTTGCTGGGTTAGCCGTTCTGGCTGACTGGCTTGGGTCCGATCAGTCGGTCTTCTCTTATGTCACCGAGCCCATGCCGTTGGAAGATTATTGGCATGACTTTGCCTTACCCCGTGCGCGTCATCAGGTTGAACGCCTGGGTTTCAACAGGCCCAGGCAGGCAACAACGTTTCCCGGCGTTAAGCCGTTCTTTGGGTTCAGCCCGACACCCCTGCAACACTGGGCTGAAACGGTTGATGTTTCGGCGACGCCACAGCTATTCATTCTGGAGGATGTTACCGGGGCAGGTAAGACCGAAGCAGCCGTTACGCTTGCACATCGGCTGTTAGCCAAAGGCTACGCGGAGGGGCTGTATTTCGGGCTACCCACCATGGCAACGTCAAACGCCATGTATGCCCGTATTGCCGACTATTATCAGCGATGGTATCGAGAGGGTGAAACGCCCGGCCTTGTATTGGCCCATGGTGCGCAGCGACTACACAAGGTGTTTCAGGACTCCATTATTCCCGGCCAGCCAAAAGACCTGGACTACCGCCCCGAGGAGCGCAGTGCCTCAGCCGTGTGCAACCAGTGGTTCGCGGATTCCCGCAAGAGAGCGCTGTTGGCGGATGTTGGTGTGGGAACGATTGACCAGGTGCTTATGGGCGTACTGCCGTTCCGGCATCAATCGCTGCGCATTGTCGGCATGGCGAACAAGGTCTTGATCGTCGATGAGATACACGCATGCGATGACTATATGCTAACGCTGCTTTGCGCGGTATTGGAGCTTCATGCGCAGCAAGGAGGGTTTGCCGTCCTTTTGACCGCGACGCTGCCAATGGACATGCGGGAGAAACTTGTCAGAGCCTGGCGGCGAGGTCTTGGCCAGCAAGGCAGCGACCTCACTTTTGATGCAGCCTTTCCACTTGCGTCCGTCGTCAATGGCCACACTCTTCACGAAGAAAGGCTGGCTACCCGGCCAAGTGTGGCCAGGGAACTCGCGATTGAACACATATCCGGCCAGTCACAGGCTGCTGAGATATTGCTGGCTGCGGCAAGCGGTGGCCAGTGCAGTTGCTGGATTCGCAACACAGTGGATGATGCCATTCAAGCCTATGAATGGATCAGGGGGCAGGTGGACGACCCGGAGAGCGTATTGCTGTTCCACAGTCGATTTACGATGGCTGACCGCCAACGCATTGAGAGCCAGGCTCTCGAATGGTTTGGCAAAGAGTCCAACGCTTCGGACAGGGCCGGGAGAATACTCATCGGCACCCAGGTGTTGGAACAATCACTGGATATCTGCCTGGATGTCATGGTGACTGACCTGGCGCCGATGGACCTTCTGATCCAGCGCGCGGGACGCCTGCATCGGCACCGGCGAGATCCCAGCGGCAATCCGATGACGGATGGTGATGGCTCGGACCGTCGGCCACCTCCGGTGCTTCGAGTACTTGCGCCCACTTTTACAGCAACTCCCGATAAAGATTGGATTCAAAGTTTCTTGCCCGGAACGGCGTCGGTCTATGTCAATCACGGCCAGCTCTGGTTGACTTTGCGGGCTTTGCTGGAGGAGCAGTCGATTCGGATGCCCGACCGGGCGCGATGGCTGATTGAGTCGGTTTACGGACCGGACGCTGACATCACAATTCCCGAAGCTCTGAAGGACAGTTATTTCGAACATGAAGGCGAGCGGCAGAGCCAGGCCGCCATGGGGCAGTTTAACCGGCTGGACCTGGACAAAGGCTATGTGACCGCGAGCGCAAAAAGCGGCTGGCAGGGGGAAGTGGATATAGGCACCCGTCTCACAGACGAGCCAAGCGTTAAAGTCACTTTAGTGCAACTTGATGAAGCGGGGGAACGGTTGGTACCACTGGAAAACGGTTCCCACCCATGGGAAATGAGCCAGATCAGTATCCGCCAGTCCCTCGCCGACAAGCTGCCAGAATTCCCGGAGGCCCTGGCAGCGCTCCAGGATGAGCTCTTCGAGAGCCAGCCTGGCCTTCGCTTTTCAAGGTTGTGGCTCGGTCCATTTGATGAGGGCGATTACCACTACAGTTCACAGATGGGGTTATGCCGTGCCAACCACCGCAGAGAATCCAGGAGAGAGTAAACGTATGAATCTGCTAACAGCTCCTTGGTTACCGTTTGAGAAAGTGGGCGGTAAAGTTGAGTACCTGCCCGTCACGAGCGTGGTCTCACCAGATGTGATTGATCTTGCGCTGCCCCGGGCTGACTTTCAAGGTGCGGCATACCAGTTTTTGATTGGCTTATTTCAGACCGCCTTTGCGCCATCCAATATTGATCAGTGGATGGAGCACTACGAGAACCCACCAACAGAGCAACAGGTTTCGGATGCTTTAGCCCCTTTTTCACCATGCTTTGAGTTGGACGGTCCGGGCGCGAGTTTCATGCAGGATTTCGATAGCTTGGAGAGTGGGTCACGAACACCCATTGCGGGACTTCTGATTGATTCACCGGGGGCATCGGCCATCAAGAACAACACCGACCACTTTGTGAAAGAGGGGCGAATAGTCGCCGCTTGCCCAAACTGTGCCGCAATGGCGCTGTTCACCATGCAGATTAACGCGCCCTCCGGCGGCAAGGGTTATAGAACCGGCCTTCGTGGAGGTGGCCCACTGACCACATTGTTATTGCCTTCCGGCGAGTCCAGTTCGCTCTGGCAGAAACTGTGGATCAACGTTTTGGAAAGCGACTCGGTTGGTGGCTCAGGGGTGACAGGGCCTGACCCCGACGTTTTCCCGTGGATGGCGCCCACCCGCACCAGCGAAAAAGGCCAGGCCACATTGCCGAGCCAGGTCCATCCCTTACACGTGTTTTGGGCAATGCCAAGACGGTTCCGGTTGGAATTTGAACACAGAGAGGCCTGCTGCGATCTGTGCGGGCAAGTAAGCTCACTAAGCGTTCGCCACATTCGAACCCGAAATTATGGCAATAACTACGATGGCCCATGGCGACACCCATTAACACCGTACCGGCGTGACTCGAAGCAGCCCCAGCAGACTCCATTGTCAATCAAGGGGCAGCCCGGAGGTATTGGGTACCGGCACTGGGAAAGTCTGGTGCTGGAGGATGCGCAAGGTGAGGGAAGCCTGCCTGCCTTGAATGTGCTGGACTATCCCAGAAAAGCGGATGAATGTGAGGCGGAGGGTGTTGAACTACCCAGGGTAGCCCGGTTGTGGTCTTTCGGTTACGACATGGACAAAATGAAGCCCCGTGGTTGGGTCGGCACCCAACTGCCGTTTCTCGCCTTGCCCAACCGTCATCAAGAGCGTTTGCAGAACTGGCTCAGAACCATGGTGACTTATGCAAAGGAGGTTTGCTGGCAGCTTCGCCGCAGCACTAAAGAGGCATGGTTCAAGCGCCCATCCGAAGCTAAAGGCGACCTGGAGTACATCGATTCCCGGTTCTGGGAGCAAACCGAGCAGCCGTTCTACGACTTGCTCGCACAACTGGGCAGCCGTTTATTGGCAGAGGATATCCGACGCCTTCCCGCCGACATTGCGAAACAGTGGTACCTGGACGTACGTCATCAGGCCAGTGCTATCTTCGATGAGCTCACCCTGAGTGGCCCCCCTGAAGCTCTCAATATGAAGCGCATTACCAAGGCCCGGAATGGCTTTCATGGGTGGTTCAGTAAAAACAAAACCGCCAGGAACTTCCGTAGGCAGACCGGGATGGATGATCAATCATCCGCAGGCAACGAGCCTGATCAAGTGCAGCCAGCCATTGATTAACAAGGAGCGGCCATGACCTCAAAAAAAATCCATTACCAGATATTACGTGATGAGGCGCAAAGGCGCCGCGTATTAATGTGGTGGGGCAGGCTGCACGGCCAGCCCTCACTGCTGAAGCAGCTTGGCGGGGAATGGGCTCCGCCTTCGCTTCCTCCGGCCCAAAGAGCGGAGCTACGCCGGTGCCACACGGTTGACGATGTACTGCTGACCGAAGGTTTCCGAAATCTCTGGTTCTCGCTGGATGAGCAAGCACAGGGGAACCAGGCCAGCATGTTGGCCTGGGGCATGGTGGCCGGGGCACTGGCCGATGTGCGACAGCACAATGCCTCCATGTCTTTTGCCGCCGCACTGGGAAGCCAGAAAGAAAAGACCGGCAAGCCCCACGCCAGTGAATTGCGATTCGCCCAATTGCAGAAAAGCGATGGCGTGGATTCCTTCCTTCGCCGTTGCCGGAGATCCATCGCCTTACTGGGTGGCGCCGCACACGTTACCTCGCTGGCCGATGGCATTCTCCATTGGGCCAAAGAACATCAAGGCGAGGCCAGTAGCGCCGCCAATCAAAGGCTGGCGGTGCGTTGGGCTACCGACTATTTCACGGCACTCGCTGAGTACCAGAAATAACCAAGAATGACGTCAGGAGAAATGACGATGACCACCTTTATTCAATTGCACATGCTGACCTCCTATCCACCGGCCAACCTGAATCGTGATGATCTCGGCAGGCCAAAGACCGCGAGAATGGGGGGCGCTGAACGCCTGCGTGTTTCCTCCCAGAGCCTGAAGCGTCACTGGCGCACCTCTGACCTGTTCCAGGAAGCGGCGGCAGGCCATGTGGGCATCCGAACCAAACGCCTGGGTGTAACCATTCGTGAGAGGCTGGAGGCAGCCGGAATCAAGGAAAAGGATGCCCGACAATGGGCGCGTGACATCGCTGACGTCTTTGGCGCATTGAAGAAAGACAGTGAAGAGATCGAGCAACTGGCTCACATTGGCCCGGAAGAAAAATCGGCCGTGGATGATCTGGTTGCCTCACTGATTGAACAAAGCCGCGCCCCGCAAGAGGACGAGCTGGCGCTGCTGAGAAAAAATCCGACTGCTGTGGATGTGGCACTGTTTGGCCGAATGCTGGCCGCTGACCCTGCCTTCAATGTTGAAGCGGCCTGCCAGGTTGCCCACGCCATTACGGTTCACCCGGTAGTAATCGAGGATGACTATTTCACCGCCGTTGATGACCTCAATAACGGTGATGAGGACCGAGGTGCAGCCCACATCGGTGAAACCGGCTTTGCTGCCGGGTTGTTCTACAGCTACATCTGCATCAATCGGGATCAGTTGGTTGCGAACCTTTCGGGTAACGGCAAATTGGCGGATAGGGCCATTGCCGCACTGGCGGAAGCGGCCGTAAAGGTTGCACCGACTGGCAAGCAAAACAGTTTCGGTTCCCGGGCGTACGCCAGCTATGTGCTTGCGGAAAAAGGTACACAGCAACCACGGTCACTGTCCGTCGCTTTTCTGAAACCGGTAGAGGGTAGCGATCAGGAGCGGGAGGCCATCAGCGCCATCGACAGCCAGGTTGAACGCTTCGACAGTGCTTACGGAGCCTGTGCCGACACCCGCTACACCCTGAATGTGCTAGCCGGAGAAGGTTCATTTGGCGAACTGCTGCAATTCCTGAGAAGCGAATAAGAAGGGGTCAGGTATGGAGATTCTGACATTCCAGCTCTATGGGCCATTGGCCAGTTGGGGCACACCCGCTGTCGGTGAATCCCGTCCTAGTTCAGACCATCCAGGGCGTTCCGCGCTGTTGGGTTTGCTGGCGGCTGCGTTGGGCATAGAGCGGGACAACGCAGCAGGCCAGCAGGCACTGGCAAGTTCGGTTCAGTTCGCCGTAAAACAGCTTTCCGCGGGTCGCGTGATTCGGGACTTTCACACAGTCCAAGTCCCGAAGCGCGACCGCAAGGCGCGGTACGCCACCCGAAAGGATGAAATGGCATTCTCCAGTGACCGGTTGAATACCATCATTTCCCGGCGTGAATATCGTTGCGATGGCCTATGGCGCGTGGGCGTGACCACTACGAAAAACAGCGACTGGACGCTCCAGGAACTTGAGGCCGCGTTGCGACAACCGACGTTCACGTTGTACCTCGGACGGAAATCCTGCCCTTTAGCGGCACCGCTCTCGCCAAAGATCGTTCAAAGTAGCGGCATTCAGCAGGCACTCAGTGGTGATGTGCCACTGTTGCACGAACAGCAACAGCGATGGCTCGCCCTGGGCGAGACCGTGGACTATTACTGGGAAGGCAGTGCCGGGGATTTGCAACCTCAGGATACCCAATACCCCGAAGATGATGTGGTAAGCCGCCAGCGTTGGCAATTCAAGGGACGGCAAGAGCATCACGCTCGCGTAAAGGAGACTGCATGATGTATCTTTCGCGCGTGCGGGTCACGACCGAAGGCCTGGATCGAAAATGCCTGGTGTCGCTGCTTAGCGGTGACGCTTACGCCAACCATCAACTCCTGTGGCGTTTGTTTGGTGATGCCACCGAGCGCTCTTTTTTATTCCGCCAGGAAACCGAACAGGATCAGCTCAGCCCCGATCATAACCCCAGAGGGTTGCCTCTGTTCTATGTCCTCTCCGAGCAAGTGCCAACAGCAGTTCCCGGGCTGTTGGAACTGGAAACCAAACCATTTTCGCCGGCACTGGCAACCGGTGACCAGCTTACGTTTCGCTTGAGAGCAAATCCAACCATTTCGAGAAAAACCGAATCTGGCAGGTCGGCTCGTCATGATGTGTTGATGGATGCCAAGTCCTGGTGTAAGCACCATGGTGTTAACGACCGGAGTGAGGTTCAGAGCCACATGGTCGACGCGGCGATCACGTGGCTGAACAATCAGTCTGAAAAGTCGGGCTTCAACATGGTGAGCGCTCCCCAACTGACTGGCTATAGGCAGCATGCGATCAGGCGAAAGGGCACGGAAATCCGCTTTTCCTCAATTGATTATGAAGGAGTTTTAACGGTTACCCACCCTGAACGGTTCAAAGACATGTTGTGTCGTGGCTTGGGAAGAAGCAAGGCATTTGGCTGTGGTTTGATGATGGTTCGACGGGCATAGGGGGTTGCATGACGTTTGTTCCCTTAAAGCCCATCCCGATGAAGGATCGCGTGTCGATGATCTTCGTTGGGCGCGGGCAGATAGATGTCCGAGACGGTGCCTTTGTTGTCGTGGACGAAGTCAACGGAGAACGTATGCATATCCCGGTGGGATCTGTCGCGTGTCTATTACTGGAACCTGGCACACGGGTCTCTCATGCAGCCGTAAAACTTGCATCAACGGTGGGCACCCTGATGATCTGGGTTGGAGAGGCAGGCGTGCGCCTATACTCCGCCGGGCAGCCCGGCGGAGCTCGTTCTGACCGGCTGCTCTACCAGGCCCAACTTGCACTGGATGATTCATTGCGACTGAAAGTGGTTCGTCGCATGTTTGAAATCCGTTTTGGAGAAGAAGCGCCGCTGAGGCGCTCTGTCAACCAGTTGAGGGGGATTGAAGGCGCCAGAGTGAGGAAGCTGTATCAAGCTCTTGCAAAACAGTATGGGGTCAAGTGGGATGGGCGCCGGTATGATCCCAGTAACTGGAACAGCTCAGATCCGGTTAACAAATGCTTGTCAGCTGCGACCGCTTGCCTGTATGGAGTTACGGAAGCAGCGATACTCGCTGCCGGCTACGCACCAGCGATTGGCTTTCTTCATTCTGGAAAGCCGAAGAGTTTTGTTTACGACATCGCCGACCTGGTTAAGTTTGAAACGGTGGTGCCGGCTGCATTCAAAGTAGCATCCACATCTCCCGCCAAGCCTGACCAGCAGGTTCGCATAGCCTGCCGGGATGCATTTCGCCAAACACGCTTATTAAAGCGCTTGATTCCATTGATCGAAGATGTTCTTCAGGCTGGTGGTATTGAACCACCGGAACCCCCACCTGATAGTCAGCCACCGGCAATTCCGGAACCCGAGTCCATCGGTGATTCCGGCCACCGGAGCCAATAGTATGGCCATGTTGGTTGTAGTTACTGAAAATGTTCCGCCGAGACTCAGGGGGCGTCTTGCCGTTTGGCTTCTGGAAGTTCGAGCTGGAGTTTACGTTGGTGATGTCAGCAGGCGCATTCGAGAAATGATTTGGGAGCAAGTAGGGCAGTTGGCTGAGGAGGGTAACGTAGCAATGGCCTGGGCCAGCAACCACGAATCTGGATTTGAGTTCCAGACCTTCGGGGGAAACCGCCGTGTACCGATCAACCATGATGGTCTTCGATTGGTGCGTTTTTTACCTGCATCCGATAACTAGTTGAATTTCTTTGGATCTTTAAAAATTCAATATACGTTTAAGGGCTAAATAGTGCCGGTGGAATGCGCCGGTATTATTTTTGTCTTCATAAACAATGGTGTACGATTAGACCGTTCCCCGCGCTCGCGGGGATGAACCGATCGAAAACGAACCGGAGCCGGAAGCGCTGCCCCGTTCCCCGCGCTCGCGGGGATGAACCGCCACAATAACAACGTTTGAGCCTACCAGAATCCCGTTCCCCGCGCTCGCGGGGATGAACCGTGCTGGTGGGTTACCTGCTTTACGCCATACTGCCGTTCCCCGCGCTCGCGGGGATGAACCGGTTTAAGACGGCCCTGGAACAGCTGACGGACGCCGTTCCCCGCGCTCGCGGGGATGAACCGTAGACGCACAGCGCGACTCCCAACATGAAGAACCGTTCCCCGCGCTCGCGGGGATGAACCGGCGCGCGTCGCGCTGCCGATGATCTCCGGTCACCGTTCCCCGCGCTCGCGGGGATGAACCGCAGCGGGACGCCCTGATCGCCGCCCTGGATGCCCGTTCCCCGCGCTCGCGGGGATGAACCGAACCCCAACGCCCAGACCCAAGACGTGCCCTCCCGTTCCCCGCGCTCGCGGGGATGAACCGGTGAAGACCACCGGCCGCGCCTTCCTGGAGGACCGTTCCCCGCGCTCGCGGGGATGAACCGAGGTGGTCGTTCAAGTCAGACAGTTTGTTTTTCCGTTCCCCGCGCTCGCGGGGATGAACCGCCCGGGTGCTCGAGGACATGAATCCGCGGGACCCGTTCCCCGCGCTCGCGGGGATGAACCGGGCGCCATCCTGACCCCGGAGGAGATCGAGAACCGTTCCCCGCGCTCGCGGGGATGAACCGCAGCTGCTGGCGTTCAGCCCGGCCGGGCTGCTCCGTTCCCCGCGCTCGCGGGGATGAACCGGCCGCTGGCAGCATCACCGTGGCCACGGGTCCCCGTTCCCCGCGCTCGCGGGGATGAACCGGTGGGCGACGAGCTGGTGGTGACCGGCTACCTCCGTTCCCCGCGCTCGCGGGGATGAACCGGTCACGTCGCCGGTGGATGCGGACGCCTGGCGCCGTTCCCCGCGCTCGCGGGGATGAACCGCGTACCCGGCCACCACCGTGGACACCCAGCGGCCGTTCCCCGCGCTCGCGGGGATGAACCGGACCTGGCCGAGGGCGAGGTGGCCCTATACGACCGTTCCCCGCGCTCGCGGGGATGAACCGAGTTTTTTGGACACCGCTGGCTAGCTAAAGAGCCGTTCCCCGCGCTCGCGGGGATGAACCGGGCTGCCCATGGTGGAGTACCGGCAGACGGTGCCGTTCCCCGCGCTCGCGGGGATGAACCGTGAGGCTCTGCACTGGTGGCGGGCTTTACTTGCCGTTCCCCGCGCTCGCGGGGATGAACCGTTCTTGACCTTGTGAACGAAGCGCAGCGCAACCCGTTCCCCGCGCTCGCGGGGATGAACCGACGACAAGCGGCAAATGACCAACCGCCTGATTCCGTTCCCCGCGCTCGCGGGGATGAACCGGAACCATCGGTCTTAGACACATAATATTGAATCCGTTCCCCGCGCTCGCGGGGATGAACCGGCGCCGAAAGCGTAACCTGAGTATCGCTGTCCCCGTTCCCCGCGCTCGCGGGGATGAACCGTTGTCACGTTGCAACAACTATGGCTACAAAACCCGTTCCCCGCGCTCGCGGGGATGAACCGAGTCCAGGTTGAACATCCCTCGGCGTTTGGAACCGTTCCCCGCGCTCGCGGGGATGAACCGAGATCTACAAGCGCAAGAAGGCGGAGGCCAGTCCGTTCCCCGCGCTCGCGGGGATGAACCGCCCTGAATATCGATGCCGGAATCGTTCAGCAGCCGTTCCCCGCGCTCGCGGGGATGAACCGAGCATAGAGGTCAGCCTGTTGCATCACAGCGCCCGTTCCCCGCGCTCGCGGGGATGAACCGAAGTGCCAGCGCACGAGCCCGGAACAGACCGTCCGTTCCCCGCGCTCGCGGGGATGAACCGTTAACCGTGGGGATGTCACGCCACCAGTCTGGCCGTTCCCCGCGCTCGCGGGGATGAACCGAAGGCGTTTTTTATCGTGGATTCGTTGGAGCTCCGTTCCCCGCGCTCGCGGGGATGAACCGTGCGCCATTTCGGCGGTTCGCTCGGTGACGTACCGTTCCCCGCGCTCGCGGGGATGAACCGCTGGACCAGGGCAGCAATTATTCCACGATTGCCCGTTCCCCGCGCTCGCGGGGATGAACCGACGCAGTGGGACGCGGAAGCCCTCGACTTCCTCCGTTCCCCGCGCTCGCGGGGATGAACCGACGCAGTGGGACGCGGAAGCCCTCGACTTCCTCCGTTCCCCGCGCTCGCGGGGATGAACCGAAAACCCGGGCAAGCTGGTTGACGAGTCCATGCCGTTCCCCGCGCTCGCGGGGATGAACCGGATTAAACCACGTGGCAAACATGCAAAGAAACCCGTTCCCCGCGCTCGCGGGGATGAACCGAAAACCTGGACGGCTTTATCAGCCACGTTCGACCGTTCCCCGCGCTCGCGGGGATGAACCGTCATAGCCGCGCGCTTCAACCTGTACGTATCGCCGTTCCCCGCGCTCGCGGGGATGAACCGGCATCGGCCCGGCCCCGGCTACGCTGGTCGTACCGTTCCCCGCGCTCGCGGGGATGAACCGTAGTGTTAAAGGCGGTCCGGCTGGCACAAAAACCGTTCCCCGCGCTCGCGGGGATGAACCGGCTCAGGCAGCGGGGCTGGTGGGCAAGGGGGCCCGTTCCCCGCGCTCGCGGGGATGAACCGCTCAAGGCGCTGATGCAGGCCGTGCTAGTTAGTTTCCGTCCATAAACGGCGTGTTTTCAAGGTGACCCACCCAGCCAGGTGAGTCAATTTGTCTATTTTCGCCGACTTTATGCCGACTGCATCGCAGTTTGCAGGCCTGCGTCACCCTTT